>DQGN01000037.1 GCA_003524745.1 Patescibacteria group bacterium
CTCAAAACCTTTATTGTTTTGTTGCGGGCATTGGGGTGGTTGGTTCTGGTCGGCGGATTAGCGGGTGCTATCGAAGCCATGATCGCGCCAGAGTTGATTGACCAACTGGGATTGCTTAATATTTATCATTCTGCTTGGCTGTTGGCATTAGTTATTCTGATTGGAGCAGTAGTTTATGCCATGATTTTCTTTGCCTTAGCCGAAGCCATTGGTGCTTTTCTGTCAGTAGAAGGCAATATGCGTAAACTCCGTGAACTATTAGACAAAAAGTAGTATCCGTCATTCTGGCTTGTCCAGAATCGTATTTATAAAAGTAACGAGTATATTGTCCTGGTGTCCGAAGCGAGATGGAAACACCCGTTCCCATCCCGAACACGGCAGTTAAGCATCTCAGCGCCGATGATAGTTGCCCTTTGTGGGTCGCAAAAGTAGGTCGATGCCAGGACAATGTATTGGTTAAATGGAAAACAACAGCCCATTGCGGGCTGTTTTTGGTATTGTATACATTGTGTTTTAGGATAGTTTATGATAAATTTAAATATCAAAATTGATATCTTAGAGGAGATGATTGATATGGAAAAACAGCTCAAAGAATTTATCGAAGCTGTTAACAAATTGCCCTTTAAAATTCCAGTAGTCCTGGCAGACGAGATAAATTCTCGTATGGAAGAGATCGGGGGAGTCAATGTAATTGGCACACGGGAATTAATGCCTACTTTGGGAGGGACTCTCTGTATTTCTACTGGTGGAAATCCCGTGAGTTCGGTCAAGAATGTGATGGACATTATCGAGAAATTGATAGGTAAGAAGCCTGTCGTAAGAAACTTCTCGGTTAGCATGGGAATAAGCGTTGTTCCCAGTTGGTTGAAAGCCAAAGTCACATTGTCTATAGCTGATGGAGTTTTTGGCCGTTATTGCCTCAATGATCCTAATCTGGGATGGGTGGTAATTGAAGCTTTACGGCAAGAACTTGGAGAGCCTGTTGATGGGTGCTGGAGTTACTCAGTTTATTACGTTTGGCCATCATAGGCTTAATCAGGAACCCAAGTACCGAACCGATTAATGTCCCCGTGTGCTATGCGCCACGGGGGCGTTTTTTTATCTCTCAATAATACCTGGTTCTATTACGGCAGTATGGTACAATAATAATAATTAATATGTAGTCCTATGGCGAAGAAATTCAAAAAGACAGCGAAGGAGATCGAACGGTTAAGCGGGTTATACAAACACACCAGCCAACCCATCGGGGTAGCCAGTCCTATTGTCAATACAGTGTCCGGTCAGGCAGCCGAAGGCACTTTAGCGGCCGCGCACAATCAAAAACACATCATTATTCGGCACGATCTAATCACTTTGTTGATTGTGGCGGCAATTATGTTAGTGGCTCTGTTTGCCCTGAATTATGCGGTTGACCACACTATTGTCGGCACTTGGTTGAATCAAGTCGTCAGCAAATTCATCTAAACATTGTATGTGTCATTCCCGCGCAGGCGGGAATCCAGACAAAAACAGAATTTTTTTTGTTTTATTTTCTGGGTCCCCGATGTCGGATGGCTTTGCCTCCGACTCGAGGATGACAACGAGCTAAAGTTCGTTGTCAGTTAAACGGTAACTTAAGGCCTCGGCGATATGCTGGGGTTTTATATTGTTTTCATTTTCTAAATCGGCAATGGTTCTGGCAACTTTGAGGGTGCGGCTATAAGCGCGGCCAGACAAATTCATTTTATCGACCGCATGGCGCAGGAGTTGGTGGCCGGTCTCGTCTAAGGCGCAAAATTGCTTTAGCTCCTCGGTATTCATTTCGGAATTATTGGTGGTGGGGGAAGTGGCGAATCTCTCGGCTTGAATTCTTTGGGCTAAAATAATCCGCTCCCTGATCTTAAATGAACTTTCGGCATTGGGGTTAGTAGTAAGTTTGTCGTAGCTTAAACGGGGGACTTGGATATGTAAATCGATCCGGTCTAACATCGGCCCAGAAATCTTCTTTTGGTAATTATGGATTTGGCCGGCACTACAAGTGCAGGATTTTTGTGGGTCGCCAAAATAACCACAGGGGCAAGGGTTTTGCGCCGCGACCAACATAAAATTAGCCGGAAAGGTGGTGTTTTGGTTAGCTCTGGAAATATGCACGACTTTATCTTCCATCGGTTGACGCAGCACATCCAGTACTTGCCGCGTAAATTCCGGCAATTCGTCTAAGAACAATACACCTTTGTGGGCAAGTGAAATTTCCCCGGGCTTGGGCCAATTTCCGCCCCCAGTAATCGCGACGGCAGAAGCGGTATGGTGAGGACTACGAAAAGGTCGCTGAAGGATCAAGGAGCTATTATTGCTCAAATATCCAGTTACGCTATAAATTTTGGTCACATCTAACATTTCCGGGACGGTGAGAGGCGGCAGGATAGTGGTTAAGGCCTTGGCGAGCATGGTCTTACCGCTTCCCGGAGGGCCAGACATCAGAATGTTGTGTCGGCCGGCGGCCGCGATCTCGAGTGCCCGTTTCGCTTGTTCTTGGCCGGAAATATCTTTCATATCGGTGGCAAAGGCCTGTTCCAGCAGCGAGGGATCAACGGCAGTTTGTGGGTGCGGGGGAATGTTAATTTCTCTGCGGAGATGGGCGACCAGTTGTTTTAAGTTTTTGACCGGGATAATTTCTATACTATCAATGAGGGAGGCCTCCAGCGCATTTTCAGCTGGCAGATAAATAGTTTTGATGCGTTGTTCTTTAGCCATCGCAGCAAATAAAATAGCGCCATTAATGGGGCGAATATTACCGTCTAAGGCTAATTCTCCAAAAAATACTGCACTATCTGGTTTATAAATTTGTTCGGAGGCTAACATAATCCCGACTGCGATTGGCAAATCGTAAGCCGGACCTTCTTTGCGGATATCGGCCGGGGCTAAATTAACCGTAATTTTCCGATTGGGAAATTGGACATTGCTGTTGCGAATAGCCGATTTTACTCGTTCTTTGGCTTCTTCTACGGATTTATCCGGTAACCCCACAATTAAAAAACCGGGCAGACCATTGCTGATATCTACTTCGGTATCTACTAAAGTGGCGCTTAATCCGACAATTGCTGCGCTGTTGATTTTGGCTAAGGCCATAAGTTAGAGAATAATCATCTATAGGATCTCGTCATCCTGAACGCCTGCCTGCCGGTTTACCTGCCGTAGGTGTGGTAGGCAGGGATTCAGGATCCGCATTTTTGTTTATTTTCTTGTCTGGATTCCGGGTCCAGCCCGGAATGACGAAGTGGTGCAAGGGTAAGATAAATTAATTATAGCGTAGATACTGCGGCACAAAAAAGCGACTGATCTTATCTAGTCGCTTTGGTCTCTGTTCAGAGAAGTTGATCCTAATCTTTACCACCTTCCCTGATTTTTTCGTTTTCTTTCTCCGCTGTTGACGAGTGAGGGCCGTGCCGCTGTTGGCACTTTTTCTGCCAATCGCGAAGCCGTCCCGCAGGAAGCCCAAACGGGGTTGTTCTTTTTAGGCGTCGCAGGAGATCGTTATTAGAAGAACCGTCATTTTTCTCTGGCATGGTAGCCTCCTTTTTGTGCAAGGAATCCAGGGGCTTTTAAGCCCGGTATTTGGGGTACAATGCTTCCGCATTATCCAGAAGTTCAAACCATTCTTTTACTGTTAGCGCGCTAAACTCACCTCGGTGAAATTTATTTAACAGTAATTGAGTTAGTTCGGGACATAAAGCACTTAGATCCCAACCCTTAACACCCAGATAGTATCTTCTTAACCATCCCGGGTGTTTGGTGGCTGTTCTGGGGATATTTAGTGTCTGCAATTCTTTTACCAGCACTTGGGCTGGTGTTTCGGAAGTCGTTTCTGATATCTGTATGGACATCGGCAGCCTCCTTATTGTTTGTAAAAGTGCGACCTTGTTGAAGCAAGAATCATTATAAGCTTACTGGGATGGCTCGACAAGGGGTAACTTTTTGGCCAAATCGGACAAATGTTGCGCCAGAAGATCTTTGTTAACATCGCTTTCGGTTAGCCGGGGTTGCCAGCCAGCATCGATCGGAACAGCAGTATAGGCAAATTTGCGGTCAGGATAAAGGGTGATTTCAGCCGCAAAACTATGTTGGGTCCAATAGTCAAATGGTTGCCAGAAAGCAAAGTTACCTAACGAATAAAAGATCAAACCGTTGTTATAATTTTCGATACCCTCGGGGACATGCGGATGGTGGCCGATAACTATATCTGCTCCCACATCAATCACCTGGCGGGCGAAGTCTATTTGGGTGGTCGAGGGCTCGTCTTGATATTCTACGCCTCGGTGCATGGAGATAATAATCCAATCCACATTCGGGCGGACGCTTTGGATGGCAGGGATGAGTTTATCGGTATCCGCCCAAGCCACATAATCAAGGGCGCCCGATTTTTCGTAGCCATTTAGAATTGCCGTCACGGCGAACCAAGCGATAGTTTGGCCGTTTTTTTCTATAATCACCGGTTGATAAAGTTGGGTAGCCTCGCGGTTAGCCCCGACATATTTTACCGCAGCAGTTTCTAAGTTAGTAAAAGTTTCTAACAAGCGGTCTTTGCCATAATCCCACATGTGGTTATTGGCCAGCGAGACGATATCGAAACCAGCATTTGCTAATGTTTTAGCGCCGTCGGGAGGACCGGCAAAGCGGTATTCGTTGGTAGGCGATTGGGTCTCGCCATCTAAATCGGCTAATTGGCTTTCTAAATTACCAAAAGTAATATCTGCTGATTTTAAGTAATCGGCAATATTCGCAAACGGATAATCAATTTCTCCGGCTAAGATCTTTTGGCCGGACTGCCTGCCCAAATTTATATCACCGACCGCAATAATTTTGACGGGTTGAGACTGGGGAACCGCAGTAGTGTTGCTCGGGGTTGTTTTACCAGACATATAGATAAAATTAGCAGTAGCATACAACAGAAATAATACCCCCAATCCAATATAGATTTTATCGTTTGTTCTCATAGACCTATTGTATAACATCCTCCCCACCCTGCCTCCCCTTGGAACGTCAGACGTTCCTTGGTAGGGGAGGATGAACAAACTAATAAAATTCCCCTCCTGCCCGCTTCGACTCGGAAGCGAGGCGAGCCAGAGGAGGGGTTAGGGGAGGAATAAATGTGATCCCCTCCTGTCCGAGGAGGGGTTAGGGGAGGAATAAATGTGATCCCCTCCTGCCAGAGGAGGGGTGAGGGGAGGAGGGAGTATAAATTAATCACCCCCCCACCCCAGCATTCGCTTCATCTCATTGGAAATAGGTCATTAGCCTCTTCCGATATAGATGTCGCTCCGCGGGGCAGGCCTAACCTCCCCTCTGGACGTCGAACGTCCAAAGGGCAGGGGAGGAGTAAGGATGTTAAATTTTTTCTAAGGGATAATATCACGGTTGGATAGGGGTGGGTTAGAACTTGAAGAATAGTTTTATTTTCTGGAAGAGATTATTTATTAATCCAATTACTTGTTCTGTAGTTTTCGCTATGGTGGATTGTGGCTTTTTGGTTTGCTGATATGGCGACGGGGTCTTTGTCTTTAATTGTTCTTGTTGGGGTTGAGTTATCCCGCCAGTAGTTGGGGCCGGGGCAATTTTTTCTACATTGGTTGGCTCCGGGGTGGGCTTTACTACAACGGTGGATTTTGATTGAGACAAAGGTTTAACTAAAATATTAACTTTAAATTCTGAATCTTCCACCCAAGCCAGACCGTCGGCTACCAGCGCAAAATATTCAGTAAACTTGGTAGAACGTTTTACTGTCGGGGCTTGGACGGTGAATTCAGCATCGAAACTTTCCCCCGGTTTGATGATGCCGGGCAGCACTATTCGAGCTGCCCGATTAGAGTAGGGCCAACTGGGATCAATGAATTTGGATTTGCGGTCTCGCGGTCGGCTGGTCCCAATATGGATTGGTTGTAAGAGACTATCCCAATCCAGATTCCCGGTGTTAGTGAATTTTAGTTTAATTTTGCTTTCTGCTTGGGAGAGTAGCTCTATTGTGCGAGTGTCTAATACAGGCACTTTAACTTTTAACTCTTGCGGAGGCAGTGCATCAATCACATAAATCTTTAACTTGTCAGCCAAGATTGTCTTATCTGGTTGAACCACAATCGTCAAATCTATTAGCCCTTTAGGTGGGGCAAAAGCCGGGATGAAATATTCCAAGATGATTAGGTTAGGGTCGTCGGGGGCTGAAACTACGCGGGCAAGGGGAGCAATGTAAGTTGTTGACGGAGCCGCTAACTCCACTGCGACATCTTTCAGTAAATCTTCCAGCAAATCTTCCTTAGTGACGTGGATCGTTGACTGACTCTTTAACCCTGCTGCTATGGTTTTCAGTAAATCTTCCTTTACTTTTGCATAAACAAATAGTTTGTTGGGCCGATCATGGATGATAATTTTAGGCGAATAGTCCACTATGGTGAGAGTCGATTTTAGGTCTATAGGTTTTTTTACCGGTGTTTCCTCTTTGGGGGGAGCTGGTTGTTCAGGAGGGGTGTAAGGTGGTTCTTCTTCGTCTCCTCCGTTAGTTCTGCCTCTTCCTCCGGTTATTGCACTCTTGATGGTAAAGGCCGCATTGCTGGTATCTGTAACCGTGTCATCTCCCACCTTAGAGATTTTGATTAAAGCTTGATTGGTAGCAGGCGTAGTTACTGACCAAGAATAACTCCCATCGTTGGTGGTGGAGCTGGTCAGTTCTTCCCAAGTCCCTCCGGTTGCTCTCTGTAATTCGATTTTTACGTCATTGATCGGCCCCAGGGTAGTCCAGGCAATAGTTACGCCCGTATTAACTGTCCAGGTTTCCCCTCCATTTGGGTCAGTTACTGTAATAGAGCCACCAATAGGATAGACCGTTATATAAGCAGAAATATCGGCCTCCGCTTTGGCAAATAATAGCCCGGTAGCCACCATCAGAAGAGCCAGGAGCGTGATTAACTCCTCTTTCAGAACTGTTAGAATAGTTTTTTGTATTTGTTTTAACATAATTATGGAAGGATATCCTTTTCATTATACCACAATATAGTTATTTAGTCAACAGATAAGTTTCTGGTAATTTTCCGGGCAAATATCAGATATCTCCCATGGTTGGCCGGTCATTTTGAGGCAAGAGGTTTCGGTAAACTTAACTAGTTTTTCTCAGCTCTCTTCAGCTCAAGGAAGCGTAAAAGATTGTAACCGGATTCTATTCCTGCGGTATCATCCTTAAACTCGAGCAGGAGCCGGGCTTCTCTTTCTGCCGCTGACTGTTCTCCCATCTCAAGATAGGTCAGACCAAGGTTATAACGCACCTGAGAGTCATGGGGGGTCTGTTCGAGGATCGCTCGATAAGTTCTGACTAACCGGGGGAGATCTTTCTTCTCGGCATAAAAAGCGGCTAATTGCTGGGCGTAATTCCGCAAGCTGATCTTGTTTGCCCAGCGGTCAGAAGCATCCCAATTATTTAGCAATCCTTCAGTAATAGCCAAATGGAGGTTGACTAATTGAAATTGATCATTAAGGGAGACGGCCTGAAGGAAAAACTCCCGCGCTTTTAGATAATCATTTCTCTTATAGTAAAGAAGACCATGATAGTAGGAGAGGAAGGGACGAGCCGGTCCTAAGGCGGCGGCCTGCTCCAGAAAAGCTTGTGTCCGAGCAAAAGCCTCGTCATTAATATCCGCGTTTGGGTAATAAGCCAGAGCGATTCCGGTTAAGTTCCGAGAATCGTTTTTAAAATCTTCCCGATAGCGATACAGCAAATCAGCCACCAGCGGCCAAATTTCTCGTATTTTTTGCTCTTCAGTAAAATCAGGTAGGGCGATGCTGTTCTGGGAAAGGGCGAGTGGCAGATAAGGTAAGAAGTTGCGGCGCAAGAAAAGAGAATTTTTCACTAAACTTTCCATCTGTTCGAATTTTTGCTTAAGTTCAGTCCGCGTGATTGTTCTCAGTTCTCCTACTGCCGCCCGTTGTAGGAGCCATGGTCGCCAAGTATATTGGGGAGAGACCCAGAGTACCAAAATGATAAGCGGCACTAGGACGACCCAAGCAGGAGCACGAGAAGAAATCCAGGAGGAGCTTAATGTCGGGCCCAAAGAAGCGATCAAAGCAAAAATAAAAATCGCCAAAATAGAAGAGGCAATCACATCAAAACCAAAAAAGCTGAGAATGAGATAGGTGACTAAACCAGCTAACCCCAGATAAGCCAATTTTCTGGTAAGGAAGGGTAGTTTCTTTTTTCCCTTAATATATTGTCCCGTTCGCAAGCAGAGAAAAATAAATAGAAGCACCATTAAGATAACACCGGGCAAACCGGCAACCACCGCATATTCCACTAAAAAATTATGAGCCCTGTCGTACCACCAGGTTTCTATGGGAGTGGAGAGGTCCTCAAACACCGGGCGGTAGTGGTTAGTAAAAGCCAGAGAGAAGTTCTCTAACCCCCAGCCCAAAAGAGGTTTTTCTAAAAAGGCCTCCCCACCAATTTGCCAAGCTTGGAAGCGGTGGGCAAGACCCGGTTCATTAAGCTGAATTGCCAGACGGGGAAAACCGGTAAAAGCCAGCATGCCAAACCCCAAAATTATGGTTAGTATACTCAGGATGACAAAGAACTTTTTCTTGAAAGGCGCCCAGAATTTTACCGCCAACAGCACCAGGACACCTGCCAATACAGCAAAATAAGCGGTGCGCCCGAAAGTCAGCCACAGAGCGTAGAATTGGGCCAGCAATGATAGGCCCAACACCCAACGCCAAGTCGGTTTAAAATTAAAGAGCAACAGAGCGACAGTAGTAACAATTGCAAGAGCCAGGTAATAGGCCAGAAAATTAAGATTAGACAGAGAACCGACGGCATCGACCATCCAGGTGTTCGTCATGAGAAACTGCATAAAGGATTGGACAAAAATCCAAGCGGAGATGAGCCCTGCTACCAATCCGTTGAGAAAAAGCCAATCGATCCAAAGGGAGGGGCGGGCAGTAAAATTTAACCGGAGAAGATAATAAAAGAGAAGATAATGGAGCCACTGGTATAAACTATCGTTGCGCCAGAAGGTACCCCAAATACTGTTCGTCCGGTCTTGACTGAAAATAGTAGCTAATATTAAAACTATCCCAAATCCGGCAATCAGAAAATCAATGATATTCCAGCGGAAAGCGGCTAATTTAAGGCGGCCACTTAAGCAGAGCAGAGCGAAAACAATGAGAATAACTTCGGTTAAGGCATTGAACAAAAACGCCTTGTCAAATAGATTGGCGTAAAGAGAAGCACTATTGTGCCAAAGGATGATCAGAGGGACCAATAAAAGAAGATAGGCAGGTAAGCCGTCTAAAGAGAAGGCAAAGGCAGGTTTAGTTTTAGGATATTTTTCCGTCATTCTAAATTACTTTTCTGTCATCCTGACCTCCGTCATCTGACGGAGTGGAGGAATCTAACCACTTTACAAGCGGCCCTGAATTCTTGTTACTTTCCCGAGGACAGTAAACCCAAGGGGTCCCCTTTGGGGCCAAAGTCTTCTCGCAGTCGCTTTCACTCTGGATGATATGAAAATATAGCTTTCTGTTCTCGTCCGGTATAACCGGACTTCACAGCGCTAATTTTCATTATCCAGTACGCTCAAGCTCCAATGCTCGGTCAGGGAGAACAGAGCTCGAGTTCCAAGGGCTGGGTTAAAACCAAGGGATCTTTTAGGCGACGGTAAACTGCATAGTTCCATCATAATCAGCCGGTATCTGCGATGGAGGCATCACCACCTGAATGGTGGGGCGGATATTGGTAACACTTCCATTGGCGCCGCTACTGCGGGTGCCGACAGCTCTGGTAGTATCCAGTGAGTAAGTGCCGCTGGTCGTCTCGTTAGTGGAAGTGATAACTCCACTCCAAAGGGTATAAGTATCACCTGTACCATCCCCGCCAGCGGGGATGCCATCGGTTCGCAACTTCACATTGGCATCAGGAATAGTATGTCCGCCACCTCCGTCATTCAGCGTAACGGTCATAATCACGGTCAAGCTCCACGCCGCCGACCCGTAGGTTACTGCTACCAATTCTCCTGCCCCCCAAGTGGTTTCAGTGGTAACGCCGGGGTTGCCGGTGGTTAATGTAACATCGGTTGGTGCGGTTACCCCCAGAGAAGCTGCTGTACTAAAAACAACTTTAGGGTAAGTGGTAGGATAAAAATCAAAATCAGTGCCGTTGTCAGTTACTTTAAAGTCGTAGGTCGCGACGGTGGCGGATTGAAGCGACCATTCATATTCGGTAAAGTTGGCGGGGAGCATGGTAGTATCACCGGCGGGGCTACTATTTTCCTCCATCGACCCGGCGGTGAAGGTAAAACCGCTGGCGGAGTCATCAGTCAATTGTCGGGTCGTAGCTAAAGCATCGGCCACATTAGCTGAAGTGACGATCGTAACATTGGAAGAACCGGTGGTGATCTCCGTCCAGGAACCCGGCGGAGAGTTGACCCGATAGTAGACCTTAGGGCTTAAGGTGTCGGGGTTCTCGTCCCCTTGGTTTCTGATCTGGAAGCGCAAACGGAAGTTGGTGGCGGTAAGAAAAGCCACGGTAGTGTCGTCTTCTGTAGTAGCACCGTCCTTATCGGTCCAGGCCGCGTGGGTGTCGTTAGAGGTATTGTCATCGTTATCCTCGTCAAAACGCCAGTGGGTCTGATTATAAAGTTGATTGGCGTAGGCGAGAGGAGTGGGGGTAGAGGCATAATTCATCGGAGGTAGAATAGCGCTGTCGTAATTAGAGATGCCGGGTGAATTACTGCCACCGAAACGGTGGAGGACATTTCCGGCCGTACTCGCGGCCAAACTGACCAGCTCCACCTCCACCACTAATCTATCTCCCAAACTGGACGCCACTGATGAGCCGGTGATCAGCACCTCCACTTGATTGTCGCTAGTGGCGATTCCCCATTCAGTGCCGGAGTTGGCTACGGCAGCAATCGTACCTCGGCTGCCGGAATCGTCGTTTTTCCAGACATAGATCATATAGCGGTATTGGGCGTTATCAGTAGCGGCAGTTTCGTTACCGTGCATATGAAGGACCCAGGTAGCGGCCGGAATGGTTTGGGCGGTCAGAGGCGGGGAGGTCCAGGTGTTCATTTGGTAGTAGAGGGGGTTGCCGGTGACAGTTACGGCTTGGGTTTTGGTCTCGGCGCTTGAGCCGGCGGTGGTGCTGGATCTTCGGCCTTCCCAAGTCCCGGCTTGGAAAGTATCGCCGGTTTGGTGGGCGTTGGGGGTCGGTTCGTAAGAAGTGGTAGTTTCTCTCAGCCAAAGGGGGTCAAAGGTATCCACTGCGGTAATCCCAACTGTGACATAGCTGGCCGGAGTGGTGTTATTAGTGCCATCAACCACAGCCACATTCCCGCCCCAGTTCAAGGTGGCGAAGCGGGTAGCGGCAGTACGAGTGGAAGCATCCACCCAAATCTCTACTGCCAAATAATCAGTGTTACCGCTGGTATAGTTGCCGCCGGTCATGGCGTTAGCGACGGTCCAGATTCTCCCAGAGTTAGCAGATCCGCCAGTACCGATCTCGGTGCCGTGCGAGGTAGGGCCAGCCAAAGTTTTAACATTAGAATTGGTGCCGGAATCATAGACATATATAAAAGCCCGGACAAAACCGTTCAGAGCACCGTTGGATTCGCTGGCTGACACCCCCACTTCAAAAGTGCTCGCACCGGCTCCCGGGGCTACAAAATTGGTACCAGAAGCCAGCGGCATGATAAAAGTTCTAAACCACGCCATGTCCACATCCGGGGTCGTGGTAAAGGCAGGACTCACTATCGAGTAGGAAGCGGTGCCAGGATCTATCGGGCCGGCGATGGGAATCATGCCGAGAGCAGTACCTTGACCACCGACAACCATGCCGGAAGTATCACTGCTGTTTTCAACGGTAGGACCGGCCACGCCAAAATAATTATTAGCGGTGCGGGTGGGGGAGATCGTATAATCCCCCTTAAAATAAAAAGTAGTCGGCGCCGCCGCTTGGGCGTTAGCTCTTGGCGATGAGGTGGTTTCCTGGGGGCGACCAATTAAATCCGCGTCGATTAAAACATTGGTCGTCAAAAAAATTGCCGCCATTAACCAGACCAGTTTTTTTAGTTTGCTTTTCATCTTCTTGAATATTGATTAACCCCACCCAACCTCCCCTTGACAAGGGGAGGAGAGGAGGGGTCTATTCCGGTACTTCTAATTCAAGGCCGGCTTTCAGTTTGAACCCCGGCTTCAGGCGATTAAATTTGGCTATTTCTTTCCAGGATAATCCGGTAAATTGTTCCACATCTTTGCGGGTATCGCCCGGCTGGATAATGATGGTGTAGCTAGGTGTCTGGGTGATAACCCCTTTTGTCATTCCGGGCTTGACCCGGAATCCAGACCTAGATCCTGGAGATCCTGAATCGAGTTCAGGATGACGGTTTTGAGGTCCAGGATGACGAAGGGAAGGGTGAGGTTTCCGAGAAAATAATCTGACGACAGGAGCGAATAAGTAAACCAATATATTAGGAATCGGCAGGATTCTCCGTTGACCTTGGCTGTCGGGCACATAAATGGTTTTGGTTGTCCCTAAATCATATGGCGGTTTAATTTCGTTGATTTGCGCCAATAATTTCCAATCCACCCGGTACAAGCCAGCGATTTTCTGCAAAGTGTCAGTTTTTTTAATGCGGTGGCTGACGACCGGAGTTTTAGCTAACCGCATAAACTTTCGCCATTTGTTGATCTGCCAGCCGAACCAAGCCAAGAACAGCAAGATGACAAAAACGATCGCTTGAGTATAGGGAATAAAGAAGGTCATCAGATAGACCCGGATGGGTGGGGCGGGGGCAGTGATTTTATTACTGGGGTTAAGCCCTTCGAAGGTGTCTTGAATATTTAAAATAGCGAGGTAAGGCCCCAGCAAAGGTCGGTTCTTGCCTGGCCAAATCATTTCGCTAGTTAAGGTCTTTTTAGGGAATATTTGTCCCAGCTCAAAGTTGTCTTTCTTGTCATATAAACCGAATAGGCCATAAATTTTGCCGTTAGCTTCCAGATTAGCTCGCACATTACCATTGTTGGTCCATTTGAATCGAAAGACCATTTTGGACCCCCTTCCGAACCAAGCTTTGGCTTTAAGTTGCAAATCCCGGATGATGTTCCCTTTAACTGTGAGATACATCCTGGCACCGACCCGAGTAGTTACGCCTACCGTGGCCCCCCCGGCATTTATGGTTGCATCTGGTGTGGTGGTATCTTTTTGGACCGTGATTCCCCCAATATGGTCACCTACCTCTGCATCAACTGGCACCTGAACAGTAAATTTGATGTCCATCTGGGACTTAGGCGGTAAAGTCAGTTTTTTTTCGGCCAAGGTAATCCATTTGCCAATGTCTTGATTTCTACTTTCATCATCTGTCAGGGCGAAAGACCCGTCTTGAGTTGAAAATGCATCCAGACCCTCCAGATTAATTTTTAGTTCATTAGAAGAACTGTTAATCACCCTCACCGTATCTTCAATGGTGGTGCCGGGGTCTACTTCGTAGACGAACCAGCTACCCTTGATTCTGGATTCCGAGGAATCTGGCGAAGGGGTTACTCCGACGCCACCGGCAGACACTGCCAAAACCGCATTGGGTTGTAATAAAACAGCCGCTGCCAGTAGTATGAGAATTAAAAATATTTTTTGGTGTTGGCGAAACATAATATTAGTATATCTTTATTTTATGTTATTTAAATTGATTTTGCGATAAATAACACTAATATTATCGTTGTAAACTTTTTCCCAGTCCGATTGTCCCGATAGGGCCCAGTCCAATGGCCGACCGGCTAATACCATTATCCAATCCACGCCGTACCTCACTTCTAACAAGCCGATGGCACCGGCTCCGGCTGAAGTGGCATACTGGGTATCGGCAAATACGAATTTATCGCCCATTTGCCAATAGGGCATCCGACCATCAATAAAAACTTTCTGTTCGGGGAAACGCCAAATCAGAAATCCACCCCAGCCATATTCATTAAACATCTTGGTGCCGATCTTATCGGGATGGGTTTTAGCCCAGTTAATCGCATCCACCGGATAATATCGCGATTGCCTTAATTGCTCATCTATATTTAAGGCCTGACTATTGTCTAAAATTCTTTGAGAAATTAGAATGGCGATCAATGCGCAGAACCCGATCAACAACCAGCGGTGGCGGGTGAAGGCATCCCAAGCTAAATGGGTATATTTTTGAATAGTTTCGGCCAGGAACCCCAAACTGGCTATCATAAAGAATGGCATATTGCGCCAGTAGAGAAATGATAAACCGAGCAAAGCGATCCACAAAGCCCAGCGGGTTGGTTCGATCTTTCTGTAAGTCAGGATTAACAATATCATTAGCACCACTAAGTAGATGGCAAAGTCATATGCCATGGGTTGGGCCAAGGAAACACTTTGCCACTCGGAAATGTTGTTAATGGCAAAGGGATTGGTAAATAATTTGTAGAAATCATAATGTAATCCCCAGCCGTAAGGATTGATCAAAGTAATCAAGCCGGAGAGCAGACCTACTGTTAGCAGATGTTTGATTTGGGGAAAGGTCAGCGTGGTTTCGGTGATGCGCATTTTTTTGTACCACTTAGGCCAAATGGTAGCGGTAGTGTATTTGATGGTTTCCATTAGCCACCAAATTGCTAAAATAACAAAACCGATCAAAAATCCACCGTGCAGATTGGCCCACAGCAAAAAAATTAACGGCAAGTACCAGAGATGGGTCAACTGCTTTTGTTGATAACGGGTTAGTAACCATAAAACAGTGCTCATCAAGAGTAGGGTAATCATTTGCATGCGTACTCCCAAGATCGGCAGAGCGGCCAGCAGACCGATCAGGGCGGCGATAATTTTATAACGCAGTTCTACTTTGGAGAGGGAGGCCGCGAGCAGAAAAGTCCCGGCGATGAGGCCAGAAAATAATAAGCCCAACACTAATGGCCCCAGCCATTGATAAATTAGAGCCATTAAGCCGTCAGATAACCATTCATGGTTAACCCATGGCCAGTCGGGGAGGGTATAAGAATAAATATCCAGTTTGGGGACCGACCAATTTTTTAAGAGGTCTATCCCGGAGCGAAGATGCCAACCGAAATCCGGGTCCAGCAAGGGTCTAAAACCTAAAGTGAATAGTAACAGCAACAATAGCCGCTCGAAGATACCGATACCGGCAACCCCACCTACACCTCCCCTTGGTAAGGGGAAGGAGGGAGGGGGGAGTTTACGAATATTATTAATGAGAAAAGCGAATAAAGACACCCTGGAAGATTTAGGCATAGACTAAGTCGTTATAAGTTAAAAATATCATTTAATAACAGTTTTACATAGTAAAAAATAACTCCCGCCGTCATCCTGAACTCGTTTCAGGATTTTTACAAAGATGCTGAACTTCGTCCGTCGCTCTGCGAGCTATGGAGGACTGATGTAAATTCAGCATGACGCAGGTGATTAGGCGATGGTCAAACGCAGATTAGTGGTGTAGTCGATCGCTTGGGCGGAGATAGGGATATTGAAGTTGAATATAATATTGGTCATATTGTAAGCCCCGGCGCCGTTGTTATCGGATGCCTGATTGGAATTTATCAATCCCAGAGAATTGGCCGCTGCAATACCGGTAAAATTATTATTAGCTCCGGCCACGGCTCCGCCAGAGTCACCGGTTATTGGGGTAATTACGGCGAGACCGGGGAACCAGCCCAAGCGTAGAGTGCCTCCATCGTTGATGGACATTTGAACACTGCCATCCGTGTTCTTAAAGTTAGTGTTAAAGAAACCAGTTACAGCCCACCCGGCTTTGGCTCCCGTGGTATCATTAGTAACCACGCCATTAGTACCGCTTCCAGTATTTGCTGTGGTACTGTCACCGGGTGCACCAGCATTAAAGTTCAGCTGGTCTGGTGCCTGATCTATAGACAAAGCGCCTGCCGATACATTCTGGGCAACATTAGTATCGTCAGTCAGCCCGGCTTGGATGATCTGAATGGTTCCCACGGACATTAAAGCTACAGAGAAGATAACCGTTCCCAGCACCAACCCGTGGAGGATTTTTTCAGATCGGAGACGTAATTTTACCTGTATTTTATGTTTCATTTTCGATATAGCATAGATGCGAAATATCACCTTATTATTTTATTATACCACTATAATCTGATTCAGTCAATACCTTTTCTTTTGGGTGCAAATAGGGTCGGGATAGATAAAAATTAAGCGACATTCTGCCTGTTAATTCAATTAGCTTATTTTCCTCTTTCTGTATTAAATTAAGTAATACTTAAATTATAAATTATATAAGAAACAAATTGCAATCATTTTTGTATAAAATTTGTATAAAAAATTAGATTTTTTCTAAGGGAATAATGCCAAGGTTGGATAAAAGGTTGGCTAAAACCTGCTTGACCGTCGCCACCAAATGCAACCGAAAATTTTTCGTATCATCATCAGCGGAGAGCACCGGATTTTTTTCGTAGAATTTAGAAAAAGCGCTGGCCAAAGTAAAGCCAAAATCTGTGAGCAGGGAAGGATCTAATTCGTCGGCGGCTAATTCTAACACCCGAGGGTAATCTTCCACCAGTTTAATTAGTTGGTGGGTTTCTATCGAAGTGGTAGCGGGCAGATCGGGATGATTGGCTAAAGGTTGCCAATCGGCCACTTTGTTTAGAATGTTGCAACAGCGGGCATAGGCATATTGCAAATAGACGCCAGTATTGCCGTCAGTTTTTAATGCCTCGTCAAAATCGAAAATGATTTCCTTGGTGGCGCGGTTACGCAACATATAATAACGAATAGTCGCAGCCGCTAATGTTTGCACGGCGCTGGCGAAAAGTTGCGGATTAATTTGCGCTATTTTTTCTTCGACTTTATCCATGAGGTCGTCAATTTTTACTCCGATACCTTCCCGACCTGACATAGCGTACTCTTCTTTGTCCGTTTCGGGTTTAACACCCAATTCTTTGACTGCTCCCAAAGATAATTTGACCACCTGATATTTTAAATGCACCGAGTTGGCCGCTGCTTTTTTATAACCTAATTTGTCCAGGGTCTCTTTGATAACTTCTTGCGGGTAACTTTGACGCAAATCGATGACATTAACCACGCGGTCAGGTTGATTGAAATTACGCTGGGCAGTTTCCAAGTCAGTAATGCCATAAGTTCCACCCGGGGTAGTCAATAAAGGTTCGCCGTTCCACTGCAGGGCACGGATATAATAAGTAAAATCAAGCGGCAGCAGCCCAAATTTCCACAACTGATAAGCGAGGTCCTTGGCGGTGTAAGTAGCGACGCCGTCACTCTTTACTAAGATTTTATTTTCTCGTTCGGTAGTGCCAAATTCCACCACCCAGGCTCCTTTGTGTTCACCGCGGTGGGGTTGATGAATTAATTTTTTTTGTTTGAGGTCGGCGAATACGCTTGGCCAGAGCCCCACATCAATAATGTCCCTTTCCCAAACCAATAAATTATAAGCGATATTAAGGCGAGCGAAAGTGGCCAGATGTTGATTCACAATTTTGTTGGCAATTTGCGTAGCTGCTGTTGCAGTCGGGTTGTTGCCTTCTTCTAACAACCAGAGGACTTCTTTCCGCCGATCTTTCAGCTTTTCATCCACATCGTACATTTTTTGAATTTTGGCGTAGATCGTCCAACAAAAATAGTCAAAAGGTTCGCTGCCTTGTTGGTCGAGTAGGTTTTCTAAGGCCACCACAATATCGGCCACTTGGGCGCCGGTATCGTCAATATAATTTTGCACCTCGACTTGCCATCCCTCCGCGCGCAGTAAGTTGGCGACGCTATCGCCCAAACAGGCATTGCGCAAATGCCCCACATGAGCAGCCTTGTTAGGATTAATTGCCGTATGTTCCACAATAATTTTGCCTTTTTCTTCTGGGCTCCCGCCATAGGCTTGTTTTTGAGTCAGGATTTTATTAATCAGATGCTTACTTAAAGCGGGATAATCCAAAATAAAATTAATATACCCCGGCTGGGTAATGGTCACTTCTTTTATATATGTAAGCGGCTGTTGGTCGAATTTGGCTTTGATTTGATTGGCGATTTCGAGCGGCGGCTTGGTCAAGATTTTGGCCAGAGTTAAAGACAGGGCAGTCGAAAGATCACCGAATTCGTTTGACGGGGGAGCCACCACATCAAAGGGCGGAATTTTAATCTCCGGCCACAACTCTGTGGCAGTTTTCCGTATGATTAATTCTAATTGCTGGGTGAGAGTCATACTCCTATTGTATCGTCATCGTCTTCCCGTGTCATTCCCGCACCCCTTCTTCTGTCATCCTAAACCACCCCACCCAACCTCCCCTTACTAAGGGGAGGAGAGGAGGGGTCGTCATTCTGGGGAGCCTTCCAAGGCGACTCCAGAATCGTATAAGATAAATCTTCCATCATTGGGTTCATTCTTCTGATTAGTCTTATTTTATCATCTCGGTTCATATCCTTGATTTGTTTTTCTCTGATGATTGCTTGCATAATCTCATCAAAAACTTCGTAGTACACTAATTTATGACACAAATACTTGGCAGTAAATCCGGGTATAAGATTATGTTGGTGTTTATACACTCTTTGAGTTAGATTGCTAGTCACTCCCACATACAAAGTTGGCCGATTATTAGCCATAATGTAGGTGTATCCACTTTTCATATATCTATTATACGATTCTGGACGAGGCCAGAATGACGGAGAAGAGGATTCTGGACGAGCCAGAATGACGGAGCAAGGAATACTTCGTCAGTTGAGGTAAGAAATTACTTGAGGAATTTAATTAATTCCGCGGTAGTAATCAAATTCGTTTCATTGTCAGTGCGCTTTTTCAGCTCAATCTTCCCGCCAGTTTTTTTGCTTACGGTGGCCCTTAGGGGAATGCCGATCAAATCGGCATCGGCAAATTTTTCNNGTAGGCCAAATTATACCGCGGTCATCGTGGCTGGCTTCCACGGCGGAGGCGATAGCCCGCTCTAAGCCGATGCCGTAGCTACCCATCACGACCGGTTGTTGAGCATTATTCTCGTCAGTATACATTAATTTCATCGGTATGCTGTATTTAGTGCCAAGCTTAAAAATATTGCCCACTTCGATACCGCGCTTGAATTCGCAATTACCGCTGGCGCATTTCGGGCAATTCACGGTGCGATCGGGAAATTCGTTTTTGTCATCCTTCTCGATACCCAAGACCTCGGCATTAACGGCGTATCCACAAGCAGAACAAACGATAATCTTATCTTCTCCGCTGTCGGCTATCATCATAAACTCGTGGGCGCCCAAGCCACCCATAGCCCCCACGCTGGATTCAATCATGACAGTCTCAATGCCAACCCGATTAAATATATTATTGTAGGCGGTGATAAATTTTTGATAGGTCATTTCTAATCCGGCTTGATCTTTGTCAAAAGAATAAGCATCCTGCATGGTAAATTCTTTGGTGCGGAGGAGCCCGCCCCGCGCCCTCGCTTCGTCGCGGACTTTGGTTTGGATTTGTCCGACTAATTTTGGCAGATCTTTGTATGATGAGATAATATTTTTCGCGGCGTCTGTTACCACTTCTTCGTGGGTCATGGCCAACACAAAATCTTCATCAGCCCGATTTTTGATTTTCCACAGTTCCGGCCCGACCTCACTAAACCGGCCGGTTTCTTTCCAGACCCTGGCGGGATGTACCACTGGCATAATTAAATCTTCCACCCCAATTTTATTGAGCTCCTCGGTAATAATATTATAAATCTTACGATAGACGCGAAAACCCAGCGGAAGCAGGGAATAAAATCCGGCACCAAGAGGATGAATAAACCCACCCCGCAACAATAATTTGTGCGAAATCGTCTCCGCCTCTTTCGGGGCTTCTCGGCTGGTTTTAACAAAACTTTGCGAGTACTTCATATTCTAATAATAGCATATGAGCTGATGCAGTTAATTTCCTTGCCGTCATCCTGAACCACAAATCCGTCATCCTGAACTTGATTCAGGATCTCTGGGCCCAGTTTTCCCAGCTTGGATTGATGCTCCCGATTAACTCTATTTTCCATTGGCGTTGCCAGTTTTTGAGTTGTTTTTCTCTTGCTATAGCGTCGACGATAGACGTAAATTCTTCCACATAAACTAAGTGGTTGAGTTTATATTTTTTCACAAATGATTCTTCTTGCATCGTGTGATGTTGATCCAATCTTTGGCTTAAATTGCTAGTCACGCCAATGTATAAAACTCCCTCCGGTTTATTAGTAAGAATATAAACATAACTTTTTCTCATAAACCTATTCTAATAGATTCCGGGTCAAGGAACGTCTGACGTTCCTCGGAGTCGGGAATGACACAAAATGGGTTTGCTTGATACTTGATACCTGACACTTGATACTATCTTCCCATAAACTTCTGCGGCTGGGGGCGAATTTTTTATTGGGCTTTGGCAACGCCGAGAGTCTTCGTGTTAAGTTAAATGTGCAGCTAAATTTTGGGTGAGCTGTGAAAAATGGAGGGGTCTGACGGTTTTGAATTAATCAATCAGACAAAAAGTTAACATTACTTAGGAGGCGATATGGCATTAATGCAAGCTAAGGCGGGCTTGGTCTCGCGCTATTTTACAAGCGCTGATAATCAGAATGTTTTTGATCAGGA
>DQGN01000035.1 GCA_003524745.1 Patescibacteria group bacterium
GTGAGCGTCACGATTAACACCGCTAACCCGGAACCAATTAATCCACCTACTCCTCCAATTACTCAACAAATCTTAACTCGGGTAGAAATCTTAGACACGCAAAGCTTGGCTTTATCCAGCTTTACGATTGATGCCAGCAAAACTAAACAATTTGTGGCAAGGGCTTACGACCAAACCAACCAAGACATTACCAGCAAGACTGGCTTTATCTGGTCTCTGGACGGCAAGTATCCTGCCTCTCAAGTCGGCAGCATTACCCAAACCGGTCTCTACACCGCCGGCACCAAGGCTGGTTTCTATTCTGGTGCGCTTAAGCTGGTAGGTTCGTTCGCTGGTAAATCGTTATTAGATACGGTCAGCGTGACGATTAATACTGTCCAACCGCCTCAACAAAATATTTTAACCTCGGTAGTGATTACCCCCGATACCGCTTCGGTCTATGTGGGTGGGCAGGCGCAATACAGCGCCGCTGCTTACGATCAAAATGACCAGGTCTTAGCTGGTGTCGCTTTCCAATGGAGCGTAGTCAACAGTATTACTGGGAGTATTAGCCAAAACGGCCGGTTTACCGCCAATAATTATCCTGGTAGTTATACCAATAATATTAAGGTAGTAGCTACTTATGGCGAGAGAACAGCCATGGATTATGCAGCTGTAACTGTTCTTAGTCAACCAATCCAAGTTAATTTGCATAGCGTGGTAATCAACCCAGTAGCTACGCAATTACAAATTGGTAGTGCCCAGCAATTTACGGCCACCGCCTATGACCAAAACAATCATGTGCTTAATGATGTGAGTTTTAGTTGGGTTGTAGTTAACGGCGGGGGTTGGGTCAACCAATCGGGTTATTTCACCGCTGGTTATGCTGTTGGCACTTATGCTAATACCGTTCAAGTTGTGGCTACCAGAAATGGTATTACCAAATCCGCTTATGCCACAGTTACTATTTATCAAGTAGTAACACAGAACCTATTGGAACGAGTAGAGATCATTCCCAATTCAATTAGCATCCGTGTTAATAATCAATACGATTTTAACGCCCAGGCTTATGACAACAACAATAATCCCATCTTTAATGATGTGAACTATAGTTGGTCGGTGATTTCTGGCGGTGGGACTATTGATCAAAACGGATTGTATTCTGCCCCTAACTATACCGGCATGGCTACCGTGCAAGTGCGGGCTACCCAAGGTAGTCGCGATCGCTATGCCTTAGCTACCGTTACCGTGACTGATGAGGATCAGCCAAGTGGTGAAATCAGCACAGTCCGGATTACTCCCAGCGTCGCTTACCTTAATATTGGCGCCAGCGTAGACTTTAATGCCCAAGCTTATAATGCTTTCGGCAGTCCGGTTTCTGCTGACTACAGCTGGAGTCTAATGAGCAATATCGGTAGCATCGACCAAAATGGTTACTTTGTAGCCGGTAGCAATATCGGTACCTATAACGATGTGGTTCGTGTCCGCGCTTATCGTAATGGCGTCGAGAGAGTAGATTATGCCGATGTGGTGATCTCCTCTGGCGGACAAAACAATTATGGCCTTTCGGCTACTCTGACTGCGAGCGATGAAAACGGGGGAACGACCTATGAAAATGATGCCATTAATTATACCTTGCGCATTATTAATCAACAAAATAGTGCGTTGACTAATGTGCGAGCTACTTTCGAATTGCCCCAGTACACTAGCTTTATGTCAGTCAGTTCTCCTGATGGTACGCCGAGTATTTATAACCGGACCATCAATTGGGAGGCAGGTACGCTTTATGCCAACTCAACCAAAACTCTAACTATCAGAGTAAGGGTGAATAGCAATGTACCCGCCAATACTGTGGTGAGAGGCAAAGCCTATGTCTGGGCCTCCGAGATTAACGCTTTCTGGGTTTATGCCAATGATCTCTATGCCGCAGGCACCGGTGAGATCATCTACGACAATGGCACCCCGCTTATCGATACCGGTGCGGTCGATTGGATTATCGCTGGCTTGACTGCTTTATTGGGCACGGTGCTCTCGAAGAAATTTCTCTTCCGCATCTAAAATTATTCTGTTACTTTTCCGAGAAAAGTAACCAAAATCTTCTCGCAGTCGCCTTCGCTTTGCCTAATATAAAATCCCCTTACTGCTCTCGCCCTATATGAATAACGGGCTTCGCACCGGGGATTTTATAAAGGCAATACGCTTAGGGCTCCAATGCTCGGTCAGGTCAAGAACAAAAAACCAGAATGTCTAGGGTTGTTCCAATGGCTGGTTTTTATGGCGTCATTCTGGGGAGCTCTTGGGGCGACTCCAGAATCTTATAAAATATGATTATGATTCTGGACTATTCCAGAATGACGAACAATAAGGTAGCCCCTCGACCCCAGCATTCGCGGGGCAGGCTTTGCTCGGGGATATTCTATTTTCTGGTAAGATAAGAATATGAATCCCGTTAGAGATAGCGTAATTTAGAGCATTAACGGGATTAACTAACAGGAGGGTTTGTTCGTTGCACTACATATCATTTAACAGAAATCTCTAACGGGATGAAAGAATTAAAATTTTCGGTAGAAGAGGCGTTAGATCAGTTAGTTAGATTGCGGAGGTATCTTTGACCCTGCCGAACTAACCGCGAAAAATCAGGAAATTGAGCAGGCTATGAGCGAGTCGGAGTTTTGGCAAGATCAAGCCAACGCCCAGGCGCTTACTTTGGAGTTCGAAAAGAATAAAAAGATTCTGGACGAGCTGGCCGATCTCGATGGCCAATTAAGTAATTTGGCCAATATCATGAAAGACGAGGATTTTGCCAGTACTGACGAAACGGCAGTACTTCTGTTGGAGGACCTGCAGAACCGATTGGACAATTTAGAGACGGCCACGGTATTGAATGGTCCCTATGATCGGAAAAATGCCTATCTATTTTTGCATAGTGGGACGGGAGGAGTTGATGCTGCTGATTGGACCGGAATGTTGCTGAATATGTATCTTAAGTATGCGGCGAGGCGGAAATGGAAGACTGCCATCATTGATCAAACTTCCGGGGGAGAAGCGGGGATTAAAAGTGCCACGATCAAAGTCGAAGGGGATTTAGCCTATGGTTTGCTAAAAGCCGAAAAAGGCGTCCACCGGCTGGTCAGGTTGTCTCCGTTTAATGCCCAAAACCTTCGCCAAACCTCATTTGCCTTAGTAGAAGTCATCCCTGATTTAGGTGAAATTAGCGAGATAGATCTGCCCGAAAAAGATTTACGAATTGATGTTTTTCGATCATCCGGGCATGGTGGGCAATCGGTGAATACCACCGATTCGGCTGTGCGCATCACGCATTTGCCGACAAAAATTTCTGTCTCATCTCAAAGCGAACGTTCGCAAACCCAAAACAAAGAGATCGCAATGAAGATTTTGAAGCACCGGGTATATTTGCTGGAGCAGCAAAAACATGATGAGCTGTCGCGCCAGCTCAAGGGCTCCGATCAATCGGGTGATTTTGGGCATCAGATTCGCTCATATGTCCTGCATCCTTATCATCAAATCAAAGATCACCGGAGTGATTTTGTGACAACGCAAGTCAAAGAAGTGATCGAAGAAGGCAACTTAGATGAAATAATTAACAGCGTAATTTTGCAATTAAAAGACAAGCTGCGTTAGGCGGATTATAATGAATTTGTAATAATAGTCAGACCTTTGAGTCCCTTCCGTCATTCTGGGGAAGCCTCTCAAGGCAACTCCAGAATCGTATAATAATTAATCTATACGATCCTGGGCAAGCCAGGATGATGAAGCAAGAAATACTTCGTCAGGCTGGAATGACGAGAAAATAAATGATTCAATTTAACCGAGTTACTAAACATTATGGCACAGTACGCGCGTTAGACGGGGCGGTTTTTTCTATTCTGCCGCGCGAATTTGTCAGTTTAGTGGGGCCGTCGGGGGCCGGCAAATCAACCATCATTAAATTGCTTACCTGCGAAGAATATCCGACTTTTGGGCAAGTCACGATCGATGGCAAAGATGTGCATTTGTTAAAAAAGGCCTACATCCCGTATTATCGGCGGCAAATTGGCGTTGTCTACCAGGATTTTAAATTACTGCAGAATAAGACAGTATTCGAGAATGTAGCTTTTGCGCTGGAAGTCACCGGAGCCAGCGATGAGGTGATCAAAACCGAGACGACTAAAATGTTAGATTTGGTGGGGCTCAAATCCAAAGCTAAGAGTTTTCCGCATGAATTATCTGGGGGCGAAGCCCAACGGGTGGCTATCGCCCGAGCCTTAGTTTTGCATCCGCGCCTCTTGATTGCCGATGAGCCCACCGGAAATCTCGATCCCCAAAATGCTTGGGATATTGCGCAATTGCTCGTTAAGATTAATCGGATGGGGACAACGGTAATTTTAGCTACGCATAACCGCGAGATTGTCGACAGCATCGGCAAGCGAGTTATTTCGATGAAAAACGGTAAAATTATTAGCGACCGGCGACATGGTAAATATCGGTTAAATTAAACTATGCAATTATTTTTACGCATTATTAAGACATCTTGGCAGGGCTTTTGGCGCAACGGCTGGTTGAGCTTAGTGGCCATATTTATCATGGTGCAAGTGTTGCTCTTGGTCGGGATTTTCTTGAGTTTAAATGTCGGGGTGGGGCAAGCTATCAGAGCTATTAATAATCAGATAGATTTGGCAGTTTTCTTCAAAGAATATGTGCCCGCTGCCGATATTACCAACTTCCAGGCTCGTATCGAAAACATCGAGAATGTAAAATCGGTGGAATTTATCTCGCAAGAGCAAGCGTTGGCCAGATATATCGCTAATAGCCAACACAATAGAGATTTGATCGAAGCGATCGATAGCGATGCCAGCTTTTTCCCGGCGAGTTTGGAGGTCAAAGTTACTCACCCCGATTCATTGGAGCAGGTCATTCAGCAAATCAAGTCTCAAGATACCAATAATATTGTGGCGACAACCAGTTGGGAGAAAAATCAAGCAGTTGTGGACAAGTTGCGCAAAATCAATAAGCTATTAGCTTTGGGCAATGTGGTGATTAGTTTAATTTTATTAATCGTCGCGTTGTTGATAATTTTTAACACTATTAGAATAACTATTTTCACGCGGAAAGAAGAAATCGAGATCATGAAATTAGTCGGAGCAACGGATTGGTACATTCGCTGGCCCTTTGTGTTAGAAGGGGTCTTGTACGGTTTTCTGGGGGCATTGCTGGCCTTTGGTTTGACTATATTAATGTATCAGGGGGTAGTCTGGTTCTTAGGCAGCAGCTACTGGTCGTGGCAATCGGTAAGTAAAACTATAGGTGATTTTGGGCTTATGTTTGCTTTGCGGTTGCTTGGCTTCCAGATATTCTTTGGCATTTTAGTCGGGTCGTTGAGCAGCTATTTGGCGACTCGCCGATATTTAAGAATCTAATGTCCTGCTATATTTTTAGGGCAGATAATAGTTATGAACATCTGGTCTACTCGAACAAAACACAATTTTTGGCTGAAAGCGATGACTTTGGCAGTAATTTTAAGTTTAACCGGTGCTACGTTAGCTCAGGCTGATTTGTTGTCCGATAAACAAGGCGAATTAGAGGCTATTCAAAAGAAGATTGAGCAGCAAGAAGCCGAATTGGCTAAGATCAGAAAACAAAAACTGACTTTGAGCAATCAGGTCAAACTCTTAGATCAACAAATCGAAGCTTCGCGGTTGGCCTTAGAGGGGATCGATACCGAAATTATTACCATTGGTTTAGAAAAAGGTAAAATTAATCACGAATTGGTTGATTTAGAAGAGGAGGCGTTGGGACGACGCTTGGCGTTGAAGCTGGCTATCCGCACTTCTTATATGTACAGCCAAGATAGTTTGTTAGAAATTATGCTGGGCTCTAATAGTTTGGCTGATTTTATGAGCAAGGTGCAATATGTGGACAATATCCAGAACAAAATTACTGCCAACATCTCTGCTTTGGAAGAGATCAAGCAAAATTTGAGCACTAAAAAAACTGTTTTAGAGGACAAAAATGTGCGCTTGTTGGATATCAAGCAGCGACGCATTGTCGAAGAGCAAAGTTTGCAAGTACAAGTAGGGGCCAAGCAAGCAATTGTAAAGGATCTAAAATTGAGCGAGGCGGATTATCAGAAACAATTAGAAGCAGCCCGCGCCGAGCAGCAAGCTGTGGCTAACGAAGTCGCTGCATTGCTTAAAGCTGTGCCTAAACGGGCTCCGGTCGGTGATCTGGTGCTATATTGGCCAATTGCTTCTCGAAAAATTACCGCCGGTTTTCGTGATCCCGATTATGCGCGCACCTTTGGCCTGCCTCATAATGGTATGGATATTGCTACTCCTCAAGGCACCCCAGTTAAAGCTCCGGCAGATGGTACAGTAACTAAAATTAAAGATGGTGGAGCTCGGGGGTTAAGTTATATGATAATTAACCACACCAACGGTTTAGCTACCGTCTATATGCATTTATCGGGTTTTGCTGTGAGTACGGGAGCCTCTTTGGTCAGGGGACAGGTAATCGGTTATTCTGGGGGTACCCCCGGCACTCCCGGGGCAGGTTGGCTGACTACTGGACCGCATTTACATTTTGAAGTATGGTATCAAGACCAGGCGCGTAACCCATTAGCTTATCTTGTTGATTAGATATTTAGTTATGTTGAAACTCGAACCACCCCAGTTATCTAAATTGATTGTCTCCGTCGCCAGCTTTTTGTTTGTTTTGGGGTTAGGTTATTGGTTGGGTTTTACTCATGGCGCTTACCAAAGATTGAGCTTACAAAATATGTGGGTGAGTTGGCACGAGGATATTTTGAAGTATCAAAAGAGCCAACCAGATTTTACCTTGTATACCGATGTCGTTCAACTCTTGGATGAAAAATATTACGGCGATATTAATTTTAAGGATTTATTATACGGCAGTATCAAAGGAGCAGTAGCTGCTTTGGGCGATCATTATACTTCTTTTAGCACTCCGGCCGAGAGCCGAGATTTTTTCACTAATCTGAACGGTGTCTATGAGGGGATTGGTATCGAAATTGATTTTGTTGGAGAGCGCTTGTTAGTGATCACTCCTATGGATGGCTCTCCGGCTAAGATGGCTGGTGTACAAGCAAAGGACGAAATTCTGGCCATCGACGGGAATAGCACTACTGGGCTTACTTTAGACGAGGCGGTGAGATTAATCCAAGGTCTGCGGGGCACGGAAGTAGTGTTGATTATTAAGCGGGATGGCGAAATTAAACCCTTAGAATTCAAAATCACCCGCAATTTGATTAGAATCCCCAGCGTTAAACTTAACTCTTTCGTTGATGGTTTGGCTGTAATCGAGATTACTAAATTTAGCAGCGACAGCAATAAATTATTCAATGCTATCGTACGAGATTTGTTAATCAAAGATGTGCGCGGCGTTGTCTTAGATATGCGTAACAACCCTGGCGGGTTCTTGGATGTGGGGGTCAAGATTGCCAACGAATTTATCGGAAGCGGCATGATCGTAGAAGAACGCTTCAAGGATGGCAAAGTAACGCCATTTTATGCCGATGGTACAGGGAAGTTAACCGAAATCCCCATTGTCATCTTGATTAATGAGGGAAGCGCCTCGGCAGCCGAGATCGTGGCGGGGGCCCTCCAGGACAACGACCGAGCGATCTTAGTGGGGAATGATAGCTATGGTAAAGGTAGTGTTCAGGAGATTGATGAGATGGCGGACGGCTCTGCTTTACGGATGACAGTAGCCCACTGGTATACCCCCGCTGGGCGGTCGATTAGCCAGGGGGGCATTCGGCCTGATATATTAGTAAAGGAGGGGGAGTCAGAGGAAGAAGATGCCCAACTCCTCAAGGCCATCGCCACATTACAGAATCTGGTTAAATAATGTTGATTAGTATGAATCCCGTTATAGATAGCGTAATGTGCAAATCTAATAGGTATAACAAACATTCTAATTTATTTATCTCCTCGGTTATTAATTAATGGAAGTCTATAACGGGATGAAAGTCATATTAAAGAAAGAGGTCGCTGGACTGGGACACCCTGGGGAGGTGAAAGAAGTTGCTCCGGGTTATGCGCGCAATTTTTTGATGCTAAGGGGTCTCGCGGAAATGGCGACTCCTGAAAAGTTGGAGCAACTAGAAAAACAACAGGAGAAGAAGCAGAAAGATTTTGAGAAGATCCATCAGAAATGGCAAGACATTGTTAAGATGTTGCCCAATATCCATCTGGTGTTTAAGCGGAAGGCTTCTAAATTGGGCAAGCTTTTCGCTGGGGTAGGGGCTGATCATATTGCTGCAGACTTATCCACTAAAGTTCATTATGCAGTAGACCCAGTGTCAGTAATTTTGTCTAAACCAATCAAATCTTTAGGCGAGCATACGGTCAAGGTGGTATTTTCTCCCAACCTCGAAGGCGAATTCCACATAACCGTCTTATCCGAATAATTTTTTGTCATTCCGACCACCTTTCTGTCATCCCAGACCGGATTGCTAAAAGCAAATCAGGATCTGGGATCCCTGCCTACCATGCCTCACGGCAGGTAAACCGGCAGGCAGACAGACATAAAAACAAACAAAATCGTAATTTTTATTTTCTTGTCTGGATTCCCGCCTACGCCCGCCCTGGGCGAGGCTACGCGGGAATGACAAAAAAGAACTATCGATATGAAAGAAAATGATTTAATGAAAGACATTGTGGCTCTCTG
>DQGN01000015.1 GCA_003524745.1 Patescibacteria group bacterium
TATAGGTTCCTGTGGTTCCTCCGGGATACAAGCAATCGGATTGATTTCGGTGGTTGTGGTCGCCTCCGCTTCGATATTCGGCGTAACAATTTGCCACAACTCATCGGCCGTGCTCTCTCCGCTAATTAAGACCGTGTTATCAATGGAACACTCTTCGGCTCCCGGATAAATCGCCCTGACACCATCCACATCATAACCATCGGTTTCTGGGCTATTGCTGAACTCGCTTTTATCGCTGCGGTCAATTAATTTGACATATTTTGCCCAAGGTAATACCGTCGAACCATTTTCGAACGAGAACATTTCATCTTGAATCCCCATGCCTAACGAATACCAAGTTGAACCATTTTGCGAAACAAACAATTCCACTGTTTCCGGATAAGCACTATCCGACGGGCTGCCGTAACTGGTTTCTACCACTTCGATGTCCGCTCCCGCGCCATTCAAAATATAGTTATCAAACTCTAAAATCAGCTCGCCGTATTGAGTATTCTCCACCATTTCGCCAAAACCCAACGAGACAAAATTGACCGTGTCGTTGCGCTCCGCTTCGCCTAACGCTTTAGCGGGATTGCTTCTCTCGGCCAACACTGGGGTGCCATTCCACCGCTTGCCTTGGCGGAAAGAGGCTACCCGGTCCGCCCACGCTTCGGTTGAATCAACGGTCGCTTGGAAGGTTAATGTGCCCGAGGCGCCGGCCGGTTGGTCGTCTAAAAACCATTCTACTGTTGTGCCGTCTAAGGCGCCGGGCAACAACGGACCGCCAGCATCGGGATCGCTGGCGCTACCGTCAACATAGGTCGTGCCATTCGGTAATTCGTCGGTCACCCAAATATCGTACAGCGTTCCTTTACCGCCGACGCTCCAATCAATAGTGTAAGTAATTTCATTGGTCTCGCTGTAATAACTGCCTGCTTTGGCAATGCGCACCGTCGGCACACAGGCAGTTTGATTGATCGTCAACAAGAATTCGGCATTAGCCACAACTGGGATAGTTGTATTTTCTGTTTGCTGGAAACCACCAGTTAATGTTGCCGTATTATTAATCTCACAAACACCCGGATGCAGGGCCAGTACTGCGTCAACATCATAACCATCGGCGGTATCTTCGAAAAGATTCACATTGCTGGCATCCGTCAAGCGCACATATTTAATGAAAGGTATATCAGCGGGTAAATGAACTATGCCATCCCGATTAACGAACCCGGGTAAATCGATCCAAGTCGCCAAATCTTGGCTAACCTCAACAGTAATTCTTTCCATCGGGTAACCGGTACCGGGGCCATAAGTCACCTCAAAAATTCGCAGATCTTGCCCGGGGCCATTAAAAACAGGGGTGGCAAATTCAAGGGTGATGCTGGCGGATTTGGTTTCGGTAGGGAATCCTAACGAATAAAACCATTCATCTTCAGGAAATCCCGGGGCATCGAAATCGGCGCCAGTTGATTGGGGCGCTCCCAACGCATTCTCCGGATGGCTCCGATCGGCAATTACAGGAGTGCTGTTTTTGCGGAGGCCTTGATCCGTGCTCACTACCGCACTGGCAAAAGCAGCATCCAAAGAAACTATAAATGATGCGGTGCCAAAATCACCGGCCGATTTCGGGCCTAAATCCCAAGTAACTATATCGCCTGTCTCTAATGTGCCGCCATCCGAAGCTGACACAAACTGCGTACCCGCTGGCAATGGGTCGGTAATCGTGACATTATCTAACGAGCCCTCGCCGGTAATCGCCCAATCAAGTTCATAGGTAATTTGCCCCAAACTATTGATATTGCTTTGATCATATTCACCGGTTTTTTCTAAAGTAACTTTGGGTGGGTCTTTGGGCTCCGGTTCTGGACAGGCCCGATTATACGGCACAATTTGAGGTTGAATATCACCGGTGAAAGCAAAATACATATGCGATTGCACCACATGCCGTTCGGCAAAATAGATATCCAGAATTTTCGGAGTTGTGGTCAACGCCAAAGTCCCGTTAATGGTGACTGGGGGATGAATCCCGCTGTTATCAGCGATTAATTCCCCGTCCAAATACAACCATGCATCGTCATCGGTTCTTAGAGTAAAATCATAGTCTCCATCAGTGGGCACAGTAACTTTACTCGTCCAATGCGCGCCAAAATGATAATCATGCCCATTATCGATTTCTTCATCTTTGGGCGGATCGAACGGGAAGAAATTCCCGCCGAAAGCGAGATTGGCATCAACTTGCCAGAACCGAAAATAGGGCTGGGTATACCAATCGGCCGTCCAAGGCGCCACATCTCCCATCGGATCGCCATGGGTTTTATCCGGCCATAAACTGGGATTTAAATTCATATCTGGGTGATTGCGAGAATAATTGAAATATTCACCGTACCAACCGGTTTGCTCGCCAAAATCACACGGGATTTCTGGTGTAGGCGGTTCACATACCCGCGCCACAGACACCTTGTCGACAAAGCCGCCCAAAGAATTAGCTATGCCCAAATCAGTAAACATCAGGCGGGTAGTAGCACCGACAGCCGCAGCGGTATAAATATGTTCTGTCCAAACCGTATTGGCATTAGCAGTACCATTTTCAGTAATGGTATCCAAAATCGTGTCGCCCCATTTAGTTTCAGTTGTATTGTCCGCTGCGCCTACTCCCGGCCGAGGCGAGGTCCAAAATCTAATCTCATAATTACTTCCCGGTACAGTAGTAATATCCTGCCATAACTGAATTGAGGCCGGCTCTCCATTTAAGGGACCGCCGGGGCCAACCCAATCGGTATCTAATTCTGTCCACTGGTTCCCTTCTTTGGCAGTCCAGCCATTCACGCCATTTTGCAGTTCAATCTGCGGGGCCGGGCGTTGAAAATCATTCCAAACAGTTGGCACATCGCTCCGCCAATCGGCTTGCCAGCCCGGAATAAAGCCAGTGGGCCCAAAAATATCCCAATTGGCTCCGTTAGTAACAATGGGTTCTTCAAAACTGCTGTTAGTCAGGATATTATCTTCATTACATGCGTTATCATTGGCGAAAGCGGCGGTCGTTGGCGACATACTGCTGATCGTCAAAGCTATCCCAGCCAATACTGGAATCCATCTATGCAAAATTAACTTTTTCATAGCCATAAATAATTACTAATAAAAACACCTGAAAGACGAGGTCTCTTTCAGATTTATTTTAAAACTCCTATGCTAAAATGGTTACCTCCACCCACATCAAAAGTTTAGCTCTCAAGCCAACTTTTTGTCAATCTCCGATTTATCCCCAACCAAGCGCTATTGCAAACCAAAATCGGTCAGAAAATGGCATAAAAAAGAGGACCGATATTAACAAGGTCCTCTTTAGGTGTGTTTCTCCCACCAATTCTGTGGCCGGAGGGTAAGCAGATTACCCCAAGGAAGGGAGTGGCGATGGTTCAGGTTCGGGCAGCCCCAGATCTTTGCGATAGCTGGGCTCGAGGATACCATCCACGATCAGCATCTCGACCAATGCCGCCAGTTGCTCCTCTGCCGTCTCGCAACTCAACACTTTTCCCTGGTTGCTATCGTCGAGCAGGTCATTGTCCACCAATATCGTCAACAATTCTTCCATGGTGGTAGGCCACTCGGATACTACAAATGCGTCGAAATCGATGAGTAACCTGATTAACTTACCTAATCCGTCGTTGGGCTTTTTTGCGGCAACCATTATCGCCTCCTTAATGTTTCAAGTAGTATGCCAGTTGCTCTAATTGGCGTGTCGAAAATCGGCAAAATAACTGATAAGACAATAAATCGATCGCCTCACCGATTGATTCGTATTCTGGAATTTCTTGAAAGACGTGATGCAACGCCTCGTGTATTAGCGTCAACACCATATTTACTCGGTTGGGACAACTACGGATATAAATTTTATTATCTTGATACATCCCGTCCACCGAAACCCATCTTCTTCTACTGTTCTTTGTGTTGGCCGCTACGCGGAGCGATTCTTGCAGCACAACCTCGCATTCATTAAGAGCTTCGAGGATCTGGCGAAAATATTTATCCGCAACGCTCTGCGACATCATGCAGCCAGCCATAAGTCTCCTCCTTCTTGGCAAAGTGCTCAAAGGTGTTTTGGTAGTCTTAAAAAACAACCTAATGTGAAAATTAGTATACTATTTATAAAATTAATAGGCAAATTTTTGTATGCCAACTATGGCAATATTTCTGATGTAAAGGGCGCCCCCGTCTGACGACGGGGGCTTTATAGGAGGTAGTGCAGGGAAAGGCCCCGGTTAGAGGTAGAAGGTGCAAATACTACCTGAAGTTTATATTACAGCATTGATCTTTCCTGTCAAGTAATTAAGCGGGCGTATTAATTTATAGTACAATTAATAATAGGGATATGAAAAAACAGCCAACATTCAAACTTAATCACGATCTATCATTAATACTAACTGCCATAGTTGCTGTGGCAGTGTTAGTTATTATTTTTAATTTCACCTCGCTCAAAAATTATCTTCGCGGGATTAGCCGAGCGGCGGTAATTAATATAAAAACAGAGGTGCCAGTTCTGAATGACACCGCTCGCGAAGATGAACTCTGGGACTTAGCCGAAAATGGTTTGGCTTACTTAAGCTTAACCACTTACAACATCAACGACACCAGAGTAATGTACTACGATCTCCTATCGGGGCAACTACCGGTCTGGATCGCAACCGGTAATGTAATAGATTTTAGCTCCGTCAAAACTAACGGAGCTTATGTGATTTATGTTAAAAACAAAACTATTTATTGGCACAGTACTTTTGATAATCCATTTAACGGTCATGCTGTACCCAAATTGCCCACCGATACGGATGTGTTGTGCGATATAGGCAGTAATAATAAAATCATTTTTGTGCGCCAATCCGGTGGCACTACTAATTTATGGCAATATCAAATTAGCACCGGGATATCTACGCAATTAACTTTTGTTAATTCCAATAAACAAGATATTAATTATCACTACAATGTTATTACCGGCGATGAAAAAATTGTCTGGGCAGACGACAGAAATGACGATTTGGATATTTACTTGTACGACTTTGCGGCCCCCAATCCCAATGGTGAGCAAATTACTACCGATTTATCCGATCAATACTCCCCCAGCATCTACCAAAATCTGATTGCGTGGACCGATGAGAGAAATGGTAACACCAATCTTGATATTTATCTGCGCGATCTGTCTAATTCTGACGCTGGCGACCAACAAATTACTACTGATTCTAAAAATCAACGTTTGCCGGACATCTATAAAAATGTGATTACCTGGGAAGATTTGCGTAACGACGAACCAACCGGTCCGATGACCGGGAATGCAGATATTTATATGTACGATCTGCGCAAAAATAAAGAATTTGCCGTCTCGGCTGTGCCACCAGGGCAACCGATGTCCGGTGACCAACTTCGGCCTAAAATCGCAGGCAACAGAATTGTTTGGACTTACGCTCATGGTATTTCTACCGGCCAACCTCCTTTTGGGTATTCCAGTCCCAATAAAGACATCTTTATGGCGGTTTTCGATGAATTGAATTTAATCGCCCCGGCTGATGGAATTAATTTCTCATTAGACATACCGTTTATAGACATTACTTTGCAATGGGAATATTCGTCCGATAGTCCCCTGATGCCGGTTTTTTATATTAAAACCTTACTAAATGGCCAACCTTTCCCGCCGGGGTCGGATAGTGGCGTCGCAGTCGGGAAACAAACTATTTTTAAACTTAAATCCAGTCGGATAGAAACTTATCCCGATGGTACTTTTACTTGGTCGGTTTTGCCCGCAGGGCTTAATACTAATCCGGATAATTGGGCCTTGGCCGAATCTAGAACTATCATCAAAAAAACTGCCGCTGATTTAATTGCTCCTCCCGATAATACCGAGATATTACCTCAAACCATATTTGATTGGTCGGATATACCGAATGCCAATTTATATATAGCCAAGATCGGCGGCTATTTGCCGGAAGGAAAATTCCTTTATCTGCCCCTCCCTGGAAATATATCTGAGTTTGTAATCACTCAAAATATTTATGATTTATTAAAACCCTTATCTGGAGAGAAAACCTATACCTGGACAGTATCCGGTACTAAATTGCCGACTCCGACAGATTGGCAAACAATTTGGTATGGCCCGGCCCTGACCTTCAAAGTCAAGGCTTAATCAGACAAGTTTTCAAAAAACCCACCTCGCATTATGCAAGGTGGGCATATTACTTAACACCCACCACTAATTCATCCGCCCCGGATCGATTAGTGTAAGTAGAACAAAGTCTCTGCTTATTCAGTAGCTTCTTCAGTAGACTTTTCTTCTGTCCCCTCTTTTGTGCCTTCGGATACTGTTTCGGCAGCATCTCTAGTAGGGGCTGCTTCCTCGCATTCGCAAGGATCGCAGTTGCAATCTGTACAAACCCCAGGTTTTAACTCGGCTTCTGCACCATCTGCGGGCATATTAGTCATTTGATCTTCCATTAGATCTCCTATCAATTTATTAATAACGCATAATCAGGGTAACAGATATATCCCCAATCACCTAATTATTCGCCCAATTCGTTTTTGTGATGAAATTTTCGTCGTAGCATCCAAAGATAGACTCTCTCCAAATAAGCCGGTCAACAATTTTTGCTCAAACGGCTTTAAACCAGACAAATCTGATTTCAATAAGTTAAGTTCCCAGTCTTTTTGCTGCAGCCAATTAGCGTCGCTAATTTCTTTAATTTTTAAATAACCGCGCACCGCTAAATCAACAATCGTGGCACTAATAAAAGTTGGCTTTATCGCTCCGTAAGTGGTAAGTAAGCCCGTTTCTAAGGGCGACATGCCTTTGGGCGGATCATATTCCACCACTATCGGACCCTTAAATTTGAGATCTCGTCCAAACCGCTGCCAAATTCTCCCTCCAAACCAAAGCACAGCTAACAAAAGCAAAATCCAGAGATATTGTCCATAAAGACTAAACCAACTGGGTTGAAAAAGAGAGACTATCCCTGCCGGAAACTCCGCCCAAACCGTCACCCCAGTTTTAGGCGATAGGTTAGCGGCGCTGACCATAAAATTTTTGCCATCCCGTGACCAAGTTAATTGAACATTTTTATTACCAACACTTCCGAACTCGCCGGAATAAAGTTGTACTGTGGTGTTGGCCTTAGTAATGCTATTGGGCAAATTAACCGTGGCAGAATATTTATTAATCGGTAATTCCCAGAAATTGCCGTTTAAATTAAGATAAAGCGCGTTCCCGTTGTCTGAAGGGATAACAACATTGTTTATAAGATAGGAGATCTTGTAGGTGTTAAGTCCTCTGATCGTAATATCAGGGTCGCCGATTTTCCAGGTTAATGTGTGGTAAAACCTATCATTAATCGTCTCGTACTGATACGGCACATTTTGGGTATTAGTAATGCCCAATAATTTGATTTTGGTGTAGGGATAAATCCCCTGCCCACGATTAACTTTAGTGGGCAATATTCTAAAAATGCCGTGTTTTTCAGGCAAAGTTCCGCAATCGACCAGTAGAGTTTCGTCGATCTTGGCTGAAGCATCGGGGTTGAGTTGAATTTGGGAATTAAAATCTTGAATCACACAATCCGTGTCCGGCGTAAAAGCTAAACCCTTGCCCGGAAACACAAAAACGCCCAAAATGACTATCCCGACATAGACAATCCAAATATTTTTCCTCATACCTTAATTCTACCAGTTTTCACTAATTTGGTTCTAACCTACACACTATGTTCTGATTTGGATAGAGCTAACTTTTTGAATTAGCTAATAGGGCGAACTGGAAAAAATACTTATTTAACCGATCTAATTCGAGAGCGCTAGTAGGGGAACCCGCTATCCAATGGGTCACCAATAATTCTCTGCTTCTGGCAATTTCTCGCAGACGATATTTATTATGCAAATTAGCCAGGGTAAAATCAATTAATTCCAACACTCGTTCAAATGCTCTTTCTGCGATATCCTTGTCTTTGTCCCGCCAATTAATCATCCGGCTGACTTCGCTTCCAATATTCCCCAGCTGTTCCACTAGGGTTAATTCTGACCATCTGCCGTGAGATAGTTCTTGATGATAAACCATTATTTGATCAAATCGTTAACGATCTTTATTACCTTCTCACAAATCATTTTGTCTTCCACGCAACGAGAACGATTGTTTTGCGATGGCCGCACATTGATCATTGAATCAAATTCTATCCAGTTCTCGTCGGTGATATCCGGNNTGCAATTCTCCGCTGATCGCCATAGCACCTGTTTCGATATCCACAACTGCCTTCACCAAATCACCGAATCTCTCTTCGGCGATTTTCTTGAGTTCAGTACGAGTAATTGGCACGGTAATAATTCTTACATCCATAGCTGTATATTACCATACCAAAACCTCACTTTATTTCATCCTCGCTTCGCGAGGAGAATTTTCTGATTGGCTGGGGCGGCTACCCTTCGCTCTGTTGAGCTACGGAATAGCATTTACGCCCCTCCTTATCCTTCTTCAAGGCCTCGGAATGGACAAGCCTTTTGTAAGCAAATGCTTTACCTGCTCCCGTTTTTAAATATCGCTCAAAATCTTTAGCCAACTCTTTATTAGCAAAGCTGGCGTAAAAAACTAACTTCCATGGACGGTATGGTGCAGTAGCAAAAACCCTACCTTCATTATGCGACTTTAAGCGATCTTTAATATCCTCGGTATAACCGTAGTAAAAATTTAAAGATTTTGAGCTATATAAAATATATGTGTAATACATACCTTTTTGGCAAGGCCATTCCGAAGCCAAACCATTCTGAAGCTTTAGCGAAAGATGGTTGGCGAAGAATGGCTGGGGCGGTAGGGGTCCGTTCTGCTAACCAGCAGAACTAGAACCTGTCGGAGTTCGGGCTACCTCACTCCTCCTCGGACCCTTGCGGTTCCGACACCTGCTAATAACATATTAGCAGGTTGCCTCCACTACGGGAAAACTCCCGTTTTCCCGACCCCTTTCCCAAGGTTCGATCCCTGCATCACACAAACAAAAGAAATGCCATCCATCAAAAGATGAATGCCATTTCTTTGGCTGGGCACTTCGAGCTAGAACTTTTGGAAGTCTAAGCCCAGATTGGTCATTTTTAACTATTTTTAGATTACCTTATTGACCCATCTCGAGCACCTTCTCCAAAGTTGGATAAGAGAAGTAAACTAATATGTTGAAATCAGAATCTTTTAATTCCATTATCTCCATCTCTGACCGTTCGATAATTCCAAAACCAGGCTTATCCAGGTATTTCTCTTTAAATTCAGGATAATTAGATACCGTAAAGTCAGCATCGCCTCTTTCTAGACGACTAGAATCTGGTTTGCGAAGTTTTAGTAATCTTAATTCTCCTGCAGATGTTTCTAATGGTGGGATTTTATATACAAAACCTGTTTTGGTTTCATGAACTGCTTTGCCCCATTCTTTTAGAGTGGTTTCCATTTCATTATATTCAGTTTGGCTCTGAGCAAAAATACAAGCGTAATTAACTACAGCTCCCACCTCATCCGTATGCTTATCTTTAATAATTTGGGCTTCTTGGACGATTTTTTTAACTATGTTTTTCACTTTCTCCAGTTGAAAGTCTTTCATTAATTCAGATTTAAATCGATCGTTGGCTTGTCTTAAACCTACGAGTCTTGCAGCAAAATCTGGTTGAAATTGAATAGCATTCAGCGGCTGATTGATTCCATAAAAAAGATCCAACAGACCCATGACTACATTAGTCGCGAACCACAGGTCACTTTTAATATGCCGTGGTTCTTCATAATCGAAAAATGGCATATGAAAGTTGCCTTGCTTAAAATCTGCTTTAAAAGATTTCATAGAATAAACCAAATTAGCATGTCCTGTACTCTTGTTGATAGTTGCTTTGAGATTTTTAAGTGAGTCGGAGTGTTGTTTATGGTTAGCATCCAACCATTTGTCTTTAGCTTCCCTTAGATTATCTGGAACATCGAGAATTCCATCATTTTCAATGCTGAATTTTGATTGTTCGGGGTTAGCAATACTGTAAGCAGCCCAAGATCCAGCCTCTATTAGTTGTCGTATATTCATTCCTGTTTGGACATGATGTAGCCGAACTGCTGACAAAATAGACAGTAGATAATGTTTTTTAACGTGCCCAAGAAATATTGCGAATATAAAGCGGTCAGGATCAATAGATTTAGCAAAATATCCGAGCAAATCCATAAAATCAAGCGCATGGTTCCAAATACCCCCGTATTTTTCTTCGGCAGAAAGAACTAAAGCAGTTTCACTGTTTATTATCTCACCTAAGGCTGATTGTTGAATTGTTTCTGCCATATGTTTTTATGCACACTTCTCGAGCGGGATAACCTACCTCGAGTTGGCTGGGGTTGGTAGGGAACATTAGAGCCTATCTATGGCTAGTGGGCTCTGTTTCTGGGATGTGAATAGTTTTTCGTTTAAAGATCTTAAGGATTAGGAGAAACACAATCATATCAAAAATGAACAGATATACGGTATATGCCGCTTCGTGAAATACAAAATTCTGTAAGGCAAGTAATCCAAAAATTTCAGCTACTACCGACATAGCCCACGGGAGTGGGGTCTCTGTTGTGGGGTCTTTAAAGGTTTTAATAATTGTTGGAATACCGAATGCCAAATCCGCTAAGATGGCGCAGATTAAAGCCAAAATCGGCATATCTAAAATTTGCCAAAGCAGTATCCCAAGCAAGCCAGCACCAAAGAAAACATAATCTTGTATACCCGTAGACCAAACACCCGTTTTAGTTGTCATGGCGCTGAAAGCTATCATCAAACACATTACAGTATTGGCAAAAATAAGAGCAACTGCCCATGTGCTACCTTCAGCAAGCATCGCAAAGGCTCCTATGGCCGTAATAAAACCCCAGCCGAGCCAACTTAGAACATGTGGCTTAACTTGTCTTTTGAGAATGTCATTTATATACGGTATTCCCCCAACTAAAATAAATACCGATGACAACATCCCAAATGTAGCTTTTGAAAGGATTAATTCCATTTTGTATCTGGGTTGCTAATATTAAAAGATTTTCACACTTAGCACTCCCGGGTTATCGATGCTCCTCGAGCGGGATAACCTACCTCGAGTTGGCTGGGCACCTCGAGCTAGAACTTTTTGAAATCCAAGCCCAGATTGGTCATTTCTAACTATTTTCAGATTACCATATCGACGCATCCTGAGCAGGTTGTTACTAATCTAACCCTTTATAGTTCTCAAGGGTAGGATGGGAGGAGCAAAGTAATAGCTTTCTTAAGCAGTTTTTGCCTCTACTATCTATTCTAGATTATCCAAAAGGAAGATGCGGCACATTATAGAAAAACCAACCATGCAAGATGGTTGGTCGTATTAATGGTTCGGGTCGTAGTAAAACTGCCAGAATGGTTCAAAAATTTCAGTGAGAACAGTTTTGCCATCTCTGGCTAATTGAATTGCAGCTGATATATTAGCTGCCGAAGAATTACCCACGGATAGGCCTTTTCTAAGAAGCTCTTGATGGACATATTTCCATCCATCCTGAGAATATTGTACTATCCCTGTGATACGTGCAATTGACTTCTCGGAAAGGAGAGGGTTAATTTCATCGTAATGCGGACCTATAACGGTGTGAGGAAGTTCTGGTACTGTAGTGTAAAAGTCTTCCAGTACTTTTCCCAGATGTTGAGATGGTGGAGATACAAGCTCCGGCATTCTTTTGGCAAAAAGTGGAGAAAGCTCATGTTCTGCCACCATAATTTCGGGAACTTTCCCTCCAATCTCACTAAAGTAATTTTGAATCGCAATCTGCACACCTTCTAAAGTAGTCCCTGCACCGAGGCATGAAATAACAATGTCGGGCACAACCTCTAATTGCTTAGCGATTTCGCAACCTAGAGGGTATAGGGCTTTACCACCATCCCTGGCATGCCATGTGCAGTATAGTCCCTGCTTACTTGAGCAAAATTCGTGATCTCTAACTAGGTCGCGTAAATACTCATAGAATTCTCGCTCCCTAGCATTTTCATACTTTCTTGGAGCTTGGATTACTTCAAGCCCGCTCTGTTTTAGTATGTCAATGATGTTCTGTGGGAATAAACGAGACATGACATAAATACTCTTCATATCAAAGCGATGAGCATAGAAGCTCATTGCTCGAGCGGAGTTATAATTTCCGCCATCGATGAGAGTAGCTATTTTCTCGCTTGGTATCTTACCACAAATGATACCCTTTAAGATTAGAAGCGCAATAACCGGCTTCTTGTGATTTTTGACCTCCCTGTTCAGATCCATACGAATTGCTAGGATTCTACCGGGAGTATCAAATACTTCTGACAGATCGGTTATGGTTGGGGTTTCAAGATCAAGGATTGATCGCACTCGCTCATCTTTAATAGCAACGCTTAACCTTTGTTCCCAGCCATCGATCGTACCGATCAAATCAAGGTCTTGCAAGACTTTTTGCAATTCAACGAGTGAATGCATGTTTTTCTCCTTTATTTCAAATTTCATTCAATACTAATGTCACTATATCAAAAAAATGGCTCTCAGTCAATCTTTATAGGCATTGACTAGGGCGACCATACTCCGCTAAAGCTATGGAATGGCTGATACCGTATTGAGCAGTTTAACCTATCACGATTTGGCTATGCTTCTCGTGCGGGATAACCTACCTCGAGTTGGCTGTTCCTCTGGAACAATTATAGGGCATTCTACGAGACAACTAAAGCAGAAGAGCTGCCTCCACTTAGGTATACTTAACCCTATGTATGTGTTAAGTAGAGGTACCGATTTGCGGTATCGCGGTCTGAGACTGACTTTTAAGCCTAATGACCGCTCTACTTTTGAGCCCGACTCCGCCCCTCCCGCCGCCTTCATATTTTGGGATGAAGGTAGGCGGCGGGAACGGCTTGCGGGTGCTTCGCACAGAATCCCGCAAGCCTGGGTCGGATCGGCTGTGAATGCGGTTTCGGGCGAAGATGGAATGCCCTCAACCGCGCCGACTGAATGCGCGGGGGAGTTTTTGAAGAGAATTAGAAAACCCCCAATGAAGGGGGCATTCAAGCAATGTGTAGCTGTGGACAGGTGCAAGATGGCTTCAGTTTGTTCACTGTTCTGGCCGTGAACGATCTGATGCCCTTAAGGCCGCCAGCATCTCCATGATGCCGCCGATGACTTCCAAGGGAACATTCGCTCCAATGTAATCATGACCGTAATCCCGATCAGGGCAGTCGACTCGGATGTCCCGCCCCCGGGAAGTGGGACAGTTATCACCGAGAGTGATCACGCGGAATAGAAACAGCCTTTTCATTAGCTGAAGAGTGGTATCCTTTGATATCTTCTCTTCGAACCCCTCTTCTACTATGCCGATACAGCCGAACTGCTCACGGAAAGGTTGATCGGAATTGGGTAGCGCGATGACCAACCATAATGACTGCCAGCCATTAATCCGCCAGCACTGCCAGGTGTCCATCGAGTCCTTGTATTCCATGGGTGGAACTCTGGGCAAGGCGAATCTGGCAACGATCATTTGAGAGATGGCGCTGAACATGTCCAAGAACTTGACTTGTTCTAACATGGGTATCGCCTCCTTTCTTTTCAATATTGCATTAATGTATGATTATACATTAAGGATAAATGGATGTATAGTCCGCCTGAGTACAGGCCTCTCACGATTTGGGTTTGTGCAAACAATGTACCAATGGCCGTTATGCTCTGTTGAAACAACACCTTGACGTTTTTTTCCTAAGGCGGTATAATTACTCCCCTTCCTGAAGACGAAGGAGCGAAGGAGTGTTTGTCATTTATATGAAGGAAACCGCTTCCAGGCGGGAATTATTGTGTTTGCCTATTATGGCGAGCACTTTAGCCGTGATAGAGGAAAAAAATGGAATCCCGAGAACTACTGTCTGAGTCAGGACTGATTCTTGCCGCAGATGTTTCGGATTTGGCAAGTTTAAATCGACTGGTGTCTACCTGTGCTCCTTTTACAGAAGTCGTAGCCGTAAAAATCGGTTTTTCGCTTGGTCTTAGGTTTAGCTTAAAGGAAGTAGTTCACAGCATAAAAGCGGTCAAGAATTATCCCGTTATCTATGATCATCAGAAAGCCGGAACAGACATTCCAGCCATGGGTAAAGTTCTGGCCAGTCTTTGTCAGGAAGCGGGATTGGAGAGTTTCATTATTTTCCCGCAAGCTGGCCCTAAGACTTTAGAATCGTTCGTGGTTGCAGCCAAAGAAGCAAACTTAATCCCAATAGTCGGGCTCGTAATGACACATCAGAGCTATCTAGAATCAGAGGGGGGGTTCATCGTGGACAAAGCCCCAGATATGATTCTTGATCTTAGCCTTAAACTTGGCGTTCGTAACTTCGTATTGCCTGGCACTAAGACAGATATTATTCGTAGATATGCATTAAAGATATTTTCGATGATTGGACAGGCCAGCATTCTTATGCCTGGAATCGGCTCACAAGGGGGAGATATCGCGAGCGTCTTTCAAGCAGCACATCAACATCACGCATTCGCAATTGTCGGATCTGCAATTTATAATTCACCTTCTCCACAGCCGGTCTTTCACAACGATACGGATACGTCCGTCGCCTCTGGTCGTGAGCACCTTGCGAAAACTTCCGTCGTTGATCTTCACGCCGTAAGCATGTTCGGTATAGGGAACTCGTTGGATGACCGTCCGGCCTTTGGTCTGCTCTTTGTCGGAAATGACAATGAGCTTCGGGTAAAGGTACTGGTAAACAGGTTCGTAGAAACCGGTCGGTCGTCCGTGGTGGGAAGCGACAAATAGATTTGTCTCTCGGAGCATATATTGGAAAGCTTTGTTCTCTAAGTGAAGCCTCCAACCTCTGGCGGTGAGATCGCCGGGGAAGCAAACAGTAAAGCGGTCTTCGGTAAGGAACGTTACAAGTGAAAGATCGTTTGCGTCTCTTACGGAACCGATAGGGAGATAGAATTGTCGGAGCTGCATCGTTTGGAAGTTTTTTGAAACCTCAATCGGCTGAAGCTCGGCGGAAGTTTTCTTTTTCGCAAGGTAGGCTTCCTGGGCTTTACTCAAAGTCACTTTCAATTCTGAAATATTCCGGAGCGTTAATTGCGGATGTTGCCAGACATTCACCGGCTTCAATTTCTCAATCACGCCTGGCAAATCCGCAAGATGATCCTGATCGGGATGGGTCATGATTAAATGATGCAATCTTCGGCGAGAACCAAATCCCTGTTTTGCTAAACCCTCGGATGGTTTCCATCCGGTCGTGGAGTTATATCCGCAATCCACTAACACAGCCTCATTTTTCTGACTCAGAATGAGGCAGCAATCGCCGTGTTTGACATCATAAAATCGCAAGTCCATGTTCTTGTTTTGTTACGCCAATCTTGGCGGCTCATTCCATTCCTTCGCGGGAACTGCTCTGGGACTGGGTTTCGCCGTATTGTACCCTCGCTTCGCGAGGGGTTTGTACTGATTGGCTGGGGCGGCAGGGATCGAACCTGCGATCACGGCGCCAAAGGCCGTTGCCTTACCGCTTGGCCACGCCCCAACGAAAAATCACTATGTGGCTTAATATAACAACAATTTCCAATGTACACCAATTTCCAATAATCGGATGGGCCACGCCTCAAATCTTATGCGGACAGATTCTAACGGTTTACAATATTAGATAAACTTAAGAGTAGTAACGATCTGCTCTAACTCAGGTTTGTTTAGAGTATGATACACAATAATTTTTTGACCGACATTATTGTAAATCAAGTAAACCTTATAAATTATGCCTTCAGACAAAGCCCAACCACTACCCCTTTGTTGGATTCTAAGTCCACCGGTTACATTAAAAGCGTACGCCGTTCTACCGACTAATGTAGTTGCTGCTAACGAACTGGCAGTATAACCACGACTATCATTAAATTGCCAAAATGCATTGGCCCACTCAGCTAAGCTGTAGTTAGAAAATTCATCGTTATTACCAATAGTATCATCATAAACACGCAATACTGAGGCAAAATCACCCGTAGCAGTATTTTTATATATCTGAATCTCATTACTTGTAGCTGGCATGTCGAGCATTCCTGTGCTATGCGCTTCGTATGGCTGCGGATAAGAAATTGATATACCAATATAAGAATTTGTAAGCGTTTGCAAAACACCCGTGGATCCACCAATCACGATATCCCAGAAAATTGTCCCCCCGCTACGACCACCTAAGTTATTATTAGGCCCGCCGGCGCCGGGACCTGGGAGGTCACCCAACCAAGCATCGTATTCTTGCACTACTCCTACAGCATAGCGGTAGTTGCCATTGGTAATATCAGGCCTTACTTTGAGTTCCCAATTAAAATCAAGGAATTTACCTGGGAACACAGCCATTCCATTAGTAAAAGTGGCAAATCTATTGTTATTTTCTCCAAAAGCCCCGGGATAGGAAAAATCAAAAATGTTAGCATAAACAACATCGTTAGTCGCCCCTACTCTTAATTCGTGAGCACCCACATACGGATATGGTTCATCGGCTAACTGCCCAGCATTATAAAAGACATCTGTTTTAGAGGTGTTTTGTATTTTCAATGAAAAACGCAGTATGTCCCCCGGATTGGCATAAATGACCGTGGAGCCGTTAGAGGCGACACCCGGGCTTTGATAAGCCCATTTGGCTGAAGAGGTATTCCCGCGCGACTCAAAAGCATTCGCGTTCGTAGGCAATGACCCAAATACCAAACCTACCGCCGATATGCCTATTACTACCTTTAAGACCTGGTTGTGGATATTTGTAAACATATTATTCCTTTCAAGCTGAACCAATAAAATAACTGCGGACTATCTATAGTCTACATCAAGAAATCCCCTATCGGCAATTTTTTAGGAGAATTGACAACATCTCATAGATTTAGTATCATTTAGATAGTTGTCTAAATATCTAAATATTCTACCTATGCAAGCACTCTCATTAGCCCTCCATGCTATTAGCGATCATTCCCGCCGACGCATCTTACGGATGCTGCAAAAACAAGATATGACGGCCGGCCAAATTGCCTCTCGCTTCCCTACTCTCACTAAGCCCTCTTTATCCCACCATTTTGCCGTTTTGAAGCAGGCTAACCTAGCAACTTCCGAGCGGAGGGGACAAAAAATCATTTATTCCCTGAATACGACCGTATTTTACGAAGTATTGAATAATATTATGGAGTTGTTTGGCAAAGAATCGATGTATTAAATTAATGTAACCCCTCGACTCACTTCCAGAAAGTAAGCTCGCTCGGGGAATAAAATGGTTAGTTCCCGAGTGATATCGGGGGACTACCAAAAAGAAAGGAATTATATGGCAACAGAAAAAATTAAATTCAATGCTAGCCCCGTTAGAAGTTTTATGCGTCTATATATTTTGATATAAAAAATAATCTATAAAGTATTATGAAAACGAATAAGAACAATCTCTTTACTTCTAACGGGGTAAAAAATGAGTGGTTTTCTTGGCTGACCGTGATAATAGCAGCCATTGTCGGCTGGTGGGCTTATCCTAACTTACCAGAAAGAGTTCCCTCACATTGGGGCGTAACTGGCCAGGTCGACGGATGGACGACGCCTTTAGGGCACGCCTTGGGCGTTCCCGCGATGATGTTGGGAATGTATCTCTTGTTTTTGCTTATCCCTGTTTTTGAACCTCGGCGCAAGCATTTTCAGGAGTCGCTGGGGTTTTATCAGATCATCCGCACTATTATGATGGCTTTTTTGTTGTTTCTCTTTTTAGTAACCAGTTGGATCGGAGTTACCGGCCAAACTTGGAGAATTGATTTTATTGTCCCAATTGCTGTTGGTATTATGTTTATTTTAATCGGAAATTATCTGCACCAAGTTAAATCTAACTTTTTTATGGGCATCCGCACGCCTTGGGCCCTATCCTCGGAGTCCAATTGGAAAAAGACCCACCATTTGGGCGGTTATATGTTTGTCATCGGGGGGCTGCTATTCTTCACAACGCCCCTTTGGCCTACCCCCTGGAATTTTTATATCCCTATGGCAGGGATTTTATTGGCCGGATTGGTGCCCACCATTTATTCCTACTACTTATTTGCGCGAAAAATTAAATAGGTTATAATCTAAGCGAATAGCCATTTCGTACCTCCTTAAGTGGTTGCCCTGCTCAAGATTTACCTAACTGTTGCCCTGAGCAGGGCTCTTTTTTTATTGTTCTGTCTTTCAGCAGAAATTCCCGTTTTGACATTAAGAGTAGAAGCAACATATACTGAAGTTGGTTGTGATTTTATCTCCATTGTGGGAGATTGGATCGGTTGACGATCTGATCGCAGACAAACCACACCCCCCGCCATCCTTCGGCAGGGTTTTCTTATGAAGAATAGAGTGCATCGTCATGCTGAACTTGTTTCAGCATCTCTTGCACCAACATTGCTTAAATAAATTGAGGATATCAGCGGTGGAGATCCTGAAATAAATTCAGGATGACACAAAAGGGCCTGGATTCCGGCTCGGAACGTCAGACGTTCCTCGGAGGCGGGAATGACAAAAAACCCCTCGATTATACTTGGGAAATATACTCCCACCTCCCCCTTGCCCCCCTGCCTACTGGCAGGCAGACTCGATTTCACTCGGGGAATAAATAATAACCACGAAGGCCTGGATCCCGGATCAAGTCCGGGATGACGGGTACTTGGGTTTGAGGATGTAACCGGAGTCGGTATCTAAAACTTGGTAGCCCTTGGTCTCGATTTCCTGACGGAGTTCGTCCGACTTGGCCCAATCCTTTGCTCGGCGGGCTTTTTCGCGTTGATTAGCTAAATTAATTACATCTCGCGGGATAACCGGTGGCCGATAATTCTTGAGATTTAACCCCAACACCCGATCGAAGTCCAAAATAGTGGCTTGTTTGTCAGCTAAACTATTATCCGATTTAACCAAAGCCCACATAGTCGCCAGCGCCTCTGGCACATTAAGATCATCGCTGACGCCCAAGAGAAAAGCTTTGCGCACCGGCATAATGATGCGACCACCACGAGTTTTAACGGCAAACAAATCGCGTAACTTGTTGAGTGAATTTTGCGCCCCCTGCAAAGCCTCCTCTGAAAAATTCAATTTACTGCGATAATGACTACTGACCGCAAGATAACGATAAACTAAGGGATCGTAGCCCAGCCCGGCTAAATCATCCAGAGTCACAAAATTGCCCTTACTTTTAGACATTTTGTCATCTTTACTCAACAAAAATGCGCTATGCAGCCAATAATTAGCCAGGGGCTTATCGTAAGCGGCTTCGCTCTGGGCAATTTCGTTGTTGTGATGCGTCCCGATATGATCCTCGCCTCCGGTATGGATATCAAAAGGTTGACCCAGCTCCTTAGCGGAAATCGCCGAACACTCTAAATGCCAACCGGGATAGCCCACCCCCCATGGACTTGGCCATTCTTGTTGGCGCTGTTCATCCACCAACGAGAACTTCCAAAGAGCAAAGTCGTGGGGATTTTTTTTGGCACAATTATGCTCTACTCGCGCTTGCCCCTCGTTAGGAGCTTTTAATGCCCCGTAATTCTGTAATTTATCAGTATCAAAATAAATTCCATCGGCTGTTTGGTAAGTATAGCCTTTTTCCTCTAATTGTTGGATTAATTTAATTTGCGGTTGGATATACCGGCTCGCCCACGCATATTTGGCAGGTGATTCGATATTGAGCTGTTTAAGATCATTCTGAAAAGATTTGGCATAAAATTGCGTAATTTCCTTAACCGTTTTATGTTCTCTTTTCGCGGCCACTTCAACCTTGTCTTCACCCTCATCTTCATCAGAGGTTAAGTGCCCTACATCTGTAATATTCATGACATGTTTAACGCGATAGCCTGCATACTCCAGCGTCCGTTTTAAAATATCTTCAAAAATATAGGTACGCAAATTGCCAATATGCGCATACTGATAAACAGTCGGACCGCAGGTATATAAGGAAGCTAATCCGCGCCGGAGGGGCCGAAAGATTTCCTTGGTTTTAGTCAGCGAATTGTATAATCTAATTTCTGTTTCGAGCATGGTGGGACTTAAGTAATCCACGGTTAACCAGATAGGCGCCGCCTAAGACTATTATCGCACCAATTATTTGCAGCCAGCCAAATTGTTCATGCAAAAATATCCACGATAACAACCCGACTTGAACCAGCATCGTGTTTTGTAAAATGGCTGCTTCGAAGGCTTTCAAATCATTCAGGGCCTCTGTCCAAATCATCCCGGCGAAAGCAAAAATCAATCCGATAACTAAGATAAATATCCAAGCCGAAGGATTAGCTAATTCGGTGAGGGGACTCTGTGACAGACCGAGGGGTACTAAAATTAATGCGCCCAAAAAAGTGCCTGCCAAACTGACCGTCACAGCATCGTCCCCGGGACGACGCATAATTAACCGAGTGAACACCACATTCAAGGCATAGCATAATTCGGAAATCAAAATTAATGTGATGCCGAAATTAGTTCCGCTAAATGGGCTGCCGGACAAAAAGACATAAGCGCCGATAAAAGCCACGACCGCCCCGATAATTTGCCATAGTTTGAGCTTTTCTTTCAAAATCAGCCAACCTCCCCCTATCACAAAAATTGGGCTTAAGGCAGCAAACAAACCGGCTGTACTGCCGGTTACCCCAGTTAAACCAATGATGGCCAGGAGTGGCGCAAAAACAAACCCTAAAATTCCTAACCAGATCAGGGCATGAATTTCCCCACCCGAAAATTTACGCACCAACTTAATCCGGCGAGATAAAGCAAAAATTAGAATTGCTCCAAAGGCCACCAATTGGGTCATCCCGGCCAACAACATCGGTGAAACAACCTCCAGCCCCAATTTGATCACAATTTTAGAAATAGACCACAACAAGGTGGCGATAAAGGCTTGAATTAACCAGCGCTTCAATAAAGCTTTATTCATACTTCCCTCCTGCCCTCAAAGGCGCGCACCAAGGTAACTTCATCAGCGTATTCCAAGTCGCTGCCCATCGGGAGACCCGAAGCGATCCGAGTAATTTTTACCGGACTGCCCGTTAATATCCGTTCGATGTATAAAGCCGTGGTTTCGCCCTCGATATTATGATTAGTGGCGATGATTAGCTCGATAATACCGTCGTTTTGCAGGCGTTGCACCAACGAATTCAGCTCCAATTGTTCGGCGGTAATGCCCTCCAACGGCGACAAACGACCCCCTAAGACATGGTATTTGCCCTTAAAACTACCGGATTTTTCAATGGCCAAGACATCGATCGGCTCTTCGACCACGCATAATAATTTAGCATCTCTGCTCGTGTCGTCACAAACTACGCAGGGATCGCTATCGGCAATATTATGACAATGGGAACAATATATTAGATCCGATTGCAAATTCAAAAACGCCTCTCCTAAGCTTTTGGTATCCATTTGTTGGCTTTTTACCAAAAAGAAAGTCAGCCGAGCGGCAGTTTTCGGGCCGATTCCGGGTAGTCGGCTTAATTCGTCAATTAATTTTGAGACTGATTTTGGTAATGTATACATTTAACGAGAGATTAGAGTTTAAGCATATAGAGTCCAGAGCGCTGACAATTATATTATCCATCCCTTTGTGCTCTTAAGCTCTTACACTCTCAAACTCTATTTTAGAGTCCAGGAATACCGAGACCGCCCATAATTTCTTTAGTCCTGTTTGCCGCCGACTGCTGGGCTTTTTTGATAGCAGCATTAGTGGCTTGGGTAACAAACTTGATCAGGCTGTCTTTTTCGGTTAGAGAAATCAGACTGTCATCAATGTCGATGACGGTCACGCGTTGTTCCCCCGTCACCGTCACTTTCACCTTACCTCCCAATTCCGCGCCGGTAAATTCCATCCCGCGCAATTCGTTTTGCAATTTTTTGGCTTTGCCTTGCAGTTCAAATAATTGTTTAGCTCGATCAAACATTAGCTTTCACTAATAATAATATCTTTGATAATAATATCGTTAATGGGGCGGTCATTACCACCTTTCGGGTCTATAGTTTTAGTTTGGCCGATTTTTTCGACCACATCGAGTCCGGCCACGACGCTGCCAAAAGGAGTATGCTTGCCATCTAACCAAGGTACGGCGTCTTTAGTCACAACAAAGAATTGGCTACCGTTGGTCCCCTTCCCGTCAGACTCCATACCGGAATTAGCCATGGCTACTATGCCCTTGATAAGTTTGGGGCTATCCTCTGAAATTTCGTCATCAAATATATACCCGGGTCCGCCCGTACCATCATTAGTCGGGTCATCATCTTTGGACAACGGATCGCCCGTTTGAATCATAAAATCACTAATCACCCGATGAAAGAGGACGCCATCGTAAAAATCTTTCTTGGCCAAAACAACGAAATTAGCCACCGTGTTGGGTGCGGTTTGATTAAATAAATTAATCTTAATATCCCCTTCTGTAGTAATTAATGTAGCAAAATTGCTCTTAGCTAACTCGGCTTGAGAGATTTCACCAAACGGTCCAGTTAGTTCGTTCATACTTCTTACCCAGACGATCGCCCGAGGCGTTAATAATACTAATATGACGATTAAGCCAGCGGTAATGGTCGGCCAGATCATTTTTTTCCACGGGAAAGCGACTCGATATAAATTACGCTGGGCCCGTAATTCTTGGATGGCCATTTGTTTCTCTTGCAGTTTTTGCAATTTGCGTAATTTTTGGCGTTTGGACATGGGAATAATATTTTACTTGTCTATTTTAACATTTAATTGGTTGTTTGCGGTAAACTAAACCGCCCCAGAGGGTCCCCCCGGCTAATTGTTGGTTATCAGGGAAATTAAAACCAGCGGAATTGATTGGCAGCGATGTTAGTGCCCCAAAAAATCACATAGGGCCCGACGACTTGGATAATGGCAATTGAAACAATAATTACCGCTAACTGACGCCAAAACGAATTAGTGAAATCGCGCTGCCGTCCGGCTTCTTCTTTAAACTCTTGAATAAATTTTTGGTTTATTATCATCATTGCGCTGGAATAAACATTGACCCAAAGAATCTTGCCCAGAAACCAGTTGGCGGTGGAGAAACTTCCGCAACTACCGGAGCACTATCAACCACCATGCCAATTATACCCGCACCGGTCAGTCCGCGTAAAGAGGCATCTATTACCGACCTTGCCTCCGGCAATTCTGGCAAAACCTCGACTGATGCTTGCCAAGATAAATCTTGTAAAGTAGTGAGATCGCGGGTGCTGGGCACATGTTTGCGCTCCCAGGCCAAATACCAGTCAATCCAGGCTTGATTTTTCTTGGCTTGACGCTTAAATTCAGCGCCACCGATTACACTGACTGCTCCCGTATCGGTCATCGGCTCGATACTGCTGGTAGACCACGAATTGGCCACCACTAAACTAATTTGTTTAGTCAAACTCCGCGCTAGTACATCCTGGCCCTTGGCATTGATAGCAATAGTATAGCGAGTGACTGGTGTATTAACCAAAGTGTTAACTTGTAATCTGGCAGTAAAACTGGGTATGCCTGACTTTGGACTCATACTGGTTTGCAAGTTGGTTGGCACATCGCCTAACGACAGGATGACTGGGCTGGCATAGCCATTGTGCGGCACTACCGCAATTTGGTATAACGCTGATCCTCCGGCTACCACGGTATGTTCGGTTGGCAAAAGTACTAAATCAAAAGTGGCTTCAGCGGGAGCACCGACGCTGGGAGTTAAAATAATGGCGTTAATCGCCCAGAGATTGACCCCAGTTCTTTGGAAATTAAAATCGATGATGCCATTGGCAGCCGCGGTCTTAAATGTGAGTGTCCGCCAGACCCCAGGATCAGAATCAGCTACATAACTAATCCCGCCTACTACTACTTTGGTAGTAATGGGATTAGTTAAATTGCCGCTGCTCAAAGTAATATTGTAATAACTATCCGCGAGGCCAGAAATTTTAAAGCCGTTATCGGTGACACCCTGGTTAGAATCGGTCTCTAATAAATCGGCTACCTGCGCTCCACTACTTTGTTCTGCCACAAAGGCAGTTTGCCAACCAAATTTTACCCCATTCGCAGCGCTCTGCGGATAAATTGCCGCTCCACCATTTACCGAAATAGCGCCGGGCGCTATTTCGGTACTTAATCCCGTGCCAAAATCAAAAGTATAAGAATCCCCAGGAGCAGCCAACCCAAAACCCACCCAAACCACTAACAATAACCCCAATGCCAAGATGGTGCGTAATTCGCCCTTGATGAATTCAGCTAACAAGATGGCGGGATGTTTGCTCATCCCCCTTATTATACCAGCTAAGCAGTCTCTTCCATCTGCACTAAGGCTTCTACTTCTAATCCCCGGTCTGTTTCCAGCGTGCGGAAGGTCATAGTTTCGGGCTTAAAGTAGAGTTCGACTTGGCCGGTGGGACCATTCCTGTGCTTGGCGATAATAATATCGGCGATATTTTGTCTTTCGCTCTCCTTATTGTAATAATCATCGCGATAAATGAACATCACCACATCCGCGTCTTGCTCAATAGCACCGCTTTCTCTCAAATCAGACAATTGAGGAATTTTGCGCGGACGTTTTTCTACTTCGCGCGACAATTGAGACACGGCTACCACCGGTACAGACAACTCTCTCGCTAAGGCCTTCAGTCCGCGGGATATTTCCGAAATCTCTTGCACCCGGCTGTCCGAAGACCGGCGCGCTTCCATCAATTGCAAATAGTCTACGATCAATAAATCCAATTTCTTGTCCGATTGTAAGCGCCGAGCCTTGGTACGCATTTCGAGAATATTACTGCCCGGCGAATCATCAATATAGATCGGCATCTCGGCGAGCTTGCTCATTGCATCGGATAATTTGGCAAAATCGTCTTCCCGCAGATTGCCGGTCCTGAGGCGCCACGAATCAATACCGGATTGGGCGCTAATTAATCGGTCAACCACCTGATCCTTCGACATTTCCAAATGGAACATGCCGACTGCAAAACCATTCGCAGCAGCATTAAGCGCAAAATTAAGCGCTAAGCTGGTTTTACCCATGCTGGGACGAGCTGCCACCACAATCAAATCCGACTTCTGCAATCCGGACAAAATATGATCAATTTGTTTAAAACCAGTAGGCACTCCCCGCGTCTGCCCCCGCTGCTCGTGTAATTTATCGATCCGCTCAAAGGCTTCATCTAATACATCGCGCACCGAGACGAACCCTCCGCGCAAGTATTTGCGCGCTACGGAAAACAATCTTTGTTCCGCTTCATCCAAAAGGATATCGATATCCTTGCCCTCTGCCCGACCAAAGGCAGCGATATCCGAACCAGCCGCGATTAGGCTGCGTAAAGTCGCTTTTTCTTTGATGATTTCTGCATAGCGCACCACGCTGGCAGTACTTGGCAAATTCCCGGCTAAGTTAGTTAAGTAACTTGCCCCACCCACCGCCTCTAATTGTTTTTTATCTTTCAGGGCATTAGCAACTGTCACCACATCGACCGGGCGCATTTTTTCATACAAAGCCAACATGGCACCAAAAATAATCCCGTGCCTTTCTTCATAAAAATCATTGGGCGCTAAAATATCCGCCACCTTAATGATGGCATCTTTATCTAAAAGCAATGACCCCAGCAGAGACTTTTCTACATCAACATTTTGAGGTGGCACCAAGTTGTCGCCAAAGTTCATAGCGAGGGGCTTAAATTATGACCCTACATTATACCAAATACGCCGGCGACTTCGTTGACAGCGTCAGGGGCTGCCTCTACTGCACATTCCGCTTCGACTCCCTCGGCCCCGACTTGCACTAAACATTGGGCTAATAAAATCCGATTACTGGGCTTATCTAAAGTTTCTTGTAAAAATTTACTGGGTACTTTGATCTGTAATTTACCGTCCTTCACTGCCATCTGACTGGTTTTTAATACCGCTCCAACCGAAGGGCTGGCTAAGCTCACGGATTCGATCAGCACCTGCTTGATTTCGGCTAATTTAGCGGTCGTCAAGACTGATTGTGGGAAAACTTTGGGCGGGGGCGGTACCACGGCTACTACTGGAGCTGGGGCTATCGGCGGCGACACTTTTGTCTCGTCTGGTTTTTTGGGCTCTACGATAGGGGTAGACGGAACATCAGCATAACAACTCTTAGCCACTACTAATTCCAAGGCCAACTGGGGTAAACTTGCCACTTTGTAACTATTCATCGAACCAACTAAGCTTTGCAGCAAATTAACCAATCCGTTCACCGAAATTTTTTGCGCCTGCCCCTGCATAATTTTTTTCTCGTCTACCGATCGTCGGACTAAATCGTCGTTACCCAATTTGATCATTAATAATTCGCGTAAGTAATTTAACCAAACTTTCCCTAATTGGTTGATATCAAATCCTTTGAAATAGATCTCATTGATTAGAGCAATGGCTTTGAGCGTGTTCTTGTCCAATACCGCTTGGGTCAAATCTTCGACTAATTTGGTATCAACTATACCTAAGAGATCTTTAAGAATGCGCTGATCAATTTTGCCATCGCTAAAACTCATCGCCTGCTCTAAAATACTTAATGCATCACGCAAACTTCCCTCCGAATTACTGACAATAATCTGCAGAGCATCATCGCTAATGGCAATTTTTTCTTGCTGAATAATTTTCTTCAGTTGTTCGGCGACTTCTTCGTAAGAGAGATAATGAAAATCAAAATATTGGCAACGAGAGACTACCGTAGGAAGAAGTTTGTGTACTTCGGTCGTAGCTAAAACAAAAATAGCGTGGGCCGGCGGTTCTTCCAAGGTCTTGAGTAAGGCATTGAAAGCGCTCTTGGATAACATGTGCACTTCATCAATGACATACACTTTATATTTACCTATGGCTGGGGAAAACCCCACCTTTTCGATCAAATTACGCACATCATCTACCCCGGTATGCGAGGCGGCATCAATCTCGATCACATCCATCATCTGACCATTCGCCAAAGCCACGCAATTAGCACATTTATCGCAGGGCTCACCCTCTTTTTGGTCTAAGCAATTAACCGCCTTGGCCAAGAGCCTCGCCATAGAAGTCTTACCGGTTCCCCGCGGTCCGGCAAACAAATAAGCATGGCTCGGCTGTCCAGCTTTGATCGCATTCAGAATAGTTTGCTTAACATGATGTTGCCCGACTAAATCAGCAAACACCTGCGGACGCCACCGGCGATAAAGGGCTTTATTTTCTGCCATTATTTCCTCCTAAGTTGTACCCTTTATAATAGCACACCCGCACAACACCGCCTGACGGTGTAATCGACGAAGTATTCCTTACTTCGTCGTCCTGGCCTCGTCCAGGATCTAATATATAACTAT
>DQGN01000019.1 GCA_003524745.1 Patescibacteria group bacterium
TCGTTGACATCGTCAGTCTCTAAGGTTGCCCCTAATTCCGGGTCTGACCAAGCATGAGAAGAAATGTTGATCTGTGTCATAGCGATTTTGAATACCTGTCTAAATTATAACCGACTTGGCTGGCTTTGGTAATCAAAGATAGTATTAGTATAATGTTAATACTGTGAAAAATCTTCAGGTTTGGCAAAATATACTCATCATTGGGCTAACTGCTTTAGGGGTTGGCCAATTCGGGTTGACGACTCATGCGGCGGGTCAATACCAGGCTAAGTGGATAGATCAACTTGAAGGTATGTCGGTCAAGCAAGGGGATAGTGTGGCCGTATGGGTAGATGTTCAGAATACCGGTACAGCTACTTGGTCGAATAGTGGTGCCAACGCAGTAAAAATTGCCACCATCAAGCCAAGAGATCGCATGAGCAAATTCTACCACTCGTCTTGGCTGAGCTCTAACCGGGTAGCAGTAACGATTAAAGAACAAATTGCGCCGGGAGAAGTTGGCAGATTTGCTTTTACTGTCACCGCTGGGGGGGCGCCGGGGAAGTACCGCGAATATTTTGGATTGGTGGCAGAAGGAATCGCTTGGCTCGACCCCTTCTATTTCTATATAGAGATCAATATTCAACCCGCCGTTTATACGGTAAGCTGGGTCAATCAGTCGGATAGTCCCACTATGACACCGGGTGAAGAAACAGTAGTCTGGATAGATTTAAAAAACACGGGTAACACTGCTTGGTTAAATACCGGGGATACAGCGGTCAAATTGGGTACAGCCAGGTCTCTGGATCGGGTGAGTGCTTTTGCCAGCAGTACTTGGCTTAGTCCTAATCGAGCGGCTGTGGCCGACAAACTAATCCAGCCAGGCGAGACAGGCAGATTTACTTTTACCATCAAAGCACCCGAACAAGTAGGCACTTACAAAGAATATTTTCGACTGGTAGTCGAAGGCGTTGCTTGGATGAATGACCTCGGCATATACTGGGAGATTATTGTCAACGAAGAGTTAGTTATCGGTAAGCCGATTACTGTGGGCTTAAGTTCTACCACCAGCCCCATGGTTTTGATTAGTGACAAGGGTATGGTGGTACGCCGGGGGAGCGACAAGGGCATGGTAGTTAGAATTGATGCCAATAAGTCGGCTACAGTAACAGCTCGCAATGGCGGTTACATTATTAATATTAGCGGCCAGGTTTATGATGTGAGCGACTGGGTGAAATTTATTCCTTTGCGCAATTCCATCATTACTGTTTCTAACGAAAAGATTAGCAGTACTTACAATCGGTTTAGAGGGCTACTCATCATTCGCCGATCAGCCTTAAGCAATAATGTTTGGATGGTAAACGAATTGGAGTTAGAGGATTACCTCAAAGGATTAGCCGAAGTGCCGGATAGTTGGCCCATCGAAGCGCGCAAAGCTCAAGTGGTAGCAGCGCGTACTTTTGCGGTTAGGCGCATCCAAAACCCAAGAGCCGACATTTTTGATTTATACGATGATACGCGCGACCAGGTGTACTATGGACATGTTTACGAAACTAATCGCCCCGGCATTGCTGAAGTAGTCATGNNTATCTAAAAGGGGTGACAGATCCTTATGCGAAACCGATTACATGGGAAGCTACCTTAAGCCAAGCTTATTTGCGGGAGATTTTCGGCAAAACCTTGGAAAAAGTCGGCGCTTTTTCGGAAACGGTTACCGATTTGATCGTCGAATCCCGGTATCCGTCTGGTCGGTTGCAGACCTTGGCTATCGTGACGAGCACGGGTAAGCGCACCTCGGTGAGTACCGCTACCTTCGAAGCATTAGTTGATACTGGTTATGTCAAAAGCACCAATTTCACTGTAGAGAAAAGTGGGGCAGCCAATGCACCCACCTTTGTTTTACGCGGAGTAGGCTGGGGTCATGGTGTGGGGATGCCGCAATGGAGCGCTTATAATATGGCGCAAGCGGGGCAAACTTTTGAGCAAATTCTGAAATATTTCTATACTGGGGTAACGATTGCCAACAGTTAAACAGAATAATGTTCTGGCCAAGGTCATTTTGGATGCGGTATTCCCACCCCGCTGTTTGAGTTGTAACAAGTTTGGTGCTTGGGTTTGCGGGGAATGTTGGCAGAAGATCGAATTAATTAAAACCCCGATTTGCTATCGGTGTTATCGCTTATCTAGCGAGTTTAAACTTTGTCCGAGTTGTCATCGGCAACAAGCGCTGCACCGCGTCATCGTGTGCGCGCATTGGCAAGCTTCGCTCAAAAAGATCGTGTATGGATTTAAGTATCGCCGGGCTCGGGTGGTCACTAATTTGCTGGGTGGGCTATTAAGCGCAGCCATTCAATCAATTCCACTTGCGCATAATAATGTTGTTGTGGTATCAGTACCATTGCACCGATATCGCTATTGGCAGAGGGGATTTAACCAAGCCGAAAACTTAGCTCGCGTGGTGGCCGAACAAAATCACTGGCCTATCCTGACTACTTTAGTGCGCCACAAACCTACCCTCCCTCAATTCGGTTTAAATAAAATGACGCGCAAAGATAATTTAGCGGATGCCTTCTCGTTGAAGCCGGGTAGTCAAGCTTTACTCGCCGGCAAAACGGTCATTATAGTTGATGACATTATTACTACCGGGGTTACTCTTAACGAATGTGCCAAAACTTTACGCCAAGGCGGCGCCAAAGAAGTTTGGGGCTTAGTATTAGCGAGAGCTTAATTTTTACCATTCGATCAAACAACCCAAGCCCTGGATATCGACCATGCATTTGCCGGTACCAGCGTATTGTTCTCTGGCAGTTCGGAAATTAGTTCTGAATTCTTCCCACTGACTATAGCCCGTCAGCGCCTTGAGCGTAGCAATAACTTCATTATCTGTGGTTTGGTCGGTGGTAGTAGCGGAAGTAGTAGTGCCGCCTATGCTGGGAGGGGTAGGAGTAATCGGGGAGACGATGGTAGCAAAATCGGGAGTAACAGCGCCAATGCCCGGCAGGTTTACTTCCGGCATGCTATAAGCAAATATGGCAGGAGTTTGAGTAAGTTGACGCAAAAACTGAAGGGACAGCCAAATATCTTCTAAAGTTAATTCTGGCAAATTTTTGTCGGTGTCGACGCCGATGTTGGTGGGAGCACCCGTGATAGGTGGGGTGGTATTAGTATTAGTTGAGGGGAAGGGCTGGCTTGGGGTTGTTGTCGGACTACTTGGCGATGTTGATGTTGGGGTAGAAGAGGTGGGTATTTGCGGTATGGTTGTCCGGGTAGAAGTGCCAAACTGCGCCTCGGAAGCTGGGGTAGAAGCTTGATTATAAAGTATCCCCACGGTAATAATAGTGAGGCTAATCAACAACAGAGCAACTTGGCGAAAAGGATTTTGATTTTGAGTAGGCATTTTTGTTTTTGTTGGCTACCAAAGAGCTAAACAGATATTTATTTATTATATCATAAAATCCCGTCCCCGTCAAGCTTTTTGGTTTTATTGGCTGGCCATTGGAGTTTGAGCGTTATTCATCCAGAAAACTCTCGCCATGAAGCCCGTTGTTTATAGGGTGAGAATAGAAAGAGAGTTTTCTGTAGATGAATAGCGAAAACGACTGGCCAGAGATTTTGGTTACTTTTCTCGGAAAAGTAACTTAAATAACCCCGAGGCCCATTTTTTGGTGAACATCTTGAATCTTTTTAGCAGCAACTGGGTCGGCACTCTCCGCGCCGTTTTTTAGGATGGCTTGGATCTTCTCATTAGTTTGGGCAGATAATTTGGTCTGAAAATCGAGCAAAAATTTAGCTACGGCTTCGGCCAAATCTTGCTTAAATTCGCCATAATTTTTACCGGCGTATTGTTGTTCTAATTGTGGGATAGGAATATCGGTAGTTAATGAATAAATAGTGAGTAGATTAGAAATAGCCGGCTTAGCTTTAGGGTCGAATTTTATTTCAGCACCAGAATCAGTCACAGCTTTTAAGATTTTTTTCTTAGCAACTTCAGGAGTATCAGTTAGAGCGATATAATTGGCTTCGCTGCTGGCAGATTTACTCATTTTTTTAGTGGGGTCGTCCAGGCCCATGATGCGAGCCCCGACTTTGGGTAGCAAAGGTTCGGGCACGGTAAAAGTTTCGCCAAACCGCCCATTAAAACGGATAGCAATGTCCCGCGCTAACTCGACATGTTGTTTTTGATCTTCACCAACCGGGACCAGGGCGGTGTCATAAAGCAGAATATCGGCAGCCATCAGTACGGGATAATCAAATAGCCCGACCGAAACATTGTCTTGGTTGCTCTTCTTTTCTTTATATTGGGTCATACGACTTAACTCACCCATGTACGCCATAGTGTTTAATAACCATGCCCCTTCGCTATGAGCGGGGACAGAAGATTGTACAAACATGGTGACTTTTTCGGGGTCTAATCCGGCAGCCAGATAAGTGGCAGCGATTTGGTAAATTTGCTCATGTAATTTTCGGGGGTCTTGGGGGACAGTAATGGCGTGCAAATCAACGATGCAAAAATAACAATTATAATCTTCTTGGAGCGTGATCCATTGTTTGATAGCGCCAAAATAATTGCCTAAATGCAGAATGCCGGTCGGCTGAATACCGCTAAAAACTGTCTGTTTCATATAAACTAAACTTATCATAAATTTAGGCAAGCAAGGTAGGGAAGGTTTAAGGTATACTATAAGGTAACCTGATAATTATGGTCAGCCAAAGTCACAAAAAAGCAGTCCTAACGCCGATAACTTTCTTTAGTTGGTTCAAATTTCCATTAACTCTGCCGGAGTTGAGGAGGTATGTCTGGCGTCAAGATCTGACCGAAGCAGAAGTGGCGGCAGCCGTGCAGGTACTGCCGGGGGTCTGCCAAGCCGACGGGCTGGTCTGGGTGGGCGACTGGACCCCGCAACGCGATCTGCGCGAGCAATTAGCGCAAAAAATTTGGGATAAAGTTGAAAAATGGCGTTGGCTATTTTCTTATATCCCATTTGTCCGCCAAGTTTATGTTACCAACACAGCTGCTTATAATAATGTAAGCGAAAATAGCGATATCGATTTGTTGATCATCGGCCAGGCGAAGCGATTATGGACAATGCGAGCTGTTCTGTTGGTAATTTTTAATTTATTGAACTTGCGGGTGCGAAGCATCGACCGATTTGCCAAATTTTCACCAGAGTTTTATTTAAGCGATAAAGTTTTAAATACCATGCCCATCACCATCGAGCGGGATTACTACTTGTCCTACTGGTTAGCGGACTTGGTGCCGATTTGGCCGGACGGAGAACACCGTCAATTTCGCCAAGCTAATCAATGGTTTAGCCAAGATTTGCCACTAGCGTGGCATCGTCCCCACTTAAGAAAATATCGCTACCTCTTCCCTATCTGGTTACGTCGGTTAGCCGAAAAAATCTTGTCCGGCCGGTGGGGGGATAGATTAGAAGATTGGGTTTATACCAAACAACGGCGAATTATCGAGTTAAACTTGCGCCGGCTAAGCGTCCATCCCGAAGTTGTTGCCAACCGAGATATAATTAAATTGCATTTTAATGATCGCCGAGCACAGGTGCGCGATGCAATTGAGCAGGCTTTAAATGGTTTGGCTGGAAAAAATATCTAAATATTTATTATGGCTGTCGATAATTGTTTTACCTTGGCAATTACGGCACACTTTTTTATTTACTTCCCATAATGGCGAGTTTTTTGAATATTCTTCACTAAGTTTCTATTTATCAGACATTGTTATCATTGGTTTATTAGTTTTCTGGTTGATAGAAATTATAAAAACGCAGCCAAAATTTATTGGGGGACCACGCTGGATTACCTACCCCTTGCTGGTTTGGTTGGGTTGGCTCTGGCTCACGCTCATTTCGGCTAATATGTCTACGGGGAACTGGGTCGTGACGCTGTTAGCGGTCGGGCATGTGACGCTGTTCTTCGGTTTTTATTTGTACCTCGTCAATCATGTCAAAGATATTAAGGAATTATTATGGCCATTAGCTGCCGGAATATTTTTGCAGAGTATTTTGGCGATAGGACAGTACAAGCTGAATCGTTCGTTGGGATGGCGTTGGTTGGGTGAATCTGTACTGCGTCCCCTCGAGCTTGGCATTCCCGTAGTCTTGCAAGAAGGAAAGCGTCAATTGCGTGCGCATGGTACTTTGCCCCATGCCAATGTGTTGGGGGGTATTTTAACCTACGCCATAGCTGTTTTGTTGCCTGGGTGGGCCTTTATAAAGACTTCTTGGCAACGATTAATTATTTGGGGGATTATAACTTTGGGTCTGGTAGCTCTGGTCTTGAGCTTTTCGCGCTCAGCTTGGTTGGCTGCGGGTTTAGTCGGAGCGGTCTTGATTTGTGGCGGCTTGTTGTCCAAAAAGTTTTTATCCAAGGTAAAGTGGCAACCGATCCCACTAACTACGATCATAATATTAGGTTTAGTGGCTTATCAATGGCCAGCAGTAATTTCTCGATTTGATTTAAGCCAGAATTCTATTGAGCGAGAATCCATAGCTTCGCGCGTAGAACAGTGGCAACAATTCAAAAGTGTCTTTGCATGGGCGCCTGGGTGGGGACTAGGGCTGGGTCAGTATGCAGTAAAATTAGAACAAGACGATGTCAAAGCCTTTGGCTGGAATTATGATGCCAAAGAAACGGGTTGGAAATATTCTTTGAGCCATCAAGTGTGGGATTATCAGCCTGTTCACAATATTTATTTATTGGCTTTGGCAGAAACAGGGGTAGTGGGGGGATTAATCTGGCTATGGTTGTTAGTCGGCGTCTTAATTACCGGATGGCAAAGCGCTTGGCGCACCAAGAACTGGCTGGGCTGGGGAGTTTGGTTGGGGTATATAGCCCTATTGATCGTGGGGATGTTTGACCATTATCTTTGGACTTTACAACAAGGTAGACTTATATTATTTTTGAGTATAAGCATGATTGCCATTTATAGCATTAACCAGAACCTATATGATGGAAGAAGATCAAACTAATCCAACTGATTCTATGCCAAATAATCCTATGCCGGAGAATAGTTCTCCCGAGCAAATAGATGATAAAGGCGCAGCCGAGCCTGCAGCCGACTTTGTGGCAGAACCCATAACTGTAGCCGACCCTGTGGTCGCCTCGTCAGCTCCTAATGTTAGCTATAAGCTTGATACAGATGCCAAAATATTCGCTGCGATTAGCTATTTATCTATATTGTTTGTCATCCCATGGGTAGCCAAAAAAGATCATCCGTTTGTGGGGTTTCATGTTAAACAAGGTATGGCTTTGTTTATCGCCGAAGCGGTTATTTGGTTTGTGTTATTTCTCATCGAATCATTCTTAGAAAGCCTTTTCTCTTACCAAGCTACTGGTGTTACCCAGTTTCTCTATAAGATAGCTTGGTTGGTTTTTGCTGTCGCCAGCATTTACGGCATCTACCACGCCTTAAAAGGCAAAGAAAAACCCTTGCCTTATTTGGATATAGTGGCGAGAAATCTCAAGGTTTAAGATATTTTCCGTTACTTTCCCGAGGAAAGTAACCTCCCAAATTCCTCCCCTGCCAGAGGGGAGGTTGGGTGGGGAGGGAGTTTAATATTTCGCTCCCCTCTCTTTTCTCCCCTCGGTGAGGGGAGAAGTATAAATTAGTGGGGTCCTCCTGTCTGTTAGTAGATAGGCTCCAAGTGCTGGAATGTGGGACCAAAACCATCTCTCCTCCAATGGCATTTTTAGGAAACAAAAAAACGTCAACTTTACTGGCCATATCATGCTTGATACCTGACACTTGATACTATTTAGTTCAGAGGCTGATGATTTCTTGTAACTTTGGTTGGTAGGTTTTGGATTTGAGTTGCTGGCCAATTTTAGTGGCCAAGATAGCGCGGGAGTCGTCTTCGCCATGGGTGATAAAAACCATGGGTTTAGTCGTAAAGCCGCCCAGCCATTTTAAGATACTGGCTTGATCAGCATGAGCGGAGAATGATTCGATGCCGGTAACTCTTGCCCGGATATTAGCGAAATATTTGTATATCTTCACGCGTTTAGCTCCGTCTAAAATCCTGCGTCCTAATGTACCGGGGACTTGATAGCCAGTAAAGATAATTTGGTTATCCGGGTTACTGGCATGGTGCAAAATATGATGTGGGATGCGTCCAGCATCGGCCATGCCTGAGCCGGCAATAATCACAGCAGCTCCAGTAAGCGTGTTGAGTTTTTTCGACTCGGCCGGTGTAGAGATTAAACGCAGACCTGGAAAATCAAAAAGATCAGGATCGGTGGATAATTGTTTTTGGAAATCATCATCGAATAGGTCGGTGTACTTTCGATAAATTTCAGTAATTTCGCTGGCAAGGGGGCTGTCTAACATCACCGGAATGTTGGGGAATTTTCCCTGATTTTTTAATAGATTGAAAGTATAAAGCAGATCCTGGGTCCGCTCTAAAGCGAATGAGGGAATGATAATCTGGGCATTATGCTGTTTGGCGAATAAAGCAGCTGTTAATAGGTCGTTTTCTCGATTTTTGATGGGGGCGTGCAAGCGATTGCCGTAAGTCGACTCACAAACGACATAATCGGCTTCTTTAATGATGATGGGATCTCTCAAAATCGGTACCGGGCTGTTGCCTAAGTCGCCCGAAAAGACAATTTTTTTGTCATCTAACCACAATTCCACTAAAGCAGAGCCTAAAATGTGTCCGGCATCTTGTAGGCGCAGCTTAATTTTGGGGGTAATTTGCAGGGGAGTGGTATAGTCTAATTTGCGGAAGAGTTTAGCGGTATTATTAGCATCAGTCCGGTCGAACAGTATCTTGATTTGTTCTTCTGTCACCCCATGTTCTTGGATTTGGGCAGCGTCGGTTAGAATAGTTTTAGCTAATTCGGCAGTAGCGGGAGTGCAATAAAT
>DQGN01000012.1:0-42655 GCA_003524745.1 Patescibacteria group bacterium
GCATAACAATAACACAAATCAGCCGCCCTGTCAAGAAAAAACAGCGGGTGATTAATTATTTCTCCTTTGTTCTGCTCTACTTAGTCAAAAATTGGGATCAATGCATTCCAGCAACCTCTGGTAACCACATTATAAAACTAGTTCCAAGAACCTAACAAACAAGCGGCTCATATTATGAGCCGCTTGAAAAAGACATGTTGTGATCGGTTACTTTACAGTATTGAGGGTGACAGAATAAATATCTGGAAGGGATTCTAATTGTCGCAAGATACCCTCAAGATATCCATTCGAAACCGGAATGTCCCACTTCACTCTCGGGTCAATTTGATATCCTTGCCGTCTCAGGTCGCTTGCGGTGTCAGTACTGATATCGATAGTTGAAGCGAAAGCCCTCATGGCTGATAAGCCAATATCGTCGCCTGGATCTATTATCCGCACGGGTTCTGGCGAAGGTGTTTGGCCAATATCATCACCGGGATCAATAATTCTTAATATAAATGATAGCGAAGATGCGCTATACCTGCTCTCTACTATAAGACCATACTGATCGGCAATTTCGGCAATTTTATATAATGGTACCCTGGCATTGAGTTGCACAATCAACTCCCCGCGCACACCTTCGATATAATCATATTTTCCGTATCTACTTTTGTCTATATTGGCATACAAAACTGTTTCATCGCTTGGTGATTGCTGACCAGAATCGATAGTTGTCGGCACCAGCGCCGTATAGGCATTGATTTTGTTTATGTGGTAATACCCATAGTAGACAACGGCGGCTACAATAGCGATTAGAGTAATACCAGGAATGCTCCAAAGTTCAAACTTGTTTCCTTTCTTCATGATATTTTTTAATAAAATAATAGTACTTTTATGATAACAGGTTTATTCCAATTTTTCGGTTTTCATGATGGACCATCTAATTCGACAAAAAAATGTAGGGTAAGGGGACAGTGGCAAGGCCTATTCTAAGTCAGCTTCTTACAACTATCATATCCCACAACAAATATCCCTTTGGGGTTACGGGGTAGCTTTTTGGCTTGACGTTGCCATATAATCTTTAGAGATTCTGGTAAGGCTGATCCGGAAATGCGTATTACCGCTCCACCCAGCTTGGTAACTTGCTCCACGAGATCTGATTCCCTATGAGAAAAATCGGCATCTGTGGCTATAAGAATCCTTTTTTCTCTCACAGCATAATCTAATACTATGCTGTCACTTTTACCCATTAGATACCGAGCATTCAGTTTAATATGCTCAACATTGTGTCGAGCATTTTTTAGATATTCACCAAAACTAACCGGTACTCCTTCATCTAGAAGTACTCTATATCTTGGTTTATCTTTAGACATGAGCCAAAAAATTAACTGGCTCGCTGAATCATAAATTGACGCACATCGCCAACTTGGGCCTTGGTAACACCGGGAAATTCTTTGTAAATTTCGCTGGTTTTCTTATGTAGGATGAAATCAGCTATTGTGGCAACCGGAATACGAGTCCCCTTAATAGTCGGCACTCCACCCAGAATCTTTTTGCTTGTAGTGATGTGAGTCAGTTTGTTCATAACACTAACAATCTACCTGCAAACTATGCCTGTGTCAACCTTCTTTGGTGTCATAGAATTACGAGGATATTTTTTCAGAAATATGATCAAAGATGGCGATATTTCCTTTGTCATACTCACCCATTTCAAATCCATCATATTTAAAATGGTCACCATCTTGATAAAAATATAGGGCTGTTTTCAAATCCAACACCAAAATGAACCCACGCTCGGCACTGGCTGTCGGATATAAATCTATTCGTTCGGAACTGTTAAAAACATCCTGCGCTTTGTCAAATATCGGATTGGCAATACCCATTTCCTTAGCAAACAGTTTGAAAGCTAATATCGGCCAAAGCTTCAGTAATAATTTACGTTGCCAAGAAATATTTATATTAGCCACAAATTAAATATACCATTATGTATTCCAACGGCTCATCAATGAGCCGTTGAGAAAATAACTAATTTTCAGGTCAAAAGAGAACCGTCCCCTTTTCTGGCGTTTTCTGGCGTCCCCTTTTCTGGCCTTTTCTGGCATTAAGCCACCCTTTCGGATGGCATTTTATGTATACTGCCTAAGATTAATAAAACAATGTACTATATAATTAAAGGGTTATCTGTTTATTATAATATAATAATGAAGAAGAATAAATCATTTAAGAAGCTGACAAAAAATATAAAAAAGAATCCTGTTGCTATTTTAATAGTAGTTTTTGTTATATTGGCGATAGGGCTTAATTATTTACCTCAGATACAACAATTCTTCAGAGCCAACCCCAGTGAAGCAGCTAATCTAATAGGGGGCGGTGACCCAAGCTCTGGCGGTATACCATACTCTCCTTCTGGAGGGGTATTTGGCCCATATCCTTGGAAGCCAACAGGAGAGGAAAGCCCGTTAATCCCTGTTTTTTCAATACTTGGTTCAAGGATTTATGACAACCTTATCCCATATGTAAAAAGTATGTCTGGGCCCAATGAGGTCTATATATACGACTCGGACACAGGAGAATCGTCACAGTTAACAGAGCAAGGCACACATGCCCGCAACATAAGTGTATACAGCAATTTTGTCGTCTATATTTCAGATGATTCGCATTCCAAAGTTATTTTGCACAATTTAACAAACAATGAAAAACTAACAATATTTGAAGAGTCTCTTTACGAAATACAGGTGATGGATGCAGACATATTCGGAAATATTGTTGCGATCAGCACAACTAATACTTCCACTCATATGGGCACAATATATATCTACAAGATAGATGCTGGGGATCTTAATACGGCAACTGAAATTACCGATGCTTATGCTGTTGATCTTGAAATTTATAATGACAATGTTGTATTTTCTAGTTCTAATTTTGCATATAATAAATCGGTTTTATATTTATATAAGATATCTCAAAATCAACTAACCACGATTACTCCATTGAATACAACATATAATCAATCAGACCCATCAATATATAAAAATTATGTGGTAGCCATTGAACAAATGCCTCCCGGTATAGGTATGGGAAGAGTAGTTTTATACAACTTGTCAAATGGAGAAAAGAAGCAAATCACAAAGGGCTCCGTTCTTGGAAAAAATGATTTATTCCAAGACCCATATATCTATGGCAATTTAATAGTTTGGAGCGGTTATGGCCCAAGCCCAAGCGGTACAATGCAACAATATGGAAATATATGGATATATAAGTTACCGTCTATTATCGATAGGATAATTAAAACTACTGACACATTCTATCTACTTAGCCCCGGAAATTATTCACAACGTCGACCTATTATATATAAGAACACGGTTTACTGGAATGATGCACGAGCAGGACAAAATATATGGGCGATATACAAATATGTATTAGATAATATATAAATTATCTTATTTGGAACAACAAAAATTAGCTACCACATCAATAAGGTAGCTAATTTTTGTTTTGTCCTCAATCGAGATAAACCCAAGATTATATGAACTCAAATGAATTAACTATTTTTTCTAATACTTCTTTGTCAACAGAACTTGCCCGCATGGAAACCCTCAGTTTTCCATTTGACATTAGATAATATTCGTAAGATTCTGTTTTATCGAACTGATCTGGATCTTCCTTATTTTGTACAGCAATGTAGTGGCTTGCTTGTCTGCCGCCGATAGCAATAGTTTCTTTAGATGCCATGGTGAACGGGAGAACCTCATCAGCTACTGGATCGGTACAATTGCTCTCATATTGCTCGAATGTATCACTACATAAATTAATAATCATGTTAATGCTTCCAGCATTAGATGAAGTTCCAGATGGATATCTCATGTTATCTCTTCTTATAGATACGACTAATCTACTTAGACCGGTTGCCTCATTCTTTTGCATAGTCTCATTAACACTATAGTCAGAGGGGATACCAATCTTGTAGCCTATTAATTTATTAGTAAATGACTTCAATTCAGTCGCTACAAATGTATCTTCCCATCCTAAATGTTTTGATGATCTGGAGGGAGATAAGCTGGGGTCTTCGGCGAATATTGAATATTGGCCAATATTAAAAAAGAAAAATCTGTCGGGATGGTTTCTGTCCATCCAAAAATACTTAACACCGTCAACTTGGGTATATCCCGAAGGACACGGGCTACCAGAAATCCTTGGGTCTGATGAAATTACTGGAGCAAAACCGTATTGAATTTCAGCTGTTTCAATATTGTAAGAAAAATAATTTGGTTTTTTTAGCGACAACACCATAACCTTACAATCGTCACGCGAAATATCAGCAAGAAACTTTTTTCTAATAGCTGAGACTAAATTATCTTTTGGATCTTTATCGAAAACTTCAACGCTCTGTTCTTTTTCTTTTTTCCCTTGCACTTGCAGAAGAATTTTGTTGACAGTTTCTCTGATATTAACTACCTGAGTTTTTTCATTATTAAAATATTGAAAAGATACTTTCAGATTATCTGATGTGTATGTTTTAATATTTACACCTGATTCGGTTCTATCTGAATCAGTTGTATTTTGCTCAGTTCTGTTTGATGGGTGCGGAGCACTTTGAACCAAATAAGCAATCAGTCCCAGTGCTATTATTATCACTACGGCATAGAGAGTTTCTTTTTTCATAAGTTTATTAATCGATGATAACAATGTTATTATAAGCTGCTGATACCGCATAATAAACCACTATTTACTCTGGGTTACCTTTCCAGAGTCCTGGTTATGTCTATAGGTTGAGCGAGACACGAAAACTATGGGCCCTGTGGGTCACTTGACCACACACCGATTGGCAGGGGCGGAAGGAATCGAACCCTCAACTAGAGATTTGGAGTCTCGCGTTATGCCATTTAACTACGCCCCTATAATAGGTATATTTTAGCATAAAAGAAGCACCCCTTTAGGGATGCTTATCTTTGTTTATGGACACTAAACCACATCTTCGCCCGCCAAAATTGCCATAAAAACCAGGTATAGATTTTTAACCAGAAGTTAAATCTCTGATTAAACTTCAAGTAGCCGTGGGCTAAGCCATACTTAACATAATACGTCTGAAGAATTCTTACCCGTCCCCAAAATATTTTGGGAATTTTTACCTCCGGCAAGCCATTATGTTTCAAGATCTCATTAACAGCTGCCATCTGCCAATGACAACCCCAGCCCCTTTTGGATAGGTCATAAAAAAGAAAGGGCAACGCAGTTATCTCCATAGCAATGATGGTTTGAACGGCATGATTGCGAAGCATCAAATGCCGGGAAGAATAAACTGCTGTTTCTTCGGTGGCTATGGCGGATAGAACATGATACTTATCTGCTGCGGTGGTCTCGTCCATATCTAAGCGTAGGTATCTTACTGGGACCGTCATAGCGATCCTCCTTCTGATTGGCAAGGTGGTGCTCCCCTGATTAACCTCCTTATTGCCCGATACAAAAACATTGCCATGAAAATCGGGTCAGATACGCCCATGATCGTAACCATAGTTCACGTAAAACATCCTCTTCTCCTCCGTCTGCCCACAAAGATCATCAGGAACTTCTACTGGAGGCAAGCCATTTCCCCTTAGAATCACTTGGATGAGATCCATTAGCCAAAGACGACCCGATTTGCCTTGTTCAAGATCTTTGAATAAAAATGGCAGTACCTCTACTCCTAAATGGGCGATCGCTTGGCATGCCGGTTTTTCCAGCATGTCAGTAACGGATGAGGGGTGAGAGGTTTCATCGTCGGCTTGTTTAGCCAACGCACTATATTCTTGTTGAGTCAGCATAACAGAGCGCTCCTTGATGGTAAAGATCAAACAAAGTTATTATTTTTTGACAGACACATTTTATCATATCACAAGATCTTTCTCCGGCAGTTGGCGGATGCACTCGGGTGACCCGTCTTCGCTTCCAGCTACGCCGGGCTTCGATATACTCCCTCCCCACCTATCCTCCCATTCATACGGGGAGGAATTTACGGGGAATTTGTTTTTGCGGATTCCCTCTTCTTCCAACCTGCTAACCTGTTAGCGGGCTTCTTTGTGAGAGGTATGTTTTTTGCAGACTTTGCAGTACTTACTTAAAATCAACCGATCGGGTGTGTTGATTGGGTTTTTACGGCTCCGATAAACTCCCTGCTTGCACTCTTCGCACATCAGTTTCATGATAGGACGCTTATCTTTACGACTAACTTTTTTCTTTACGGCCATACTGAAAAATTAATAATTAAAAATGAAAAACTATTTTTTGTTAGTTATTCTGTCTTACCTGATACTTTATCAAACAATCCCCTCCTAACCTCCCCTTGGCAGGGGAGGAACTTGATATTATCCTATGCTCTCTTGACTTGGAGGAAGTCGAGTTCGACTGGGGTTTCGCGACCAAAGATAGAGACCAAAACTTTAATTTTTCCTCTGGCCTCATCTACTTCGCTTACTGTGCCATCGTATTCTTTAAATGGACCATCGATAATATGCACCAAATCGCCAAGCTTAAGATCGATTTTATGTTTCGGCTCTTCCACGATCATCCGTTTTTTGATGGTTTCCATTTCGGCATCAGATATTGGCACCGGAATTGTACCCGAGCCAATGAAACCGGTTACACTCGGGGTATTGCGGACCACATACCACGAGGCTTCCGTCACTAACATTTTGACAAGGACATAACCCGGAAAAATCTTTTTTTCTACGGTTTTACGCTTGCCATTTTTAATCTCAATTTGTTTTTCTTTGGGAACTAAAACATAAAAGATCTTGTCTTTCATATCCAAAGAGTCGATACGTTGACGCAAACTATCCGCTACAGCATCTTCGTAACCAGAATAGGTATGTAAAACATACCATTGGCCCGGGGTGGTGTTATCAAAAACATTGGCTGGGACTGCGTTTTCTTCGGTAGTTGTTTCTTTGTCTTCTGTCTCAACTATCGTTCTTTCATTACTCCCACCTCTCTCCGAGTCAGAAGACTCTCCGAGTCGGTGACCCCCAACCCCTCCCTGTCTACTATGCTTAACGGCAGGCAGGCTCGTGGCAGGAGGGGAACTTGTTGATTGTTCCGCTCCTACCTCCCCCAACCCCTCCTCCGGCAGGAGGGGAGCCTCTGCAATGGGTTCGGGAAGACGGACTGGATCGGCAGTGGATTCGTCTTCAACAGGCAAGTTGTGATTTTGATCTTGGTCGGACATAAATATTTTTATTGTACTGGAGTAGTTTCGACTTGGATATCATCGGGTTGCACTTGGACGGGTTGGGAAGAAGCCGAAGGGGAGACTTGCCGTTCGCTCACCCAAGCCAATAACCCAGCGATGCCTTTGCTTAAACCAATATCGATGAGGCCGATAAATAAAGCAAAGACGGCGGAAACGACTAACACGCCGAGGGTAAACCGGAGGGCAGTCAAACGAGTCGGCCAAGTGACTTTGCCTAACTCCATGATNNGGAATGACAGGTAAAATTAACGTTTAGAGAATTGAGGCGCCCGACGAGCCCGTTTTAAGCCGTACTTCTTGCGTTCTTTCGCTCTCGGATCCCGAGTTAATAATTTATTCGACTTAAGCGTCTTTTTTAAAGATTCGTCTACTTCCAACAAAGCCCGGGCCACTCCATGGCGGATCGCATCCGCTTGGCTCATCGGCCCGCCACCGTTGACCCGCACAGAAATATCAAACCGGTCTTTCATGCCCACTAAAACTAACGGCTGCATAATCACGCTAATCAAATGAGCCGGGTTAAGATAATTCTCGGCTAACTTGCCGTTAATCATGACCTGTCCCTGACCTTCATACAAGCGCACCCGAGCCGTAGAAGTTTTGCGCCGACCGGTGCCGTAATGATACTTGCCTTTGAAAATAATATTGGTAGCTTCCATAGAGTTATAATTCTATTTTAGTTGGTTGTTGCGCTATATGGCGATGCTGTTCATCAGCGTACACTTTAAGATTGTCTAATCTGATCTTCCGCAAACTGTTTTTGGGCAACATGCGAGAAACCGCGCGCCGAATCACTTCATCGGATTGGTTCACCATCAACTTAGCAAGCGGGGTAGTTTTTAGTCCACCCATATGCGTACTATGCCGATAATAAACTTTTTGTGCTAATTTCTTCCCGGTTAATTTAATTTTAGCAGCATTAATCACTACTACCTTAGTGGCACTAACCACCGCTGGATCATAAGTAGCGGCATTTTTGCCCACCAAAACCTTAGCCACCTTACTGGCTAATCTGCCCAAAGCCTGCCCCGCAGCATCCACCAACAACCACTTCTCAGGAAGCTCAATTTTAGTCGGCCGCTTAGTAGTATTAATACGTTTAGACATATTCGATTCTGGCCAAAGCCGCATTATCGCCTACTCTGGGCTTAAGTTTAATGACACGCAGATAACCTCCGGTTTTTTTAGCATAACGCGGAGCGATCTCTTTAATCAGCTTCTTAACCAATAATTCATTGTTGAACAATCTTTGCATAAGATAGTGTTTAGCGGCCAGATCGCCGGTTTTAGCGCGATGGGTTAATCTCTCCAACATCGGCAGAGCCGCCTTGGCTTTAGTTATAGTAGTGGTCACTTTTTCGTAGAGAATAACCGACAATACTAAATTGCGCACCATGCTTTCGCGGCGTTTTTTGATTCTTCCAAATGTAGGTGCTTTTGGTCGTTGCGACATATTTTTAAATAAATTCTACCCCTAATTCGTCTAATTTATCGGCGATTTCGGTTAGGGCTCTCTCGCCCAATCCTTTCATCTCGAATAATGATTCCCGGCCGATGTTAACAATATCTCGAATGGTTTTAACATTGTTTTGCACCAAAGCATTGGTGGTGCGCACGGACAAGTTAATCTCTTCCACCGAAAAATCCATCGGATTAACTTTGCCCGACTCATTATCGCCAGTCTCATCGCCAGTAATCTCGGCAGTTTCTTCGACCGCCTCCGTAGGCAAGGTTGGCAATTTAATTTCGATCCGAAAGATATTGAATTGTTCTAATAAAATATCTGCGGCGATTTTCAGCGCGTCTTTGCAAGTAATCGTTCCGTCCGTTTCGATGTCTAAAGTCACTTTGTCGTAATCAACCCGTTCTCCTACCCGAGTATTCTCCACGGCAAAACTACACCGCTTGATCGGCGAGAAAATCGCGTCGACTGCCACCATCCCGATAGCAAACTCCCTGTCATCAATAGCCTCGCTGGGCACATACCCGCGCCCGCGTTCGATGCGAAGTTCCATATCTAAATTAATATCGCTGGTAATCGTGGCAATATGATGATCGGGATTTACTAACTCGACCGAGCTCGGCATCACGATATCCTTACCAGTCACTTCGCCGACTTTCGTCTTTTTCAAAGTCACCATGACCGGGCCTTCTTCGTGCAAAATAAACCGTAACCCTTTCAGGCTAAGCATAATTTCGACTATATCTTCTTTCACTCCATCAATGGTAGTGAATTCGTGATCTATACCAGCTAACTTAAAAGCAGAGACAGCCGCCCCCGGCAGAGAAGTTAACAAAACCCTCCGCAAAGCATTGCCTACGGTTGTACCGTAGCCAGGATAAAACGGCTCCATGACAAACATGGCTATATTGCCTTCTTCTTTAACTAACTTGATATCGGGTAAATTAATGGCTTCCACGCGCCCTCCATATTATTAAAACTATCTTGAATAAAATTCGATGATTAATTGTTCGTTAAACGGCGCCTCGATCTCCTCCCGCGTCGGCAGATCAGTCACGGTGATTTCCAAGCTTTTGGAGTCGACTTTTAACCAGGAGACGGGGTGATTATTCTGCGCCGTCCCCGCAATGATATCTTTTAGTTTGTTTTGTTTAGCGAAAGTAATTTTATCACCGGCCTTGACCAACAAAGACGGCACATTCACCTTGCGTCCGTTGACTAAAAATTGGGCGTGAGAGACAAACTGCCGAGCTGCCGGATGGGAATTGGCTAACCCTGCCCGATAAATTACATTATCTAAACGCGATTCGAGAATTTTAACCAAGTTATCGCTCGCCGAGCCGCTCCGGCGAATGGCTTCGGCATAATAGCGCCGTAAGGGTTTTTCGGTAATATGATAGAAAACTTTGGCTTTTTGCTTCTCTAATAATTGCAAACCGTAACCAGTATGCTTTTTAAAAGTATTGGACGAACCATGGGCTCCGGGTGGATATTTGTGATGATTTTTCACAAATTTTGCTGCAGTAGACCGATCAGCGTTCATGGCAAAATCCTCACCAAATCGTCGCACTTTTCTAATTTTAGGTCCGGTATATCTGCTCATAAATGTTGGGAAATAGAGTTAGAGAGAATAGCTATAAGAAATTATGTCTGATTTTTTCATTTTTCCATTATTCATTGCCCCTATTAGACTCTCCTCGATTTACGGGGACGGGGACCATTGTGGGGTAAAGGAGTAATGTCTTTGATGGCTTCGATAAAAATTCCGGCGGAATCGATCGACCTGATGGCGGCATCCCGACCCGACCCGACTCCCTGAACAAAAATATTGGCCTTAGTCAAACCCATGTCGACGGCTTTAGCAGCAGCGGTCTTGGCAGCGAGAGAAGAAGCATAGGGGGTAGCTTTTTTAGAGCCCTTAAAGCCCATCCGCCCCGAACTGCTCCAAGCGATAACTTCGCCCTGCAGATCAGTAAAGGTAACTAAAGTATTATTAAAGGTTGATTTAATAAATATTTTGCCGGCTTGAACGGTTCTTTTTTTGGCTTTTTTGGACTTGCCAGTAGGCTTGGTCTTGGTTTGCTGCTGCATCTGTGCCTTGGCCCGGGCCTTCTTTTCGCGTTTTTCTTGCTTCTTTTTTCCTGCCATTGTGTTAGTTAAGTAGTTAGTTAGTGGGTCCGGTTAGCCACAATAGTTTCTAACCTGCCGTCTTGCTTGATACCTGATACTTGACACTTGATACTATTAAGTTTTATCCGATGATTTCTTGCGTCCACTACCAACAGTCACCCGCTTACCTCTTTTGGTCCGAGCATTGGTCTTAGTAGTTTGTCCCCTGACTGGCAAATTCTTCTTGTGGCGATCGCCACGATAACTATTAATATCCTTTAATCTTTTAATATTGGTTGAGATTTCCCGGCGCAAATCACCTTCGACCGTATAGTTTTTCTCAATAAATTCTCGAATCCGGTTAGCTTCTTCTTCTGTCATAGCATCCGTCCGCTTATTCGGATCAATTTTGGTGGCTGCCAAAATCTCTCGGCTACGAGTCAGCCCAACTCCATACAGATAAGCCAGAGCGACCTCCGCCCGTTTACCCCCTGGCAATTGAATACCGAGAATTCTAACCATTATCCTTGTACTTGTTTATGTTTAGGATTAGAACAGATCACTCGTACTTTGCCGCTGCGTCTAATAATCCGACACTTGAGGCACATTTTTTTAACTGATGATCTGACTTTCATATTATTTATGACGATAAATGATTCGGCCTTTGGCCAAATCGTAGGGGCTCATTTCTACAGTAACTGCATCGCCCGGCAAAATCTTAATATAATGCATTCTAATCTTCCCTGAGATATGGGCCAAGATAATATGCCCACCTTCAATCTCTACCCTAAACATAGCGTTGGGCAGAGCCTCTAATACCTTACCTTTTACCTCAATAACTTGCTTAGCTGCCATAAAGAATACTTTGCTATTATACTTATTATATTAATTAAATCAAGTGGGATCTATATAACCTGGTCTATAGGAGTAAGAATGCGGGCTCCTGCCTCGGTTACGGCCACTGTCATCTCGAAGTGGGCAACCGGCTCCCGATCGGTAGTAAAGGTGCTCCAACGGTCCCCGGTGACCCCGTAGTCCTCTGTACCCCTCCCAGCGATAGGCTCGATGGCGATCACGCTGCCGGCTGGCAGGACCACGTTTTTATCGTGGCCGACAAAATTAGGCACAATGGGATCTTCGTGCAAATCGCGCCCCACGCCATGCCCCACAAATTGCTTCATAATCGTCAATTGGGTAGCTTTCAGCGTCTCCGCTATGGCTGAAGATATTTCTCCCACTTTCACTCCCGCCTGCACCGCATTGACCCCAGCTAACAAGGAACGATAAGTTTGGTCTAATAATGGTTGGTAATGATGGATATCTTCGCCCACAATCCAGGTTACCGCTGCATCTGTATGAAATCCCTGATAAAACAATCCGCAATCAATACTAACTAGGTCGCCTGCTTGCAACTGATAATCATTGGGAATGCAATGCACAATGCCATGATTGACCGACGCACAAATGGCCGCCGGATAATCCCGATATCCCAGAAATGATGGCTGACCGCCTTGCTGTTCTGCTGCCTTCCTGGCTATATTATCTAAAGTTTTGAGGGTAGTGCCGGGAACCAGTTGTTGTTTGATCGCTCTAAATATTTCAATCAGGCGGGCGCCGCCATCTGCCATTATGCCAAGTTCGGCAGAAGTTTTAATATTAATACTCATAGAGCAGACACCATTTCCCAAATATCCCGAGCTACTTTTTCTACCAATTGATCGCCGTTAATCTTGATCAGGGATTTTTGTTGGCGATAGTATCCCGTTACTTCTTTGGCTCTCTCTTGGAATACTTTAATCCGGGCAACCACAGTTTTAGGATTAGCATCATCCAACCGACCTTCGATTTTGGCCCGGCTGATCAAGCGCTCTTTTGCCACTTTATTAGGCAAGTCTACCAAAACCATAATAGCTTGGCGCTTAAACTTGTCCTGAACTTTTCGGAGTAATTTAATTTGCAGCAGACGGCGGGGATAACCATCAAAAACAATTTGCCGATGTTTCGGCGCTTTAGCCACAAAATTGTGCACTAATTGCGAGGTGATTCTTTCGGGAACCAAGCCCCCTTTATCCATATATTTTTTCACATCCTGCCACCCCGCCCGTTTGCGGGAAACGGCGTCGCGGAGCAGTTCACCCATATTCATATGTTCGGCATGCAATTTTTTAACTAACAACTCGGCTTGGGTGCTTTTCCCGCTGCCGGGTCCCCCATAAATAATAATATCCGGCTTGATTTTAGAGTTCATCGTATTTTTTCATCACTAACTGAGCTTTNNGGACCCAGCCAAAGTAATGCGGTTGCTGACAAAACTAAGGAAATCTACGGTCTGTTTGCCGGGACGGATGCCCGGGATAAAAGCCCCCGATTTCTGTAAATTTTCCGCTACATTAGTCGGCTTGAAAATCACCCAGGTATAAAAATAAGTAAAGAAGATCACAAACAAGAAGTAAAGCACGCCGTAAAAAACGTTATTGGCAAAAAGATCTTTAATCCAAACCGCCGCCTCCGCTAACCAAGCACTCCGGGCATTCACAAAAATTGCTGCCAACATGCCGGGGAAAACCAACAAGGATAAGGCAAAAATGATCGGGATGACTCCGGCTTGGTTAATTTTGATGGGTAAATTAGAGACCACTCCGGACATAAAGCGATTAGCCGTGGCTCGTCCGGCATAGGAAATCGGGATATTGCGCTGAGCTTCATTTACATAAACGATGGCATAAACGGTTATAAGGGCTAATGCCCCAAAACCTAAAATCCGGGCTAATTGGCCCGTACTGAATACGGCTGCCGTGCTCGAAACAATTTCAGGGAGACGGGCGACAATGCCCAAGAAAATGATCAAAGAAACACCATTGCCAATCCCAAATTCGGTAATCAACTCTCCCAGCCAAACCACTAACACGGTACCGGCCGTCACCGTGAACAAAATACCTAATAATTGAATTGCTCCCATATCGGCTAAAATAGGTGTGTCTGATCTTTGCAACAAGGTAATCATGCCGTAGGCCTGCAGGATAGCCAGGGGCACGGTCAGATAGCGCGTGTATTGGTTGATCTTGCGCCGACCATAATCGCCCTCTTTAGACAAAGCTTCAACCTGGGGAATGGCCATAGTCATTAACTGCATAATAATAGAAGCGTTGATGTAAGGAGCCACCCCCATTAAAGCAATGGAAAAATTGCTTAAGGAACCGCCCGAAAATATATCCATAATGCCCAGGAATTGGTTTTGGGCAAACAATTGCTGCAATTGAGTGGGATCGACACCCGGAATGGGAATGTGAGAAATAATGCGAAAAATTACCAGCAAAACTACCGTCCAGATAATTTTTAATCGGAGATCTTTGTGTTTAAAAATTTGTAAGACGGTTTGCCACATATTACTCTACTATCTTTACTTTACCACCAACTGCTTCAATTTTATTTTGGGCGCTGGCTGAAATTTTGTGCACTTCGAGCTCAATTGGAACCGTAATTTCACCTTGTCCTAAAATTTTGACATAATCAAAACCATTGAGATAGCCTTTGTCGCGTAAGATTTTTATGGTCAAAGCTTTATTGTCCGCTAACTTAGGCAGATCTTGTACGTTCAAAATCAAAGCTCGGGGACGGTTAGGCCGTCTGAACCCGCGCTTTTTGGGTATAATTTGCATCAGCGGTTTTTGTCCGCCCTCAAAATGAGCCGGGACATTCCCGCCTGTCCGCGCTTTTTGGCCCTTGGTGCCCCGACCCGAGGTAGTGCCCCGACCAGAACCACCGCCGCGGCCGACTCGTCGCCGACCTTTATTTTTAGTTCTTAATTGAGTTAATTCTTGGATATTCATATTAATTTATTTAGTGGCTTTGGATTGGGCACCCCGAGATGCCTTGATTGTCCCCCGGCGACGAATTAATTCCTTCGGATCGTGCAACATACTAAGAGCTTTGATCGTGGCCATAGTATTGCTTAGCTTGTTTTTAGATCCTAAGGCCTTGCCTACCACATCTTTAATACCCGCTAATTCTAAGACTACCCGCATCGAGCTACCCGCTACCACTCCGGTACCAACCGGAGCTGGCTTTAACAATACGGCTGCACTTTTATAGTGGGTCCGAACTGGGTAAGGNNCCGCTCACATCGGCTGATTTGCCCAATCCATAACTGATCCGACCTTTTTCATCGCCAATCACCACCAAAGCCCGAAACCGGATTCTTTTACCGCCCTTAACGACCCGCGCTACTCGATTGATCTCTAAAACCCTTTCAATAAATTCTGACCGCTCTTCTGATTGTGCTTTGTGATTTCTTTTCATAAAAATTTAAAACTTTAATCCGACGGCTCGGGCTGCTTCAGCCAAAGCTTTGATCTGGCCATGATAAATATATCCGCCCCGATCAAACACTACTTCTTTAATATTCAACTTAAGGGCCGCTTCGGCAACCGTCTTACCTATTGTTTCGGCTAACACCATATTACTTACTGATTTACTGGTTAAGGTAGAGGCCTCTGCAAGGGTTTTATGGGCCACATCATCAATCAACTGCACCTGTAAGTTGCGTAAACTTTTGTGTACAGCCAAACGCGGCCGCTCTGCCGTTCCTTTAATACTGCTGCGAACTCGCCGATGTCTTTTTGCCCTACTTGTAGTACGAGAATTTTTCATAATTAACTAGCGCTAGATTTTACTGCTTTACCTTGTTTGCGACGAATAACCTCTCCACGATATTTAATACCCTTACCTTTATACGGTTCTGGCTTTTTGATCGCTCGGATTTGGGCTGCCATTTCACCAACTTTTTCTTTATCAATACCCGTAACGGTGACTTCGTTCTTTGTGACCTTAATTTCGGTGCCGGGGATGATAGGCAACTTAACTGTATGCGACAGACCGACAAATAACCAGATTTCGGCTGCATGCACTTCGGCTTTGAATCCTACTCCGGTAATCTCTAATATTCTTTCAAATCCGCGAGTCACACCTTGCACCATATTGGCTATTCTAGCCCGGGCTAAGCCATGTAAGGACCGGGTCGTAGGATTAGCTGGTTCGGCATTAATTAATGTGACTGTTTGGTCAGCTTTTTCCAAAGTAATGCCGGCCGGCAAAGGCCAGGCCAGTTCGCCCTTCTCGCCTTTAACCGTTACTAAATTACCCTCAAGATTTAAGGTAGTTTTATCGGGCAACTGGATAGCTAAACGGCCTATTTTAGACATATGATTACCAGATCTTAAAAATAACTTCTCCGCCTAAGCCCATAGTTTTGGCTTCCTCGGCAGTAATTAACCCTTGGGAGGTCGAAATAACCAGCGTTTCTAACTTGCTCGAAATGTACTTGTGTAGCTTGGCTTTATTCATATAAATTCTTTGTCCAGGAGTACTGATCATTTTGATGCCCCTAATAATTGGGGTTTGGCGGTGATATTTGAGAGTTAATAAAAGATAAGGATGCCCTTCGGTGGGCTTGATGATCTCAAAACCCTCTAACCAGCCTTGGTCGACCAACATCTTAGCTAATGCCTCCTTGAACCGAGAGGCTGGCACTTTGGTAGTAGAAAACCGCCTGGCAGAAGCGTTACGAATTCGAGTTAACATATCAGCAATCGGATGTGTATTCATAATAGTGATTGATTACCAAGAAGCCTTCTTAATGCCCGGCAAAAAGCCTTGGCTGGCTAATTCGCGGAAGCAAATCCGACAAATTTTGAAATCACGCATGTAACCATGCCGGCGACCACAAAGTTTGCAACGATTTACTTGCCGAGTGGAAAACTTCGCTTTCTGTTCGGATTTACGAATAAGTGTGCGTCTTGCCATAATAATTATTCTTTAAAAGGAAAATGTAATTTAGTTAATAATCGTTTAGCCAACTCATCAGTCGGAGCGGTGGTATGAATGGTCACAGCTAAGCCAAAAGTCTTTTCTATATTATCCAGGGTAATCTCTGGGAAAACAATATGCTCCTTGAGGCCCAAAGTGTAATTACCATGCCCATCAAAGCTATCCTGGGGAATGCCCTGAAAATCGCGCACCCGGGGCAAGGAGACATTGACCAACTTGTCCAAAAAATCAAACATGCGCTGACCGCGTAAGGTAACCTTAACGCCAATGGGCGCTCCTTCCCGCAATTTAAATCCGGCGATGGATTTATGGGCTTTGGTAATAACTGGTTTTTGGCCGGTAATTTGCGCTAACTCACCCATAACTTTGGCAATAAAATTCCCGTCCGATACAGCCACACCAGCCCCAATATTAATAGAAACCTTGACTAATCTTGGTACTGCTTCAATAGAAGAGAGTTGCAATTCTTTGTGCAATTCTTGGCGCGCCTGATTGTAGATTTCACGAAATGTCATATTTTTTAAACTGTACTTTTACATACCCGACAGATTCTTTCTTTATTGCCCGCAGTAGTAGTTTTACTACCTAATCTAACTGGTTTATTACAATGACTGCACATAAACATCACTTTGCTGATCGACAAGGGAACAGCTACTTCGGTGATACCCCCTCCGGCAGCCCCGCGCTTAGGGCGTAAATGTTTTTTGCTAATATTGATGCCGCTGACCTTAACTGTTTGCTGAGTAGGATTTACTGATGTCACCTTGCCCGTTTTCCCGCGGTCACGTCCTGCAATAACTAAAATAGTGTCGCCTTTTTTAATCTTCATCCCGTTAGAAGCAGGAAACGCCTGTGTTTCCGCTGTTTAATATTATTGATGATAAATCGATTATTGAATAATTCATAGATTTCGAAATTTTCATTTATTACGCGCTTCTAACGGGATGAATTTATAACACCTCTGGAGCTAAAGAAACAATTTTCATATAACCGCAATCGCGCAACTCACGGGCCACCGGACCAAAAATCCGAGTACCGCGAGGCGTTTTATCTTTATTAATAATAACCGCTGCATTTTCGTCAAAACTGATATAAGACCCGTCACGCCGCACTAATTTATGCTTTTGCCGCACGATGACCGCTCTCACAACTTCTTTTTTCTTGACTAACCCTCTGGGGCTAGCTTCCTTAACCGCGGCAATCACTACATCGCCTACCCCGGCATAGCGCCGCCGAGAACCTCCCAGCACCTTAAAACATCCGATGGATTTGGCACCAGTATTATCAGCAACTTTTAATTTAGTTCCTTCTTGAATCATTTCTAAATTACTTCGTTAATAGTTTGATCGATCGCAGCGATATCGGCATTAACATCTACCATGGAAACAGGAGATTTAATATCAACAACTACCCAACGCTTTAATTTGCTGATCGGCCGCGTTTCTTCAATGGTCACCCAATCGCCCAACTTGGCCTTGTCGGCAGGATTGTGGGCTAAAAAGCGCCGAGTTTTTCGGATCTTTTTATGGTAGAGCGGATGGCTGACGAAGCTATCGACTGATACCACTACCGTCGCCATCATTTGGGCGCTCACTACCTTGCCGCTTTTTGTTTGCTTGGATTTATTCATTGGATAACTTATTAATAATCTCGTGTTCTTGTTGAATAGTGAGAAGTCTGGCTAAATATTGCTTGGCTGTTTTCAGCACATGCCAATTTTTAACTCGGTGCATGGCGATCTCTGCCCGCAACTCAACAATCTTGGCCATCACTTCGGCAATTTCTTTGGTCACTTCGGCGGGTTTAAGTTTTCTTAATTTAGCAATATCCATATAATTATCGGCTGACAAATTTAGTTTTAACTGGTAATTTATAACCCGCTAATTTCATTGCTTCCCGGGCGGAAGTTTCATTAACTCCGGAAATTTCATAGATAACCGTGCCTGGTTTCACCGTCGCCACATAATGACTGACTGCGCCTTTGCCGCTCCCCATCCTAACTTCGTTCGGTTTAGCGGTGAGAGCTTGGTGTGGAAAGACGCGAATCCAAATCTTGCCTTCTCTTTTAATAAACCTGACCATCGCGCGCCGACCGGCTTCTACTTGCCGAGCAGTCACCCAGCCGAGCCCCAAAGATTTGAGCCCGAAATCACCAAAAGCGACGGTGCTGCCACGCGTAGCCTTGCCTTTCATGCTACCGCGTTGCTGTTTTCTGTATTTAACTTTCTTGGGTATTAACATGGTTATTGATTGGTTGGTTTTTTATCTGGTTCAAAATCCTTTTCCCCGGCCTTGAAAACCCAGACCTTAACCCCGATCACTCCGTAAGTGGTGTGAGCTTCCCTTTGGGCATAATCAATGAAATGACGGAAAGTGTGCAAAGGAATTTTTCCGTTAACAAATAATTCGGTGCGGGCAATTTCAGCGCCATTCAGGCGACCGGCCACAATAATTTTAATCCCGTCGATTTTGCTGCGTTGAGCAGCTCCCATAGCTCCTTTGACCGCCCTTCTAAAGGGCAATCTTTTTTCGATTTGCTCAACGATCTGGTTAGCAATAACAGCGGCGTTTGCTTCAGGATCTTTGATTTCAATAATATTGATTTTGACATCTCTCTTGATCAACGATTTAATTTGTTTACGTAAATTTTCGATACTCGCCCCGCCGTGCCCAATGATCATGCCCGGACGCGCAGCAAAAATACTAACGATAGCATCCTGGCCAAACCGTTCGATCTCAATTTTAGACAAAGATGCTTTGCGCAATTGTTGGTAGATCAATTTACGCATTTTTTGATCTTCGACCAAATAGGCCGGATAATTTTTGAGATCAAACCAGCGCGACCGCCATGTGGTGGTATAACCTAACCGATTGCTAATTGGATTTATCTTTTGTCCCATGATGGATATTATTTATTGGTTGTTCTGCTAAATATTCTTCGAGTGGTTGATTTTTTAACTTTCATGTTTTCGCTCTTGCCCGTGGGGCCAGCTGGTTTGCTTGATTTATCAGACAAGACCTTGGTTTTATCAGGCTGCAGCCCGGCCTTGGAGGCGACTGATTTAGTTAGTGGTTTAGTAATGGTTTGCTGCGTAGTTTCTTCAATCACTACCTTAATATGGGCTAAGCGCTTTAAGCGGACATCCGCAGAGCCGTGCGAACGAAACCAATAGCGTTTCTGCCGCGGCCCTTCATCCACGGTCAAGGATTTGATCCGCAAATTATCTGGCTTGAAATTATAATTATTAACAGCATTGCTGACCGCGGAAGCGATCACTTTATACACCATCCGACCCGCTTTAGTATTAACATACCGCAAGCTGTCTAAGGCGGCGGCGGCAGGTTGCCGACGTAAATTCTTTAGCCAAGGTTGTACTTTCTTGGGGCTAATCCGGCTGAATTTTGCAATAGCTGTAATTTCCATGATAAAAGATTATTTACTTTCTTCGGTGGTTTTCTTGGCTTGTTCTTTGGCCATCTTACCACCATGCCCTCTAAATTTGCGCGTAAAAGAAAATTCTCCTAATTTATGGCCGACCATATTTTCTGCGACAAAGACCGGGACATGCGTTTTACCGTTGTGCACATCAAAAGTCATGCCTACCATTTCGGGAGTAATCGCGGAAGATCTGGCCCAGGTTTTAATCGAGCCTTTCTTACCGCTACTCTTCATTTGGTCAATTTTTTTCTGGAGATTGGGATCAACCCACCAGCCTTTTTTAAGTGATCTAGACATTAGTGCTTTTTCTTGGCTCTCGCCTTAATAATATGTTTATTGCTCTTATTCTTTTTCCGGGTCTTGTAGCCTTTAGTTGGTTTGCCAGTTGGGGTTTTGGGATGTTTCAAACCAATCGGGCTATTACCTTCTCCACCGCCATGAGGGTGATCTACTGGATTTTTAGCTTTGCCCCGAACATGCGGCCGTCTACCCATCAACCGATGGCGACCCGCCTTACCGATCCGAATATTATTATGGTCATGATTAGATAATACGCCGACGCTGGCAAAACAATTTTCTGGAATGAGGCGAATTTCGCCGGAAGGCAATTTAACTTGGGCGAACCCTTTATCAAACCCCAGGATAGTGGCGCTAGCGCCAGCCGAGCGGACAATTTGCCCACCGCGTCCGGGCTGCAATTCAATATTAAAGATGGCGATACCAGCAGGAATATTCTTGAGTAACAACCGGTTGCCGGGTTTGATCTTAGTATTAGTGTTGGTGACTATCTTATCGCCGACCTGCACACCAGCAGGTGCTAAAATATAAACTTTGGCACCATCCAGATAATTAACTAAAGCAATGTAAGCCGAGCGATTAGGATCGTATTCGATAGTTTTCACCACCGCCGGAATCCCAAATTTCAATTGCTTCAAATCCACTTCCCGCCAAGCTCTTTTGCTACCCCCGCCGCGACTCTGGACGGTAATGACCCCGCGCGAATTACGCCCACTATTTCGGCGCATCCCGTGGCTTAAGGATTTGCTGGGTTTATTCGCCGTCACTACACCAGATCTATCTATGACACTAATCTTACTGCGCCGACCGGCATTATTAGATTTTAGTATTCTAATTGGCATGTTCGGTAGTCTTTCTTTCTTCAAATAATTTAATAGTTTGTCCTGGTAATAAAGTCACGATGGCTTTTTTCCAATCAGCTCTTTTAACCCGCGCCCGACCAACATTTTTCGGCTTGCCTTTAACGCAAACCATGTTCACGCTGGTAACTTTGACTTTAAATAATTTCTCGATGGCCCGACGCACAGCCCTAGCGTCCGCTCTGGGATCAATTCTAAAAGTATACTTACTCGCACTCCCTTGTTGGATGCTTTTTTCTGAAATAACTGGTTGATAGATAATTACGCTCATGACTTACTTAAATTTTGCTAATAAATTTGGTAGTGCATCCCCCACCAGAATAATTCGGCGATGGGACATGACATCTAAGGGATTAATTTGCCGAACCGTGCGCAAAGTAATATAGGGCACATTGCGGACGGCTTGTTTGAGCTCCGGAAGCGAAACGGGCACTACAACTAAATTACTTTGGGGATCAAGTGCCTGACCAAAAAATTTTAACCCCGACTTCGTCTTGCCACCTGCCTGATAATTATTAGGCAGATGCACAATAAGTTGCTGCTCCGCACGTTGGGCTAAGGCGGTTAATAAAGCTGGTAATAATACTCGTTGATTAATTTTACTACTGAAATTACGAATGGATCGCGGGCCGAAAGCAATACCTCCGCCGCGCCAAATGGGATTACGCTTAGTCCCGACTCTCGCCCGACCCGTACCTTTTTGCCGCCAAGGCTTTTTGGTGCTGCCCTGAACTTCGCCCCTAGTTTTAGTGTGCGCAGTTGAATGGTGCTGATTATGTTGTAATTGAATCAACACTTCTCCCAGCACGGCTGGGCTAATTTGCTTACCCGCAAATATGTCCGCCGCTACTGGTTCTCCTCCCGAGATAGCGACAGCAACTTTGGCTTTTTCACTAATAGGCTGACTTTTAGGTGTAGTCTTTTTAGGCATTTGGCTTTTGAATTAAAACATAACTTTTTCTGTGACCGGGTACTGACCCTTGGATAGCTAACCGCTGGGCTGTGGGATCAACAGCCACAATCAATAGATTTTTGGTAGTCACTTTGTCCATCCCCATATGCCCAGACATCCGCCGCCCCGGCTCCACCCGAGGGATACCCATAGCTCCGATCGAACCCGGTTGGCGATGATGATCATGCCCGTGGCTGCCCGGCCCGCTTTTGAAATGATGCCGTTTAATGGTTCCGGCAAAGCCCTTACCTTTGGACATGGCCGTTACCCGCACCTTGTCACCAACAGCGAAGAGGCTGACATCTAATTTATCACCCCTTTGATATTGGTCGGCATTATCAACTTTTATCTCCCGCAGAATCTTAGCATCAATGGTTTTTAAGTGTCCTTTTAAGGATTTGGTGTAATGCTTGGCTTGCCCCATGGCTAACTGGATGGCCGAATAGCTATCTTTTTCTAAGCGTTTCACCTGGGCAACGGTGTTGGGTGGGAGATGCAACCAAGTAGCCCCCACGACATCGCCGTTATCTAAGGTTAATCGGCTCATTTCTATTTTTTGGGCAATTAATCCAATCATTTTTGCGACATAATAATCATGACTTCGAGGGGACTATAACCACCTGGAAGATAAGACAATTTTATTAAGTTAAATCTTACATTTTGACTTCGATACTGACACCGGCCGGCAAATTCAGGTTGGTAAGAGCATCGATAGTCTTGGGACGCGGGTCAGTAATTTCGATCAAGCGCTTATGCACCCGCATCTCAAATTGTTCTCTGGCATCTTTATGGACAAAAGTGGAGCGTTGGACAGTATAAATCTTTTTTTCCGTAGGTAAGGGGATGGGACCAACTACATTGGCACCAGTCCGTTCAGCGGTTTCGACAATCAGTTTGGCTGACTGATCAATAATGCGATGATCATATGCCTTTAACCGAATCCGAATCCGTTGTTTGTTGGCAACTTCCTTACTCTCCTGTTTGTTACTGGCCACGCCTTTAGCCATAAGATTTCAATTTATATATGTGAGCGAGCAGATGAGCTGGCCCCGCCAAATACTGGCAGGGCTCTTACCCCAGAATTATTTTATTTAATGATTTTGGTTACCACACCGGCTCCCACGGTTTTGCCGCCTTCACGAATAGCAAACCGGAGACCGTCTTCCATCGCCACCGGCACGATCAATTTAACGATCATCTTAACGGTATCGCCGGGCATGACCATTTCTTGGCCAGCTGGCAATTCTAACTCTCCAGTAACATCCGTGGTCCGAATATAGAATTGGGGTTTATAACCTTTGGTAAATGGTGTATGCCGACCGCCTTCCTCTTTGCTTAAGATGTAAACCTCGCCTTCAAAGTCGGTATGAGGAGTAATGGAGCCCGGCTTAGCAAGAACCTGTCCCCGTTCCAATTCATTGCGTTCAATTCCCCGAAGTAAGGCACCGATATTGTCACCGGCTTGGCCTTGGTCAAGTAACTTGCGGAACATTTCTACGCCGGTAACCACTACTTTACGCGTAGGTTTAATCCCGACGATTTCAACTTCTTCGTTAATCTTCACGATACCTTGCTCGACTCTGCCGGTAGCCACAGTCCCCCGACCTTTGATCGAGAACACATCTTCGATAGGCATCAAGAAAGGTTTATCAAGGGCCCGGACGGGATCAGGAATATAAGTATCCATCGCGTTCAACAAATCCATGATTGGCTTAGCAGCTGCTTCGTCAGTCGGATTTTCTAAGGCTTTTAAGGCCGAACCGCGAATGACGGGAATTTCTTTACCAGGAAATTCATATTTAGTCAGGAGATCGCGGACTTCCTCTTCGACTAAATCGATCAACTCGGGATCATCGACCATATCCACCTTATTAATGAAAACGATCATCCGAGGCACTCCCACCTGGTGGGCTAACAAAATGTGCTCACGAGTTTGTGGCATAGGCCCATCAGTAGCAGCGACTACTAACACAGCTGCGTCCATCTGGGCAGCCCCCGTAATCATGTTTTTAATGTAGTCAGCATGCCCCGGGCAATCGACGTGGGCGTAATGCCGTTTTTCCGTTTCATACTCCTGATGAGAGGTAGCGATGGTAATACCCCGCTCCCGCTCTTCTGGAGCATTATCAATATCTTCAAATTTTTTGGCGGTAGCCAAACCTTTTGCTGCTAATACCTGAGTAATAGCTGCTGTCAAAGTGGTTTTACCATGATCAACGTGACCGATAGTACCAACGTTGACGTGGACCTTGTTGCGCTGAAATGTCTCTGCCATATATTCTCCTATAATTAGTTGGTAGTTTGATATACTTTTAGAAAATACACTAAATCTTAGGTGAAGACAAGGGGAAAATAAGCTCGGCTTGACAATTATACTATATTATGTTACTATCCTTGCCGCTTCCCGATGATTTCTTGTTGGACATTGGCGGGCACATCGGCATATTTACTGAACTCCATCGTGTAGGATGCCCGACCTTGGGTCATCGAACGCAAATCTGTAGCATAACCGAACATGGCCGCCAACGGCACTAAAGCCGTCACAGTTCTGGCCGTACCGCGTTGCCCTAAAGACTCGATAATGGCCCGGCGGCTATTAAGATCGCCTGTTACATCTCCCATAAATTCTTCGGGGGTAACTGCTTCTACTTTCATAATCGGCTCTAACAAAACTGGATCACCTTTTTTCACCCCATCTTGGAGGGCCATGGAACCAGCAATCTTGAAAGCCATTTCCGATGAGTCGACATCATGGTAGGACCCGTCGTAAAGAGTCGCTTTGATGCCTACTACTGGGTATCCAGCCAAGACTCCTCTTGTCATAGCTTCTTTAATGCCTTTTTCCACAGCGGGAATATATTCCTTGGGGATATGTCCGCTCACAATACTATTCACAAACTCAAAGCTGCCTTCTTCGTTAAATGGCTCGAATTTCATGAGGACATGGCCGTACTGCCCGCGACCGCCGGTTTGCCGAATATATTTAGCCTCGACATCAGCCAATTTGCGGATAGTTTCATGGTAGGCTACCTGCGGTTTTCCAACATTGGCTTCGACTTTGAATTCTCGCTTCAACCGATCGACAATAATATCCAGATGCAATTCGCCCATGCCGGAAATTTCGGTTTGGGCAGTTTCTTCATTGGTTTTAACCCGGAAAGTGGGATCCTCTTCGGCCAACTTACCGAGAGCAATCGCCATTTTCTCTTGGTCGGCCTTGCTTTTTGGTTCGATGGCAATGGAAATAACTGGCTCCGGGAAAACGATGGATTCTAAAATGATCGGGTGCTGGACATCACACAAAGTATTGCCGGTGGTCACTTTCTTAATCCCGACTACCGCAGCAATATCTCCAGCATAAATCTCGTCCACTTCTTCGCGGTGGTTGCTATGCATCCGCACAATTCGCCCGATTCTCTCTTGCTCACCCGTAGCAGTATTAAGAACATAGGAACCGGCTTTGAGGGTACCGGAATATACTCTAATATAAATTAATTTACCGATAAAAGGATCGGTAGCGATCTTAAAAGCCAATGTGGCAAAAGGTTCTTTGTCATCAGCATGCCGGACAATTTCTTCGCCCGTCTTCGGATCGGTGCCGGTGACCGGCGGTACATCTAAGGGATTGGGCAGGTATTCCACAATGGCATCAAGCAAAGGTTGGACGCCTTTGTTGCGGAGAGCCGCTCCCGACAAAACTGGATAAAGCTTACCGCTGATGACGGCTGCGCGCAGGGCTTTTTTCAGTTCATCAATAGTTAAAATCTGATCAGCTAAAAACTTTTCTAATAATTCGTCTTCGGTTTCGGCAATCGTTTCGATCATCTGCCGCTTAAATTTAGCCACGTCTTCTTTCATATCCTCCGGGATGTCTGTTTCCAAAATATCTTTGCCAGCATCATCTTGATAAAGATAGGCTCTTTCGGTCATCAAGTCGACGACACCCTTAAAACTATCGTGGGCGCCAATAGGCAATTGCACCGGCACGGCTTTGGTGGTTAATCTATCTTGGATCGACTTGAAGCTCGTATAAAAATCGGCTCCCATGCGATCCATTTTGTTGATAAAACAAATCCGAGGCACGTTGTATTTGTCGGCTTGCCGCCAAACGGTTTCNNGAACGTTCCACCTCGACTGTAAAATCAACATGTCCGGGAGTATCGATGATATTAATCCGATTATCTTTCCAAAAACAAGTCGTCGCAGCCGAAGTAATGGTAATGCCCCGTTCACGTTCTTGTTCCATCCAATCCATCACCGCTTCGCCTTCGTGCACCTCGCCTAATTTGTAGGTTTTGCCAGTATAAAATAAAATTCGTTCCGTAACGGTAGTTTTGCCGGCATCAATATGGGCGATAATGCCGATATTCCTTGTCTGGGCTAAACTGTATTCTCTGGCCATATTTACCCCGTGAGCAGCAGGTCATTTATCTCCCTGCCACCTTCATATTTAATATTATATTGTCGCGACCTAAACTTTGTGTTGATTATTCCTATCCGATTAACGGACCGGGCTTTAGAATCTCGCAAAATGTGCAAAGGCTCGATTGGCTTCCGCCATTTTGTGGGTATCTTCTTTCTTTCTGATTGCTCCACCGGTGTTATTATTGGCATCAATAATTTCCAGCATTAACCGTTTTGCCATCGGCATACCTTTGCGCGCACGGGCTGAAGAAATCAACCATTGCAAACCCAGGATTAATTTGCGATCGCCAGAAACTTCCGTCGGGATTTGGTAATTAGCTCCGCCGACTCGCCGACTTTTTAACTGCACTAATGGCATCACATTATCTAAGGCTCCTTGGAAAGATTCGACAGGAGTTTTATTGATTTTTTTACCAGCGCCCTCCAGGGCAGTATAAACAATTTCTTCGGCAATATTTTTCTTGCCGTTAAACATAATTTTATTGATCAGTTTTTGGACCAAAATACTGCCGTATTTACGGTCAGGCGGGATTATCCGTTTGGGGGTACTACCTTTTCTTGCCATATTATTTTGTCTTACCTACTGTTTCCCCGCGCTTAGCTCCGTATTTACTCCGGCCTTGCCGGCGGTTACTTACCCCGCTCGCATCTAATGTCCCCCTTACGATATGATAGCGGACACCGGGTAAATCTTTGACTCTGCCGCCACGAATAGTCACAATTGAGTGTTCTTGCAAATTATGTCCAATACCCGGAATGTAAGCCGTAACTTCCATTCTATTAGTTAATCTCACCCGAGCAATCTTACGCAAGGCCGAGTTAGGTTTTTTGGGCGTCATGGTGGTAACCTTTACGCACACTCCCCGACGCTGGGGACAACCTTTCTCTAACTTAATAGAACGATTTTTGAGGGTATTAAAACTACTCTGCAATGCCGGAGATTTTGATTTCTTCGTCAGAGATTTGCGACCTTTTCTGATTAATTGGTTGATAGTGGGCATATAAAAAATAGATAGTAATCTGATAAACGTTCCTTGCTATTTAAGCGCGAAACGAGATAAAAGTCAATTTTAGGATTCAGGGGCCATTACCTCTGGGGCAAGAGAAACTCCCGACTGGCTGGTTTGGCCAGACATGTGCCTGGGCATAAACCCAGTCCCGGCAGGAATCAGACGACCGATAATNNAAAAATCCATCGGTATTCAAAGCAGCCTTAGAGATGCCTAATAATAATGATTCCCACTGGGGCAATCTCTTATTGGCAGCCTGTAATTTAGCCACGGCGCGATCTAACACTAATTTATGCACTACTTCGCCGGCCAGATAATCGCTGTCTCCTTCATCTTCGATCCGGACCAGCCCGAACATGCGCTTAACAATCACTTCCACATGTTTATCGTTGATATTTTGACCTTGCCAAGCATAGATTTTCTGAATCTCGCTCAAAATATATTGTTTAGCCGCGTCTTCCCCCTTTAACCGCATGAGGGTTTTAAGATTGTAATGGCCTTCGGTCAAGCTATCCCCTTGCTCAACCTTGTCTCCATTTGCCACTTTCAGATACATGTTGGCAGTTACGGGATACTCGATCATTTCTTTTTTCTGATAGGCGATATAACCCTTTTTAGTGGCTAAATGAACTATGCCAGTTACTAATGATTTCACTTCTTCGCCATTGCCGTCTACGGCGATGACATCACCCTTCTTGATCTTGGCACCATCTTCCACGCGCAAAGTCAGGTTTTTGCCCGTTGGCATTTCCATATGCTTATCGACATCAGCCAACAATTGCAAAAACTTCTTATTATTAATTTCGGTTAATTTAACCTCTCCGCTTTTTTCCGCCAAAAGAGCTTCGGTTTTAGGAGTGCGCGCTTCAAATAATTCTTCGACGCGGGGTAACCCTTGGGTGATATCCAAAGCGGAAGCCACGCCACCAGTATGGAAAGTTCTCATTGTGAGCTGGGTACCGGGTTCACCAATACTTTGCGCTGCAATAATCCCAACGGCTTCGCCTAAATTTACCACCTTGCCGCGGGCCAAGTCTTCGCCATAACATTTCTGACAAGCGCCGTGATCGGACTGGCAGTTAAGAATGGAACGAATGGTTACTTCGGTAGCACCGGACTCTTCGATCTCGGCTGCCACAGCCTTATTAATATAAGTATCCGCCGGCACAACTTCCTTGCCATCAGCCCCGATGACTGGGTTTAAGGTAAAGCGACCAGACACGACAGAGGACAACTTATCGTTAATTGATTCGACATAGGCTTTGGTAATCGTTCGACCAGCCATAGCGCCGCAATCAGCTTGGGTAATAGTAATATCTTGGGCCACATCCACCAGTCTTCTGGTAAGATAACCCGCATCGGATGTCTTGAGAGCGGTATCCGCTCCTCCCTTACGAGCACCGTGGGTAGAAACAAAGTATTCCAGCGGGGTCAGCCCTTCTTTGTAGTTAGATTTAACCGGGAGCTCGATAGCGCTACCGGCCGGGTTGACCACGATCCCTTTCATCCCCGCCATCTGGTTAAGTTGCTCCATGGTTCCTCTCGCCTGGGAATCCATCATGAGGTTTACGGAAGAGAAAGGATTATCTTTATTGTGAACCAGATTTTCGATATCCGATTTAGCATCCGCCCACACTCCGATAGACAATCTTTTCTTTTCTTCGGCAGTAATAAGACCCTCTTTGTATTGCAACCGGATCTGCTCGACTTTATCTTCGGCTGCTTGCATGATCCGAGGTTTTTCCGTCGGAATCACCACATCGCCGGCTCCAAAGGTGGCACCGGAAGCAGTTGCAAATTTAAACCCAAGGTTTTTGAGGTCATCGGCAAACTTAGCAGTAATTTCATCACCGTACATTTCATAGACTGCCCGGATCGTGTTTTTCAGAGTTTTGTTAACTACCGGCGAATTAATAAAAGCCAAACCGTCAGGAATAATTTGATTAAATAGCACTCGCCCGAGCGTAGTTTCTAACCAATCTCCATCGGGGGTTAATTTGATTTTGATCAAGTGGTGATAACCAATTAATCCGTTAGCATTAGCTAAAACCAATTCATCGATATCGTTGAAAGCTTTAATGGTTTCGCCGGCAGCCAACGGCTTGGCTAAAGTAGCATAATAACATCCCAAAACCACATCTTGTTTGGGAACAATAATCGGATCGCCCGTTGCTGGTTTTAATAAATTGTGCGAGGATAACATAATCTCGCGCGCCTCTGTTTGCGCCGCTTTAGACAAGGGTAAATGCACAGCCATTTGGTCGCCATCAAAGTCAGCATTAAAAGCAGAACAGGTAAGGGGATGCAATTGAATGGCGTTACCTTCCACTAATATCGGCTTAAAAGCTTGGATACCCAAACGGTGCAGCGTGGGAGCGCGATTGAGCAAAACATAATAATGACCGATCACTTCATCTAAGGCATCCCAGACTTCTGGCACCTGGCGCTCAACCATTTTGCTGGCGGTTTTGACATTGTGCACGATCTCGTTACGCATTAAGTTGGCAATCACAAAAGGCTTGAATATCTCTAAAGCAATAGTCTTGGGTAAACCGCATTGATCAAGACTCAAAGTGGGGCCGACCACAATGACACTACGACCGGAATAATCCACCCGTTTTCCCAGCAAGTTCTGGCGGAAACGGCCTTGCTTACCGCGAAGAAGATCCGACAACGATTTAAGTTTGCGTTTGCTCACCGTCGAAGTAGAAGTTTCTCTGGCAGTTAAATCAAGTAGGGCATCGACCGCTTCTTGCAACATCCGTTTTTCGTTCCGCGTAATTACTTCCGGTGCGCCTAAATCTAATAATTTTTTTAACCGATTGTTCCGATTAATCACTCGCCGATATAAATCATTGAGATCCGAAGTAGCAAATCTACCTCCATCTAATTGCACCATTGGGCGCAGGTCGGGGGGAATAACGGGCAGATTGCTAAGCAACATCCAGCTTGGGGAGATCTTCGCCTCATGAAAATTCTTGAGCAAACGCAATCGCTTTTGTAAACGCTTGCGCCGTTGGCCTACCGCATCAATTAATTCTTTTTTCAGTTCCGCAATATCATTAGCCACATCCAATTTGCTCACTAATTCGTTCACAGCCTCGGCACCAATACCCGCCTTGAAGACTCCGCCGTACTTAAGACTCAAATCACGATATTCTAACTCGGAAATGATGGTCTTAGGTTTTAAACTGCCGATTTCGGACACAGCGGTACTGTAAGCTAATTTCAATTTGTCTAATTTCTCGGCTAATTCTTTACTCACGCGCTCGCGCTCGGTCAGGTTGCCGGCCGTATCCATTTTTTTCTTATAATCGTTTTTTAAACCCTTAGTATGTTGAGCGTATTCCGAAGCTAACTGATTAACGGCTTGTTGCCGCATCTCTTCGTTAACATCGGTGATAATATAGGCGGCGAAATAAACCACCTGTTCTAATTTACGCGACGGCACATCCAAGATGAGGGCTAATTTGGAGGGCGCTCCCCTCAAATACCAAATATGCGTGACTGGCACGGCTAAACCAATATGCCCCATGCGTTCTCTCCGCACTAAAGCCCGGGTGACTTCCACGCCGCATTTATCGCAAACGATGCCTTTGTAGCGAATTTTCTTATACTTGCCGCAATAACATTCCCAATCTTTGGTGGGGCCAAAAATTCTTTCGTCAAATAAACCGTCTTTTTCTGGCTTCAGCGTTCGATAATTGATCGTTTCCGGTTTTGTAATTTCTCCGTGCGACCAATCCAAAATCTTTTCTGGCGAAGCTAAAGATATCCGGACTGATTCAAATAGATCGGATAAATTTTTCTTGTCGCTGTTTCTGTCCGTCATCGTATTCATAATTACTTTTTCTTAAGCTTACGCACCGCCGGACTATCTCCGCCGACTACCTTGCCGTTGATATCTAATAATTCGATATTGAGACCCAACCCCTGCAGTTCTTTGGCAATGACATTAAAGGCTTCGGGGGTCTGGGGTTTTTGGATATCTTCGCCCCGGATAATTGATTTATAAGTATTCGATCTGCCTAACACATCGTCTGATTTGATCGTCAGCATTTCCTGCAAAATATGCGCAGCGCCGTAACCTTCCAGCGCCCAGACTTCCATTTCTCCCACTCTTTGACCACCCAGCTGCGCCTTGCCTCCCAATGGTTGTTGCGTGACTAACGCATAAGGGCCGATCGATCGCGCGTGAATTTTATCGTCTACCATGTGATTGAGTTTCAACATGTAAGTCATGCCGACCATAGTCTTTTGACCGAAAGCATCGCCGGTGCGTCCATCAAANNGCCCAGCCCAAATGAGTTTCCAAAACCTGGCCTAAGTTCATCCGGGAAACAATCCCCAAAGGATTTAAAATAATATCTACCGGCGTCCCATCAGCCATAAATGGCATATCGGCGGCCGGCATAATCCGAGAAATTACCCCTTTATTACCATGTCGACCGGCCAGCTTATCGCCGACGGAAATTTTACGCATTTGAGCAATATAAACATAAATACGTTTAATCACCCCGACTTCTAATTTGTCGCCTTTTTCGCGGTCGAATATTTTTACGGCCACGACTTTACCGTAACCGCCATGGGGTAATTTCAGAGAAGTGTCTTTAACATCTTTTACTTTTTCACCAAAAATTGCGCGCAATAGCCTTTCTTCGGCAGTTAACTCGGTCTCACCCTTAGGGGTAATTTTACCGACTAAAATATCATTGGCTTTAACCCGCGCACCAATGCGCACTACGCCATCTTCGTCCAAATCAGCCACAGCATCTTCTCCCACATTAGGAATATCCCGGGTAGTAATTTCCGGGCCTAATTTGGTTTCCCGCACATCGATTTCTTCTCTTTTAATATGGATGGAGGTAAAGACATCGTCTTTGACTAAACGATCGGACAAAATAATAGCATCCTCGTAGTTGGCGCCATCCCACGGCATAAAGGCGACTAATAAATTGCGACCCAAGGCTAATTTCCCGTTACGAATGGCGGGGCCATCACAGAGCGCCTGCCCCTTGGTAACTTTTTGGCCTAAAGTTACGATTGGGCTTTGATGTAGTACCGTCTCCGCGTTAGATTTACGGAATTTCGTTAATTTAAAAGTATGTGTTTTATTATCTTTATCGCCAACTAAATCGATTCGATTCGCATCAACATATTTAATCGTTCCCGCGACTGGGGCAGTCGCTACCCAGCCTGATCCTAAGGCCGCTGCGCCTTCCATCCCCGTGCCTACTAAGGGAACTTGGGGTTTGACCAGCGGTACCGCTTGGCGTTGCATGTTAGCCCCCATCAAAGCCCGCCTTGCATCATCGTGTTCGATGAAGGGAATAAGGGAGGCTGCAATACTTAAAGTTTGTCGCGGCGACACATCAGCGTAATCCAAATGACCGACTGAAGCGGTCAAAGGTTCGCCGCCACCGCCTTCTCTGGCAATCACCCGATCCGACAAAATCACGCCGTTATCGTCATGCACAATATTCGGTTGGGCGATTAAAGCATGTTCTTCGCTATAAACATCAAAATAATCTATGCGGTCGAGAATGCGAGATTTCACCGGAATAACAGCGATATCCTTATATTTAGCCAAGGCTTCGGCAGTTTCGGCAGTAATTAATGCGCTGGCAAGAGCTATGACTTTGGTACTGCCTGGCGCCACCATATCCTTAAACGGCATGTAGCCGACAGCGGACTTACCGTCATTGGCTACTTCGTGCACAATCTTACGATAAGGCGTCTCGATAAAACCATAGTTGTTAACTTTGGCCAGCGAAGATAAGTACATAACCAAACCAATATTCGGACCTTCGGGAGTTTGGATTGGACAAATCCGGCCGTAGTGCGAAGAGTGGACATCACGCACTTCAAAACCAGCCCGCTCATGCGATAAACCACCCGGTCCCATCGCCGACATTCTGCGTTTGTTTTCTAATTCGGACAGGGGATTAGTTTGATCCATGAATTGCGACAACTGGGAGCTACCGAAGAATTCTTGCAAAATAGCGGTAATAGGACGGGCATTGATCAGTTGCGCCGGCGTCACAGTATGAATATCAGAAACGCTCATGCGGTCTTTCACAATCCGCTCTACCCGCATCATGCCAGTCCGAAATCTATTAAGCACTAATTCTCCGACGGCTTTGACGCGCCGATTCTTTAAGTTATCCACATCATCAGCCGGACCGCCTTCGTTATTTAATCTAATAATCTCTTTAGTGATAGCGATGAGATCTTCTAAGGTCAAAACGCGAAATTCTTTGGTATTAGGCAGATTTAATTTCAACCGCTTATTCAATTTATAGCGCCCCACGCTACTTAAGTCATAGCGCCGTAAACTCATGAATACATTGTGGAAAAGATTGCGAGCGTTATCCACAGTCGCCAAGTCACCCGGGCGCATTTTTTTATAAACTTCTAAAATGGCCTGGTCGCTGGATTTGGCGGGATCGCGGTCGATCGTGGCCTGGATATAATCCATCTTGGGATTAGTATTGATGTCCTTAAAGGCCTCTATAAGCTCACTATCGCTGCCTAACCCAAAAGCCCGTAGCAAGGTGGTTAAATAGGTTTTGCGTTTACGGTCGATTTTAACCGATAAAATACCCTTATTATTGGTCTCGATTTCCAGCCAAGCTCCGCGCTCGGGGATAATTTTGGCGCCATATTGACCGTAAGTTAACCCTTCATTCCGGGTGAACAACACCCCGGCTGACCGAATCAACTGGGAAATCACTACCCGTTCGATCCCGTTCACAATAAAAGCGCCAGAGACCGTCATAACCGGGATATCACCCAAAAAAACCTCCTGCTCTTTAATTTCACCGGTTTCTTTATTTATGAGTCTTAGTTTGATGCGTAGCGAGGCTTCGTAGGTCAGGTCGGAGCTGCGGGCAGTTTCCTCGTCTACTTTGGGTTCATCTAAATAGTAGTCGACAAAATGCAGTTCAAGATTTTTGCCAGTTAAATCTTCGATGGGACTAAGTTCTTCGAACAAATCTTTTAATCCCTCTTTCAAAAACCAATGATACGAATTAACTTGCAAAGAATTCAGGTCAGGTAAAATCGCCAGGTCTTTGGCTGGGGCATACCACTTATCAACAAAATAAGAGTTGTCGATTGTAGATAATGGGGATGATTTGGCTAACATAAAAATTGCCCTTTTGATTGTATTTACCAAAAAGTTAGAGTGAGAGCCTTAGTTTAAAATTTTGCCATAATCCCAAATTAACAACTCTATTGGGATTTGTCAACAATTTGTCGCTTCAGTTGCCCAGAAAGAACAATTTTCTCCTGTAAGATTGGGATAACTTTATTGGTTATCTCCTTAATTCACCTGGAAATTTTTGGTGGCAACGAGCGTATTATCCACAAATAAACTAAAGGTATAATTGCCCTTCACCCAAACGGTTTTCCCGGATTGGGCTAAATTAAGCACAAAAGAAATGTATTCGCTCCCAGTCGCGCTGGTAGCAAACTCGTTGATAACTTCTCCGGTTTCGAGCAGAGTCCATTTGGCTTCCAGGGGAGTTCGGGCCGGCGCCTTGTTCGTCAGCACCACGGCATAGATATTGGTATCAGTTTTGGCAAAAATAGTCGTTGGCGAGACAATCTGATGATTACTATTTATCCCCTTGCCCAACCAAATACTCTTGATCATAGCTTTTTTGTTGGCAGTATCTAACTCGTTTTCAGTAGCCACGGTAAAACCGATCTTTTTTACTGCTTTGCGATTTAATTCGGCCGAGACCTCGTAGTCCCCATTTGGCCAATTTAGATCAGTTAAGGCGATCAAGGAGGCCAACCAGCTGGTGGCTGGCCCAGGTCCACCCACAAAATCATAGGGCCGATCCTGCGCTCGCCTACCTGTAAAAGTTTCGGTGGCAATAATTTTGTCTTGGGCAAGATAGCGCCAAACTACCTGAACGCTGTCCCCTCTTTTGGCATTAATTAATTCGATGGCAGTATAGATCTTGGGCGAGGTATCTAATATCACCGGTAGATTACCCACCGGCGTATTATCATTATTAATAGCCGTGGTTACCAACATATCGCCAAAAGTAACCACCGAGGCGGTTTTATCGCCACAACTGGCCGCACCTAAAACTACTAAGAGTAGGGTCAGAAAAATTATTTTTTTGAAATTCATGATTTCCCCCGGAGTTTACAAATTCATACTTCTTAACGCAGCAATCCTTTTAGCGAGAGGCGGATGCGTTGATAACGCCTCTTCTATTATTGTACCGGTTTTTTTGAAAGGATTCACGATATACAAGCCAGCCGTCGCCCGATTGGCCAATCTTAATTGATGACGATCGGCGGTTAGTTTTTCCAAAGCTTCTGCTAAGCCTTCGGGGTAGCGAGTGAGTAGGGCACCAGAAGCATCAGCCAAGTATTCCCGTTGACGCGAAATGGCCAAATAAATCAGTCTGGCGAAAATGGGAGCTAAGATCAAAAAAATAACTGCAATAATAGCCAGCGCGCCATTATTTTGCTGGTTATCGTCCCGCTGACCAAAACTTGCCTTGGCGCCTCTGGGGCTTATACCCATACTGGCGCGCCCCATCCAATCGGCAATTAAAACTATCACTCCCAGAAGAGTCACGACCACAGTAGACAACAAAATATCGTAATTTTTTACATGAGCGAGTTCGTGGGCAATCACTCCTTCTAATTCGACCTTGGTCAACTTCTCAACTATACCGGTAGTTAAAGCGATGCTGGCATGCTGGGGGTCGCGGCCGACCGCAAACGCATTCGGCGCTGGATCTGTAATAAGAAAGATTTTGGGCAAGGGGAGACCGGCAGTAAGACAGAGATTTTCAACTAAGTGAACGATCTGAGTTTCCTTTAATGCCACATCATAGCGTACCTCTCTCGCGCCAGACAGAGCTAAAATGGCTTTATCTCCGGCAAAGTAACTCCACCAACTCATGCCCACGCTCACCAAAACTGCCCAGAATAGAATGCTCGGGGTATCCCAATAAATTGATGCCGCATAACCGACTCCAATCAACACCAACAAAAAGATGAGAATAAGCCAAAAAGTTTTTTGGCGGTTAGCCGTAATTTGCTTATACATATTAGTCAGTCAATAACAACTTGGTTATTAAATACTGTTCGAGACATTTGTCGAGAACTATGAAATTTTTTAGCTCTCACCCGCATTCGCAGGGCAAGAACAGTAAATAAGAATAGTGACCGATTAATTTGTGAAGTCTGCTTTCGGATTTTCGCGCTCTTTGGGAGCCGCTTCCAAATCAAAGAATTCAGCTTTTTTGAATCCTAACATACCGGCTACAGTATTGGCAGGAAAAACTTCTTGGCGGGTATTGAAATCTTTGACATTAGTATTGTAAAAACGCCGTGCCGACATAATTTTGTTCTCGGTATCAGATAATTCTTCTTGCAAAGCTAAAAAGTTTTCGTTCGCCCGCAATTGGGGATAGTTTTCAGCTACCGCGAACAAACTTTTCAAAGTTTCGCTTAAAGCATTTTCCTTTTTAGCTTTTTCGGCCACATCTTTGGCGGGGACTCCCATCGCGGCCGTGCGCGCTTCTGTCACTTTAGTAAATAATTCCCGCTCATGCTCCGCATAACCCTTGACCGTGTTGATTAAATTAGGGATGAGATCGTAGCGCCGTTTTAACTGCACATCAATGTCGCTGAAGGCTTCGGCCACCCGATTTTTTAAGACGATCAGACCATTAAAAATACCGATGAGCCACAATACAACTGCAGCCACAATAATTAACAGGATCCATAAAAGAGTATTCATATATTTAACCTTAAAGGATATTCTACCAAGACTTATTATATCTTATTTTAACTTATCCAAGGGCATCGCCCAGGTATAGATAGTTTTCTGGATTTCGGTCCAGGTGAGCTCTCTGGCCCACTCATCCCACCACCAGCCTTTCTTGCGCCAAATAGAATCAGTAGAGGAGTGATTGATAATTTTGACTGGAAGGCCGGAGAGAGCCTTAGCAAAAGCTAAACTGGCTCTTCTTTGGTGGTAAGGAGAGGTGACTAAAATGACTTTGACAAATTTATTTTCTTTAATAATATTGCGCACAAAAGTCGCATTACTGGCAGTCGTAGTAGCCGACTCTTCAATAAAAATTTTATCTTTCGGCACGCCCTCGGCGATGGCAATATTTTTCATCATGAGAGCATTCGATGGCCCCTCGTCTCTGGCTGCCCCCGACATAATTAGAAGAGGCGCCCAACTATCTTGGTACAATTTCACCGCCTCCGCCACGCGTTGGCGAGTTTCCCCGCCAGAGATCGCAATAATGGCGTCGGCTTTTTCCAGCTCATTTTGGGGCGACAAGAAAAACCCGGCACTAATAATACCGCTAATGGCTACGGCCACTACCAGAATTGGGAAACCGATTAACCAAAATAGCCACTTCATTCTGCCGCGTTCGGTAAATCAGAATTATTAACGGGGGAGTTGTTGGTAACTTCGGTATTGTCAGTAGTGTTCAGGGTTTCTTCGTTATTAGTCGCTTGGTCAGAAATATCGATCTTGGGCATAAAAACTGCAGCGATTAACCCCCGGAAAGCGAAGATCAAAAAAATCGCGCTGAAAAACAACGACCACAAAATTAGAAAAGCAAACGGATCTTCCTGATACTTTTGCTTCATCCGATATTTATAGCGCCGACTTAATTTCTCGTATTTCCTCATAAATATATTCCCCGAGCGCAACCCCGACATGCGCGGGGTGAAGTCGAGGGGCTACATTAACTCATGCTTATCCGTCATTCTGGCAAACGAAGTGCGTCCAGAATCTTATAGATTCATTATATATTATACGATCCTGGACGATGCCAGAACAATGATGCAAGGAATACCATTATACGATCCTGGACGAGGCCAGGATAACAATGCAATGAATACATTGTTAATTATACAACATCTCTAATACGAAAAATCCGCCCTTGAAAGGGCGGGGTGAAGGAATGAGCGGTCATAAGATGCTCATCGCATAATATCTGATGAGATCCTCTGCAACCGGTTTGGAATATTGCAGTACTTTCCCGAGCCAGCGATGAAAAGAAGTTTTAGGATAAAGGGGATTTATCCGCAAGCTTCTGCCTGCCAATTTTGGGGTACCCGCCATTTTGAAAAAAGAGAAGGTGCGTGGAAATCCTTCCTTCTTATTTTCCACGCACCTTTACGAGAACTCCTTCATTCTCATCGTTCCGATGATGCTAACACCAACAATCCATTGGTGTCGTCCAATTGGATCACGGCACCAGCTTCACGAGAATACAGCCAGAATGGACGACCATTAGCGATCGTTTTATTCATGGCCATCTTTTTGTCATCGGGACTTAAAGTGTCTACATCGATAACGCAATAATGCGTCTCGATCAGCTCTGCAAGTAGCTCCGGTGTTTCAGGAAATCGCTTGAACTCGACACGAGCGACAAATTCCTCCGGTAATACTGCGGGAATATCTTTTTTCCCTAATAGAAGAATGGGAGTAAGCATATCCACCCCGATTAAAAAAAGTAGGGTAGCCGACGCCTCAAACTGGCCGCGGCCGTCCTTGTTTAGGACGATCTAATTATAATTATTTATAACCAGACCGTCCCAAACAAGAATAAAAAATTAAGTTACAAAATCAACCAGGATATCCACAACACAGATATTCAATAAAAGTTATCTTAGGTTTTTAATGCTGATACGCTCTGGAATATCCCCTCTCAATTTTATAATTTTAATATAGATCAAAATCACCTATGTGTCAATGATTATTCTGCTCCCAGAGCCAACTATTTTTAATGAATCTTTTATACCAAAACTCCCCTGCTATGAAATGTCAAGTACTCTTATAGATGTTTTATTTGTGGCGTAGCCAAGCGGAGCCCCTCAAAGCTTTGAGGGGTGTTGCTGCGATCTTACTAACTGAAATTTTGGTGATTGATGCTTCCCTTATAGGGTCTGGATTGTTTGCCTGTTGGCAAATGTAATCCCGATGCAAGATCTCCCAAGCAGCTTTCAGACACGCGTCCCCTCTCCTACAAATGTCCGCCACAAAGACGAACAGATTCCTCTATCGTAAAACTTAAAAGTTCAAATCAATCAATTTGAGGAATATTCAAAATATATAAAACTATGTAGTAACTGTCAAATATAAAATCAGTGCGATCGCATTAAATCTGCTTTCATCAGCGCTAACCGATCGGGAATTTATTTTTGGTTTGTCAAGCTGCACAAGCTCCGTTGGTGTTCAACTGTATCGGGTCAACTTTTGTCAGTAGTTGTTGATATCCTGAGGCGCTGGAATACTCCTTGCCCAATATAACTTTTGGATCCGCATTATCCCAATCTATGTTTTGATTGTTAAAATATTGCGCGATCGTTACATATGTATCTGAGAACCAATAAGAATTAACGGCCAATGCCATCCTCCACATTTCATCCTCCGGCACATCTTGGAACGCCATTAATTCTAACAATCCCAGCATCGCCATACCATGATTGCAATCAGGGAAATAAGTGGAATTATTACAACATGGCCGATATATCCCGTGGGCCATTCTGTCCACCACGGCCTGTTGGTTCGTTGTCAACTCAACGAAGTTATGTTGATTATAATGGTCCATCGGGTCACCTTTTGCCAGGGTCCATCCTCCCGTAGAAGCGAATCTTCCAGCTCCACCGTTTTCAGAATTCAACATTTCATTGGTCTCTAGAATACGATTTTTATTGGCAAGGCCAAACGCCCACAATAAATTGAGCCAGTAACTTGCATTATCGCGAGTTATTTTCAATTTTCCATTATTGCGCCCCAGAAGCAAAGCGGTATAACTGTCTTCAAACAAACCTCTATCTCGATAAAGCGATATCAATTTATCGGCGTCAATAACACCAGCGTCTACCAGTTCCACCCCGAAATCGCCCCAAACCACCGGCAATACAACGCCACTTGGCGGTATCACTTTATTTTCAAGCGTAGCGATGATTGCAGCATTCTCATTTATGGCTTGGTTTGACTTGTCCTGATCAACAGCTGGCGCTGAAACAGGTATTATTCTTGCTGTCAATAGAATCACCCCCAGAACAAGCATCAACACCCAAGAAGCGGAATCTTTTTTCTTAAAAATGCTCATGTTGGATTTATCATTTAAGCTGATGCTACATGGATATCACATTATGATTATGACAAAAATTGAAATATTATTCCAAAAATAATTAATAAACCGATGGTGGTAATCAAATTTTGTCGCAATATTTTTTTGCCACCATATATAGCGGTTATATATTTGCTGATATTGGGTGCTACGGCCAAAACAATGGCACCGACGATTGCCCCAATTATAAATTTGTCCACCAAATAAGTTCTATTCAATAACGACCCGTAACTACCGGAATAATCAACATAAATTGATGTGTAATCCGCCAGAATTCTTTGTAGCGGGAATATCGTCAGGATAAACGAACTTGAAGCAATTAGGATTGCTTGGTATTTTATATATTGCCGTTTGAGTAAATTATTTATCCACAAACTAATGGCGATAGAAAATGCCCCGATAAACACGCCGATTACACCGTATTGCACTCCGATCGCTCCCGCGCCTATGGCTAAGACACCCGCACCTACTGTGCATAACGGACAATGCGCCGCCGCCCGCATTGGCGTTAATAATATCAAAGCTACAACGAGCGCGAACTGGATCGATCGACGCATAATATTAATTTAGGTAGTAAGATAGGTTCCCGCATCCTGCCCCACCAGATCGATCATGCGAATATCAAAGGGGCTGGATTTGCTTCCCGGCATCCCCGGCGATCCCGTGGGCATACCCGGAAGGGCGATTCCTATAATCTTGGGTTGCTCGAGCAATAAGCGCTCGATGGCTTCAACCGGTACATGCCCTTCAACGACATAACCATTCACGATCGTAGTGTGACAACTGGCCAATGCGCTTGGCACTGAATACTTTGTTTTGATGCTGTCCATATCGGTTGTATCCTTAACTTCTACTTGATACTCCCTGCGTTTCATATAACCTACCCATTCTCCGCAACAACCACAACTTGGTGATTTATAAACAGTTAGCGCGACCTGTTGGTTAGCAGCCGGGGCAGAATTATTCCCCGTCTCATTTTGATTATTACCACTTACGAAAATAAGCGCTATGACTATAATAATTACCACACCCAACCAAATTGTAAAAAATTTATTCATAATTTTACTTCGATTAATCGTTGTACTCCACGTGGTGGGCAGGACCCTCCTCCGCTGAAGCTTCGGCCAGGCAGGGAGGACTTATTAAATTATCCTCATCTCAACCAAAATTTATTGTCCTGCTAGCGCAGAGTAACAAATTCTGGTGGGCGGAAGAGGACTTGAACCTCCACGAGATTGCTCTCACTAGAACCTGAATCTAGCGCGTCTGCCATTTCGCCATCCGCCCATGGAGGCCTGGAGCGGAGTCGAACCGCTGTGCAAGGTTTTGCAGACCTCTGCCTAACCGCTCGGCCACCAGGCCAATTTTAAAAGCTCCCCTATTAAATAGTGTACTCTAATCAGATAAGATTACTCAATAAAAAAACGCGCCCTCGAATTCAGAGGGCGCGTGGGAGGAGGGGTCTAAGGAAATGAACCCACAATCAGGTTCGAATAGTAACTTACTCCTAAAATTCTATGGCGTCAATAGCTATTTATAATTTCGAGTAGGCAGGGGGGATTTACTAAATCATCTCATCACCAACACCAAAATCTGTCACCCTGGCTTTGCCAGAGAAACAAATCTTGGTGGGCGGGATCCTCCTTCGCCTAAAGGCTACGGAAGGACGAGGAGTATTTATTAAATCTACTCCATTCCATCCACACCAAAACCTACTGCCCTGCTTTGCAGAGCACCAGGTTTTGGTGGGCGGGAGAGGATTTGAACCTCCACGGATTGCTCCACTAGGCCCTTAACCTAGCGTGTCTGCCATTTCACCACCCGCCCCGTTAGAAGCATAATACTCATCAAATACTAATGCTCCAGGATACATAGAAAATTATTAATTATAGCCCCTCAAGTATACAGGCTTCTAACGGGGCCCGC
>DQGN01000012.1:42677-42800 GCA_003524745.1 Patescibacteria group bacterium
GGGAGGGGCGGAGACTGGTGGACGATATAGGATTTGAACCTATGACCTTTCGGACTTGCCCCGTTAAAAATTCTGGTGGGCATTGAGGGGCTCGAACCCCCGACCTTTCGGATGTAAACCGAA
>DQGN01000031.1 GCA_003524745.1 Patescibacteria group bacterium
AAAAATAACGGCCGTTATTTTTCGTGGCCTCTCTGAATGCAGATTCCGGATCAACCACTAATATATTTTCAGGTTAGTCCGGAATGACAAAGAGAAAAGATGGGTAAACCGTGCAACGCAAGTTGCACGGCTTGATCTAAGATGCAACATATGTTGCATCTGTGTATATTGAATCCGCGAACTCTAAATCCGAATCTAGCCCAACCTCAATCGGGGAGTTGTTTACAACCTAAGCGACAACCCAAAGCCATTGTTTACAACATAGGTTACAACTAAAAATCGTTGTTTACAACTATCTATGAATATGCTATACTAGGAGTATGGACAAAGAGGTAGCACAGCTGATCAGGGATAAAAAAATAGTGAAATCTGCCGAAGTGGCAGACTGGTTTCGGATATCCCGCCAGTATGCAACTAAAATTTTAAAGAAGCTGATTGATAGGGGAGAAATTGTTAAATTGGGGTCTACGGCCAATGCTAGATATACTTTGCCGGAGCTAAGGGACGATTTTGACACAGGGCACATTAAACAGCGCCTATCCAATCACAACTTGAAAGAACACGAGGTGATGGAAAGTTCTTTGGTAGCTTCTCCTATTTTTAAGCAGGCCTCCGAAAATGTGCAAAGCATTTTGCGCTATGCTTTTTCGGAAATGCTGAATAACGCCATCGAGCATTCCGGCTCTTCCCATATNNACCTCTAAAGTTGCGGATAAATTTATGTTAGAAAGTTTTGGCCATCGCTTGGTAGTGGACAATACTATTCCCGATGTTTTCTTCGCAGACCAAAAGCCCAGCAAAAAGGGAACGCGAGTTATTTTCTCTATTAATTCGCGCAGCAAGCGTCATTTAAGTGATGTTTTTGAAAAGTTTCAATCTGGTCCGGGGCAATACGATTTTGACAGGACGGAAATTCAAGTTAGATTATTCACTCTGGGCACTATTTATATCTCTCGTTCGCAAGCGAGGCGGATTTTGCTGGGATTGGATAAATTCAAGTCGATTATTCTTGATTTTGATCGGGTGCCCACAGTAGGCCAGGCCTTTGCCGATGAAATATTCAGAGTTTTTAAAAATGCTCATCCAGATATTTCTATTCAGCCAATTAACATGAATGAGTCGGTAAAATTTATGATCGAACGAGTAGCTAAACAATAAACCCATGATGGGGCTGGGGGTAGGAAGATCCTTCGACAAGCTCAGGATGACAATGTAAGGTAATCATTGTCATTTTGGTGGTTGTGGGGCTGATCGCATTGGCGATGGCCGACAAACCCCGCAAAAATAAAAAATAAAAAACCTGCCGTATATCACAGCAGGTTGGTTGTTTGTGCCAAAGAGAGAATCACATTTGGCGCACGGTGGGATTGACTACTTGGTATTCGAATTTTTTCCCCGAGCAGATAAAATCGAACAATTGCTGCAGTAGCTGTTCGTATTCTGGGAGTAAAATACTCTTGCTACGAATCCTTCCCCCGACACCGACATATGCGCGATGAGAGCACTCGTCGATTAATTCCCCCAGCTCCCTCGCTGAATAGACAGGTTTTTTGGCGAGTCTTGCTTCAATGATTTGCCCGAATTGCACTAGGTTTTGCTTGTCGCTGCCCCCACCGAAATAAGTGTTCTCAAGTTGGACATGCCTTCGGACTATATGGAGTAGCCACAAGGTTTTGCTGCGGCAAATCGTGGTGAAAGCCACCACATCTTCTGGAGATAGATCCGGTGACCAAGTGGTGGGGTCACAGGGATCGTACCCAACGAGCAAGGGCTGGTCGAGTTTTTCCCGGACATCCGTCATGTCAATGTCCTCCTTTGTGGTTTGATATATCATTGTACAATAAAACCATAAGCAAGAGGGAGGGCAGTTTTTTGGTGCTAAAATAAGGCTATGAAAGAAGAAATTCAATATCTGGTGTTGCAAAAGGAGTATGCAGATTACCGGGATAAAATTATGGACTTTTATAAGCCGGAATACGGTGATTCTTTTAATGAAGAGACAATGAACAATTCGGCGTTTATCGGCCTTGCTTTGACGGGCGAAACGGTAGTGGGGGCAGGTCGGGTGATCTCGGATTTGTCGCGCCATGCCGAACTGGTGGATTTGATAGTGGATCCAGCTTGGCGTAAACAAGGGATTGGCTCGGAATTAGCTCGACGGTTAGTGGATAAACTGAAAGAAAACAAAGTTAGGTATATTGGGCTGGTCAAAGACCCCAACTATCCTTGGTTGAAAGATTTTTACACCAAACTGGGGTTCAAGCCCCTCCCCGCCGACTCCTATTTCGAAATGTAGGATTAATTAGAACGGGCAATAGTAAAAATCAGCTCTGGGAGATGGAAATCATTGACAGAGACGATGATTTTTGATATAAAAGTCCTGAATTAGCTCTTTGACTGGAGGTCATCCGCATGAAAACTTTCGGGTTTATGCTCTCTGTTATGTTGCTTCTGCCAATTCTGGCCTGTGGCAGTGAAGGCACGACTTTGCCCGATCTGCCCACCGATCAAAATCTGGATCATTTCCGTCTGTTTGTCCCGGCGGTCATTGAATCTGGCTACGACAAGTTCGAGATTAAAGTAATCGCCGAGAATCGGGCGGGTGAAATCCTACTGGATTACCAGGGCGACTGGCCGGAGGCCTATCCTTTCCTGATCGTTCCGGGGTTGGCATCGTTTATCCCTAAATTTACCGGAGGATTAATGTCGGTCGACTGGGTCAATGGCGCAACCATGCTTATTTGTCATTTTGATCGCGGGGTGTTTTCTGAGCAACAGTGTCCCATTCAGGGATATTGGACGCTGTTAACTCAGGAAAACCCTGTGATTACCGATAACTCTTATACTCCGTGGATTGTTGAAATCCAAGGGAGAGTTTATTGGTAACGCCCCGACTTGTCCGAAATTCCATTAGTACAGCCGACATCTTTGTCGGCTTTTTTGTATGTGATAAACCTGGATTCCCGCCCGCCTACCGGACAGGCAGGCCTGCGCGGGAATGACAAGCAAAAATGATTAAATGAATATATAATGAGATTGATATCTATTTTATTAATATATATTCTAATTAATATGAAGCACAAAAAGAATAGATCGATCAAGAAAATAAATTGGCAGTTAGTAAAAACTAACAAACCATTTTTTTGGTTGGCAGTAATAATAGTATTTGCGATAGCATTTAGTCAGCCCAATGTCAGAAGCTGGTTTAGGGTGGTGTCAGGCATGGCTTATAACTGGACAGTAGTTCAGATCACTAATGATGCTGGTTTTGAATGGGCGATCGATTCTTCTTATAACCATAGAGTGTTAGTTGCCAAGGGCAGCGAATTGGATAAACCCAAGAATCTTTATGTTTATAATACGGATACTCCCCAAAAACCTCCGATCAAAGTTTTGACTAATGATATACCGGGCGGTGATTCTTATCTGGCATCTGCCAAGATATCAGGCGATCTGGTGGTTTATACTAAGTTGCGTTCGGATGGGCAAGGATCGAGTGTGTGGATGTTTACTATTAATGCCGATAATACAGGGGGAACTAATGCACTAATATCTCCCGAAGACAGTACTCCGAGTAGTAAAAAATGGCGGGTTAGGCCTGACATCACATCATCTTCCCCAAGAAAAATTATTTATCAGGATTTTGATATGTGGGGCGGTGGCCAAATTCGGCGCGGTGATTTAATGATGGTAGATCCGATACCTAATGCTATCCCAGTTTTGGTGGCGCCTAAAGTTGCTATTGTGGGCAATCATTGGGAATACGAAGACCCGTCGGTAACGATCTCCCCCAGATTAGAGGATGAGTGGATAATGTGGCGAGATTTAATCGGCAATGATTTGCAAAATATTCAAACAGCCCTGTACGCTGTTGAGAAAATGCATCTTGATAATAAAATAACTTTATTACCACCCTCCTATTTCCCATCTGTAGGCAGCTTCGATATTGACGGCGGAACTATAGTAGCTAGTGTCACTACGAAGGGTGCTGGTGGCAAAACTAATACTAATATCTTCACTTGTACTTTGTTTGATTGTATACCAACGATTAAATTAGTTAACACCCAAAATACCTATCCATATATCGGGACTCAAGTAGATATAATGCAAGGTATGCGCGTAGCGTATATGGTGGAAAAACCGAAAAGCGATACTAATCCAGCTCCTGTGCATCAGCAATGGCGCTATCATAATCTATCAACCGGGGAAGATAATTTAATCGCCGAGTTGGGCTCTAGCACTAATACCACCGTGTTAACGGAACGATTCCAGCGACCATTATTGGCTCTAATGGGAACTAATCCGGTGAGCAAAATGGTGTCGGTAATTACTCGCCGAGCTGCCCCCGGCGGTTTGGTTAGTCAGACTGAAGCCAATATTTTTGCCGCTCTGGGTATTCTATAAATTTTTAGATATTCAAACAGCCCTCTCATCGGGGCTGTTTTGGTTATAATCAAATTATGAAACTCCAAATCAAAGTNNTGCGGGGACTGACGAGCAGGAATAAAGTGGTGGAGATCGAAGGATAATTTCTTTTTCTGTCATCCTGAACTAGTTTCAGGATCTCTACTGGAGATGCTGAAATAAATTCAGCATGACGAAGAGGGGAAAAGAGCCTGGATTCCCGAATATTTCCAATTGCTTGAAGCAATTGGGGTCCGGAATGACAACAAAGGCGCAGGAATGCCAGAATGGAAAAAATTTGCTTTGGAGGGCAATTTCTCCTATAATAGGAGCAGTATTTTTGGATTGGTTGTAACCAATCCAATCCTCCGAAGCGACATCTATATCGCAAGCGGCTAATGACCGATTTGCGATGAGATGGAGCGAAGGACGGATTATATATAAAGTAACTTTTTTATTACAAATGGCTCAATATATAGAACAAAGAGTAGGGGTGTTTGTGGATGTGTCGAATTTGTATTATTCGGCGCGGGTGATGTACTCCAAGAAAGTCAACTTTAAAAATATCCTCAAAGAAGTTGTGGGCGACCGCAAATTAGTGCGGGCGATCGCTTATGTTATCAAAGCGGAAAACCCCGAGGAGCAAAAGTTTTTTGATGCTTTGGAGGGCATGGGCTACGAAGTCAAAAGCAAGGAATTGCAGATATTTTACGGCGGACACAAAAAAGGCGACTGGGATGTCGGCATCGCCATGGATACAATTCGGTTAGCGCCGAAATTAGATGTGGTAGTTTTAATTTCCGGTGATGGAGATTACATTCCCTTGGTGGAATACCTAAAGAGTATCGGGCAGCAAACCGAAGTAGTTGCTTTTGGCCGGAGCGCTTCGGGGAAACTGCGCGAAGCCGCTGATTCGTTTGTTGATTTGGACAAAAATATCCGCAAGTTTTTAATTCCGGATCGTAAAAGCCATGGCACAATTTAAAGATGTTAACCCGCGCGAGGATTTTGTTAAACAAGAGTTAGCTATCCTCGAGTTTTGGGAGAAAAACCAGATCTTTCAAAAGAGTCTAAGCGAGAGAGCGAAGGCAAAACGCTTTATTTTCTTTGAAGGGCCGCCTACTGCTAATGCCAAGCCCGGCATTCATCATATCGAGGGGAGAGCGTTCAAGGATCTTTGGCCTCGCTTTAAGACGATGCAAGGTTTTTTGGTCGAGCGGAAAGCTGGTTGGGATACCCACGGATTACCCGTCGAAATTGCCTTAGAGAAAAAATTAGGTTTAAACAATAAAACCGATATTGAAAAATTTGGTATCGAGAAATTTAATGCGCAGGCTCGCAAAAGCGTCTGGGAGTTTAAGGAAATTTGGGAACAATCCACTCGCCGGATGGGATTTTGGCTGGATTTAGATAATCCTTACATTACTTATGATGCTAACTATGTCGAATCGCTCTGGTGGATTATCAAGCAAATTTGGGATAAGCAACTATTGTACAAAGGTTATCGGATCGTCCATCATTGTCCGCGGTGCGGGACGGCGCTTTCCAGTCACGAAGTGGCGCAAGGTTATCAAGAAGTCGAAGATAGATCGGTTTATATTAAATTCAAGCTTAAAGACAAGCCAGATACATATATATTAGCTTGGACGACCACGCCGTGGACTCTGCCGGGTAATGTGGCGTTGGCCATCGACCCAGCTATTCCTTATGTTAAAGTTGAGTACAGTGGCGAAAAATTAATTTTGGCCAAGGCTTTGGTAGAAAATGTGTTGGGCGATGGGATAAAAATATTAGAGGAATTTCCGGGAAAAGATTTATTAGATAAAGAATACGAACCATTGTTCCCGGGGGCAATTGACCCCGCGGGTAAAAAAGCTTGGTACATTGTACCGGCAGATTTTGTCACCACCGCAGACGGCACCGGGGTGGTGCATACAGCAGTCATGTACGGTGAAGACGACTACCAGTTAGGTGAAAAGTTAGATTTGCCCAAGGTGCACACGGTAGACGAAGCGGGTAATTTTATGCCCAGCGTAACTCAATGGGCAGGACGGTTTGTAAAGGATCCGGCAGTAGAGACAGAGATCATTAACGATCTGCAAGTGCGCAATTTATTGTTGCGCGAGCAGATGTGCAAACACGATTATCCATTTTGCTGGCGCTGCGGTACGCCCCTGTTGTATTACGCTAAGGATTCTTGGTTTGTGGCGATGTCTAAACTCCGCGAACAATTAATTTCGAGTAATGATGCGGTTAATTGGGTGCCAGCGCATATGAAAACCGGTCGGTTTGGCGAATGGTTGCGCGAGGTTAAGGATTGGGCGTTTTCGCGGGAGCGCTACTGGGGGACGCCGCTGCCGATTTGGCAAAATGCCGCTGGCGAGCAAATTTGTATCGGAAGTTTTGCCGAATTAAAAGAATTAGCCAAAGATAAAACGCAAGTAGGAAGTGATTTTGATCCGCATCGGCCCTTTGTGGATAAAATTATTTTAGAAAAAGACGGCAAAGACTACACCAGGGTGCCAGAAGTAGTAGATGTTTGGTTTGATAGCGGCAGTATGCCGTTTGCGGAGTGGCACTATCCGTTCGAGAACCAAGAACGCATTGATAAAGGCACGTCTTTTCCGGCTGATTTCATTTCGGAAGCCCAAGATCAAACGCGGGGCTGGTTTTATACGCTGCTGGCCGTATCAGTATTGTTAGGAAAAGAGAGTCCTTATAAAAATGTCTTAGTGCAGGGGATGCTCCTGGATAAGCAGGGCAAGAAAATGAGCAAATCCAAAGGCAATGTGGTGGATCCTCTGGAAATGTTCCAAAAATACGGTGCCGATGTGGTGCGGTGGTATTTTTATAGCGTAAATCAGCCATATGACTCGAAGCAATTTGATGAAACTGTTATGACGCAGATCATTCGCCGATTTGTGCTGACCCTCTGGAATACCTATGCTTTCTTTGTTACCTATGCCAAATTAGATAATTTTGATGCTCTGGCCAAACTCAAACCATCCCCGAATGTTTTAGATCAATGGATTCTGGCGAGATTAAATCAGGTGGTAGAAATAGTCACCACCGCATTAGAAAAATACGATCCCCTGAAGGCAGCTTTCGAATTGGAAGATTTTGTAGACGATTTATCTAATTGGTATGTCCGGCGCAGTCGGAAAAGATTTTGGAAAAGCGAAAATAATGCGGATAAATTGGCTGCTTATAGCACATTACAGCAGGTATTAAAGACCCTTAACTTGGTTTTAGCGCCATTTATGCCGTTTCTGACCGAGGCGATGTATCAAAACCTGAAAAACGAGAGCGACCCCGAGTCGGTGCATTTATGTGATTGGCCAAAATCGGAAAAAATTGATGAACAGATTTTAACAGACATGGAACGCACTCGTGAAATTGTAGAATTAGGCCATCATTTGCGCGAGACCGCTAAAATTAAAGTGCGCCAACCCCTGCGCGAATTAAAGCTAATGCAAGCCGAGCTCCCGGCAGGGCTGATGGAGATCGCGCGGGATGAATTAAATGTCAAAACCTTATCTTTTGGGGCAGCTAAGGATGAATTAGATGTCGAAATTACGCCAGACTTGGAAATAGAAGGATTAGCCAGAGAAATTGTGCGGGCAGTCCAAGCTTTGCGCAAGAATTCTGGGCTGGATGTTTCCGATCGCATCTTGCTCGCCTATGCTTCGGATGATGATTTGCTTAAAAAAACTTTTGTCGAATGGTCGGATTATATCAAGGGCGAAATTTTAGCAGAAACTTTGACGGAAGGCGTAGCGGAGAATAGCACGACTATCCAAATCAATCAAAAAAATCTGCAATTGAGCATAGCAAAAAAATAAGATGGCCAAAATTAACCTTAGCGTCAGTAGCGTCTGTTTGATCATCGGCCTCGTGCTTTTGGGCGGGGTGGTGGCTTATAACTCTATCCGAAAAACAAGCGATTATCCTCAAATTATTTTTCCTGATGGCAGAAGAATTAATTTAATTGATATTGCCGATACCGATGCTAAGCGGGCGCAAGGCCTGTCTGGGAGGAGTAGCTTGGGCAGTGACGAAGGCATGTGGTTTATCTTCGACCAAGAGGGGATTTACCCATTTTGGATGAAGGATATGCAATTTAGCTTAGATTTGGTCTGGGTGAGCCAAAATTACCAAGTAGTGGATATAGTGAGAGATGTGCCCATACCCCTTCTGGAGGATAGTTCCCTACCCACTTATGCCAATACCCAACCAGCGCTGTTTGTCTTAGAGGTGAACAGCGGGGTAGCCCAAAGCTTACAGTTAGGCGATCAACTAAAATGGGTTGATTAGCCTAATTTTAGGGTTGACGGGCAGGAGAGGATAAATATATACTGGTGAGCGTAACCTAAACACCTATGAAAGCAGTTATCAAAACCGGGGGCAAACAGTACTTAGTTGGAGAGAACGATGTTTTGGTCGTGGACAAATTACCCGAAGCCGAGGCGGCCAAGGTTACTTTTAACGAAGTATTGCTGACGGCGGATGATGAAGGTAAAACAGTCACCTTAGGTACGCCGACGGTAGCGGAGGCTAAAGTCGAGGCGGAAGTAGTCCAACAATTTAAAGATGATAAGCTGCGAGTGTTCAAGATGCGTCGGCGTAAGCGTTATCGCAAAAGCATGGGACATCGCCAAGATCTCACCAAAATCAAAATCGTTTCCATTACTGCTTAAAAAACCTGTTCATCCGAGAACAGGTTTTTAGTTATAAGGGGTTAACTGGTTATAGACATTAGTTGGCAGAGTGGCAGCTGGCTTGTTGTTGGTGGAATAAACCGGAGTATGCACCGATTCAAAGTCTTCGAAGGGATATAATACTACCCATACCCGACCGATGATCAAATGTCGCGGCAAGACTCCCCATTGGCGCGAATCAGAGCTATTTGGCCGGTTATCGCCCATAACAAAGTACTCGTTTTCCCCAAGAGTAGTATCAATAATATCAGTAATAGGAGAGGATTTAATGTATTCCTCGGTCAGGCGAAATCCGCCGGGGTTGGCTTCGTTATAGATATTAACATTGCCATTTTGGATAGTGACGCGCTCGCCAGGCAGGGCCATGATTCTTTTAATAAAACTAAAAGCAATATTCTTGGGATATTTGAAAACAATGACATCACCCCGATGGGGGTCGCGAAAACGATACGAGATCTGGTCGACGATAATATATTGATTATTGCTGAAAGTAGGTTCCATGGATTGTCCGCTGACATAGAAAGGTTGGATTAAGAAGAAACGAATCAAAAAAGCAACACCCAAAACCGTAGAGACGGTTTTGAAAACATCGTAAATAAAAACTACCGCGCCGACAAAAATCACCAAGAATAAGTTGCGGGGTTTGCGGTAGGCCATGTTGTTTAAAGCGCTGACTTCGCTGGGCATGAATTTATTATAGACCGAGTTGCGCTACTCACCAATAGATGATTGATGCTAATTTAATGAATGTTATAATCATGGCAGGCAAGGACGATTAGCTCAGTCCCAAAAGAACCCCATCGGGGCTGATTAAAAAAAATGATTAATATGCGGGCGGTTAACTCAGCGGCAGAGTGCTTCGTTCACATCGAAGAAGTCAGAGGTTCAAATCCTCTACCGCCCACCACGGTTCGCCCCGGCATGCGCCCCAGCATCCGCGGGGCAAGACGGGGCGGCCCTGCTTGCCCAGAGAATTTTGGGAGAATTTGGGGCGAATCCAGTATCGTCCACCAGTATTTTTAACGGGGCAAGTCGAAGAAGTCAGAGGTTCAAACCCTCCCTGCCCGTCCGTAGCCTTTATGTGGCGAAGGAGGGTACCGCTTACCAGTTAGAATTTGATTCCAGTGTGATAACCTGTCACAATAATTCAAAAATAAATTATACAAAATGGCAGAATGGATAGATAGGTGAAAAACAACATAAGCTCCAATATGAAATTGCGTAACGATTGCGCTATCGAGCGTACTGAGCTGGCAGTTGAACGGACGCTTCTCGCTAATGAGAGGACATTTAGTGCCTGGATCCGTACCGGTCTGACGGTTGTCTTGGGAGGTCTTGGAATAACAAACCTTCTTCGCCCGCTCTCGTATCCTGTGCTTCGCCTAATTATCGGGATTATCTTAATAGTGTCAGGAGTTTTTATTTTTTTGGTCGCATTCTGGCAGTACACGAACAGTTTACGAATGTTGGAATGCAGTAAAGACAAGTTTATTTCAATTTGGCTGATGGGTGCCTTGATAGTCGCGCTGTCCATAGCTGCCATACTCGCACTCTGGATAATGACCTGATGACACCGCGCTTCACTTGACTAAGACTAATTTCTGAAGTAACATTCTAACCAGTAATAATAAGCACGGTTTGGGGATCG
>DQGN01000006.1 GCA_003524745.1 Patescibacteria group bacterium
GTGGCGCTGGCGGAAATACTTAAGGCTGTGTCGCCCGCAACCGGGATATACACTTTACCATGATCTTGCAATAAAGCCGCCCGATTAATAATTTTTGCCATCAAGGTCAAATCTGCCTGGTCGCTTAAGCCCCCGGCTGCTTTGATGGCATCTTCTACAATCTGTTCGGCGGTAAAAGCATAAACGCCAGGTTGATTAACGGCACCGGCAATATCCACGGTAATTTGTTGATTATCCGGCGGATTGGCGCGTGATCCATCGAAGCGTTGAATAAAAAAATAAGCTCCAATAAGCAAGCTAATGCTCAAAACTATTGTTAAAGGAAGAGTGAATTTTTCTAAAAGTTGATTGAAATTAATCATCCCTTCCAGCATAGGGCAAAAATAAACCGGAATCTATGCTTCGTTTGTTACGAAATAATGATTCCGGTTTTTGGGTCGAAGGATATGACAACATCATATCGTGTGTCCTCCTCATCCTTTTAGGCTATGGGCAGAGTGATGGGCTTGATGCGAATAACTGCCGATTTGGCTGCGATCAATCTGATGGCAGACCCGGTCAGAAGTAATCCGACGGTGCTTCATCATCAAAGGTAAATTTGTCTGATGAAGCACTTTATTGATAGCGTCGAAACTGGCTTGGTCAGCTATCTCGATAATCTCATCTATAGCATCAGCCAATTGTTCCCCCCGATTCCGGTTGTGGCATTCGAGCATTTGCTCGTATAACCTAACCACCTGCGTACATTCTTTTTGATTCAATGTACGAGGCATCTTGATCATGCTCATGTTATATCACCTCCTTGGGTGAAATTCCTCACTGACCCAAACTGTGAGGTACGAATTATCCTAATTATCATTAAATAATCGGTTTTGTCAACCCTACCCCTATTCAGCGTGCACTAATACGGGGAGCTGGAGCCGCGATTTTAACTCGGGATAATTTTTTAGGGTCGGGTCTTGCCGAATGATATGCTTAGCCGTTTGGTGAGTTAATTTGATCAAATCTTCGTCCATAAGATTAGCAATCTTCAATTTCAGAAAACCCGATTGGCGGGTATCAAAAAAGGCACCGGGTCCCCGCATCACTAAATCCATTTGGGCTAATTTGTTGCCATCGTTAATATGAATAAACGATTTTAACCGCTCGCTGGTTTCGAGGTCGTCGGTTGGTGTTTCGATGAAACAATAAGACTGCAAGTCGCTGCGGCCGACGCGTCCGCGCAATTGGTGCAGCTGGGCCAAACCAAACCGCTCGGCATTTTTAATCCAAATTACGGTGGCTCCCGGCACATCGATTCCCACTTCGATTACGGAAGTAGCCAATAGAATATCTACCTCGCCAGTTTGCACAGCCTGCATAACGGATAACTTTTCTTCGGCCGGCATTTTCCCATGCAAAGTAGCAATACTGGCGGCAGGAAAAAGTTGGCGGAGGCGGGCTAATTCGGAGGTGATTGACGAGCGCCGGGCAGTTTTATCTAATTCGATCAAAGGGGCGATCACAAAAATGCAGTGCTTGGCTCGGATCTCCCGATTAATTAATAGTTGGATCTTAGCCAAATTATTGGCAGTAGCCAGCCGGGTGATGATCGGCAATCGGCCGACCGGCGGGTTAATTAAAATAGAAGTATCCAAGTCGCTGAATAAAGTAAGAAAGACGGTGCGGGGGATGGGAGTAGCGCTAAGGCTTAAATAGTGGGGGGAGGCGATCTGGGCTTTATTTTTTAATTGTTGGCGTTGGCTAACCCCGAAGCGATGCTGTTCGTCAACAATCACTAAATTCAGATTTTTAAAACTAACTTGGTGCTGGATCAAAGCCTGCGTACCAATCACTAAATCACACTTACCTTGGGCGATATCTGCGCTGGAAGATAGTTTTTTGCTGCCAGTAATCAAAGTAGTGCGCAGATTGAATTTATCCAAGAGGGGTTTTAGGTTGGAGTAATGTTGAGCAGCCAATACTTCGGTGGGGGCCATCAGCGCCACTTGCCCGCCAGCTTTAGCGGCCGCTAAAATAGAGGCCGCCGCCACAATAGTTTTGCCTGAACCGACATCGCCTAAAAGCAAGCGATTCATCGCTATTGGTCGGCGCAAGTCATGAAAAATTTCTTTGATAGCAGCAAGCTGCGAGGCGGTTAAAGTAAATGGTAGTTGCTGCAAGAATTTGGGCAGAAGTTGATTAGAAACAAGAAGCGGTTGTCCGGGCAACTCTCCCCAATTGGTGCGGGCAAAAGCTAAGCCTAATTGCACAGAGAATAATTCTTCAAAACTAAGCCGCTGTTTAGCGCGTTGCAGATTTTGGGGCGAGGTCGGAAAGTGGATATTAACTAAAGCTTCAGTAAGAGGCATTAGTTGGTGAGTAGCCACGATATCCGATGGTAAACTTTCGGGCAAATGTCGGATAGTATTTAGTATATGGCGGGCGGCTCGGCGGATAACCTTGCTGGAGATACCGGCGGTTTCGGAGTAGATCGGAATTAAGCCGCCGCTATGTAGAGGAGTATCTGTCGCCCTCTCCAAGGCTGGGTTAGTGAGGGCCGAGTGGTTTTGCCAGTTTCCCATCGGCCCGCTCAAATAGTAAGTTTCGCCAGCTTTAATCGCAGTCCGCAAATAGGGTTGGTTAAACCAAACTATCCTCATTGCTCCGGAGGCATCTTCGGCAATGGCGTTAGTGATGAACATTCTTTTATAGGGTGAGCGGAAATGCGAAATCGATTTGATCGCAGCCTTTATGGTCACTTTTTGGGGAGGGGCAGGGCAGGTAGCGAGGACGGTGGCTACAGGAGAGACGACGCTTAAATCCTCCCAACGCCGGGGATAGTAACCAATCAGGTCATCCACGGTCTGGATACTTAACAACCCAAATTTAACGGCCAAGGAGGGGCCGATTCCGGGTAATTTGGTGATGGGGTCGCTAAGGAGGAAAAACATGGTTTTTATGCTCTGGGAGCTAAAAAACATTGCCTAAAGCCTAAAAATGCGATATAATAGAAAGATAGTCAAGGAGGGGTTAACTTACAAACTAAGCTTAGCCCATAATGAATAGAAAAAGTCAAATCATCGATTTTGCGGGGATGCAGTTTGGTAATAGCCGGAGAGTTCAGCTACCGCGTAATCATAATTGGAAAGTCCGGCGACAAGTTAAAAATCGTTTAGGAGTGGCGCGCAATTTGCGGACCGTATTTGGCAATATCCTCGGTCTGTTCTAATTGAGGCGGATAAATTTGCGCTTGCCAATTTGGATAACCATACGGGGGATCGGGGTGATCGTGGTTTCGGGATCGGTAATAGTTTGCTGATCGATTTTGACGCCTTTTTGCTCGACCATCCGCTTGGCCTCCGATTTGGAATCCACTAACTTAGTTGCGATGAGTAGGTCAATAATAGACTGCGGGTTTAAGTCGATAGTAATAGTAGTAATATCTTCGGGCAGCTCGCCTTGGCGAATGGTTTTAGTAAAGTTGACCATGGCTTCCGTAGCGGCTTTGTTGCCATGGTACAGCTCTACAATACGTAATGCGAGAGCAAGTTTGCTGTCCATGGGATTAGTCTTACCGCGCTCAAGTGTAGCCATGACTTCGTCTGGCGATTGGGTGCAGAGTTTCCAATAATCCATGATCAGGCTGTCGGGGATAGACATGATTTTGCCGAACTGTTCTCTGGGTTCATCGGCAATGCCAATGTAATTGCCCAAGCTTTTGGACATTTTTTTAATTCCATCAGTACCGATTAAGAGAGGCATAATCATAACTTCTTGTTCGGGTTGACCAAACTTTCCTTGCAAATCCCGCCCCATCAACATATTTAATTTTTGGTCAGCTCCCCCGATTTCCACATCGCATTTTAGCTGGACAGAATCATAACCTTGCATGATGGGGTAAATAATTTCATGCATTCCCACATCGATGCCGGCCTGTAAGCGCGTCTGGAAATCGGTGCGTTCGATGACTTGTGCGACCGTTGTTTGAGCCAGCAACTTGATAATGTCGGCAAAAGTTAATTTGGCAAACCATTCACCATTCCGGCGGATCTCACATTTATTTATATCTAAAATTTTCCCCACTTGCACGAGATAAGTTTTAGCATTTTGGGCAATTTCTTCTTCAGAGAGCACGGGCCGAGTAGTATTGCGTCCGCTGGGGTCGCCGATCCGAGCGGTATAGTCGCCGATCAAAAAAATAACTGTATGTCCCAGATCTTGGAATTCTTTCAATTTCCACAGTACCACCGCATGGCCGAGATGGAGATCGGGCTTGGTCGGGTCAACTCCATGCTTGATGCGAAGTTTTTTCCCCGCAGCCAGCCGTTTGGTTAAGCTGGGCAAGTTGATAATCTCTTCCACATTATGATGGGTGATCCGGTCAATTAAATCGTCATTTTGTTTAGGCATAAGGGTTTGCTTATGTTTTGATTATATCAGATACGAGATGGACGCTATTAATCCCAAGGTTTGATATAATGAATGCTGTAGGTTAAGAGGAGATTTGTGAGTAACGAGCTATTGCCCTTAAAGAATCAGCCAGAGGCAATCCGCCAACGCTGGAAAAGACGAGCCTACTTTCGGCGGCACCGGAGAACATGGTCGGCTTTGGCCCAGCGTCTGGGAATCGAAAATACCCCCAAATTATTGGTGGGTATTGGAGTAGGGGGATTATTAGTGCTCTCATTTTTGTCGGCAGCTTTGAGCGTCGGGTTACCTAACCCTGCTAGTTTAACCATCCAAAAACCTACCGAGTCGACTAAAGTGTTGGATCGCAACGGCACGGTCCTCTATGATATTTATAATGAACGCCGGCGGACATTNNCGGGGATTAATCCGGGGAATAGTCCTCAAGCCGTTGTCTGGCCAGCGGGCGCAAGGGGGTAGTACTATCACCCAACAGTATGCTAAAAATAGTTTTTTGACCGCCAGTCGGTCTGTAGTGCGGAAAATCAAAGAATTTATTTTAGCCATAGAAATCGAGCAACTCTACACCAAAGATAAGATTTTAGAGCTTTATTTAAATAGCATGCCGTATGGCAGCGCCTATTATGGCGTGGAATCCGCTGCGCAAGGGTATTATGGCAAACCAGCCAAAGAATTAACTTTAGAGGAATCGGCCACGCTGGCGGCTTTGTTGCAAGCACCATCTTACTATTCGCCTTACGGTTCTGATTATGTGAAGCGGCTTTTGCCCCGGAAAGACTGGGTATTAGAGCGCATGTTCAAAGAGGGTTATATTACGGAGAAGCAAATGAAAGAAGCGCAAACAGAGGAACTAACTTTCCTGCCCCGGCGGGACAGCATTAGGGCACCTCATTTTGTGATGTATGTCAAAGAATTACTCGCTGATAAATATGGCGAAAAGATGCTGGAAGAAGGTGGTCTGACCATCACCACTACTTTGGATTGGGAAAAACAACAAGTCGCTGAGGATGTGATTGCGGCAGCAGCGCCCAAAAACAAAGAGAAATACAATGCGAGCAATGCGGCTCTCGTCTCGTTAAATCCTCATACCGGTGAGATTTTGGCCATGGTGGGATCGGCCAATTATTTTGATGAAGAGATCGACGGATATGTGAATGTGGCGGTGCGCGAACGTCAGCCGGGGTCGTCTTTCAAGCCGGTGGTTTATGCGGCTGCTTTCTTGAAGGGCTATAGCCCGGCCACCATGTTAATAGATGTGCATACCGATTTTGGCCAAGGTTACGATCCCTACAATTACGACAATAAGTTTAGGGGGCCGGTGTCTATTCGGACTGCTCTGCAGGGCTCTTTGAATGTGCCAGCCGTCAAAGCCTTAGCCTATGCGGGAGTGAATGAAACCATTGATTTAGCGCATAAAATGGGTATCACTACCATGACGGAACCCGAACGCTATGGCCTATCTTTAGTTTTGGGGGGAGCTGAAGTCAGGCTACTGGATCTCACTTCGGCCTACGGGGTTTTTGCAGCCGACGGAGCCAAAGCTGCTAATTTGGCGGTACTTAAAGTAGAAGATCGCCGGGGGAGAGTTTTAGAAGAACACAAGCCAGCTGCTTCCAAACAAGTTTTGGATCCAGAAATTGCTTATTTGATTAATAATGTTTTGAGCGATGATGCCGCGCGGGCTTATATATTTGGCGCCGGTGGTAGTTTAACTTTGCCGGGTCGGCCGGTGGCAGCTAAAACTGGTACCACGCAAGATTATCGGGATGGCTGGACATTTGGTTATACGCCGGATTTAGTAACTGGGGTTTGGGTTGGAAACAACGATAATACAGAAATGGATCATTCGGCCGCGATCGTGGCAGCGCCGATTTGGAATCAATACATGCGCCAGGCGACCGCAAAAATGCCGGTGCGAGCCTTTGCGGTACCAGAGGGCATTAGCAGCATAGTCGTAGATGAAATGTCCGGCAAATTGCCGACGGATGCTTCGCCAAGTACTAAAACAGAAGTTTTTGCTAGTGGGAATGTTCAGAAAGAAACGGATGATATTCACAAAAAAATCCGGGTAGTTAGATCCAACCCCGATTATTTGGCTCCCGCGAATTGGCCGGAAGATCAAGTGGAATACCGCGTCTTCACCGAACTGCATTCAGAGCGGCCGGATAATTCAGCTTGGGAAAACCCCGTATTGAAGTGGGCCCAGGAAAATGGTTACAACAATATTCCGACAATGTTTTATGATGGTTCGGCGGCAAGTAGCGGGGAGATTAATATCACTTTTCCTAGTAATGGCAGTCGTATCAATGGGAACTTTACCATTAATGTAGTTCTCAGGGACGAAACGAATGTAAAAGAAGTTGGTTTCTATTATGACGGTAATTTAGTTCGCAAATCAGTCAAAGCACCTTGGACAGCGGATGTAACCAGCGGAGTAGTTTTGGATGGGAAAAATCATACAGTTACAGCGCGGTTATTTAAGCAGACTGGCGGCACGGTAGAAACTTCCATTAGTGTTATTGCGGGACAAGCGGAGTCGGAATATGTCACTATGAGTCAAGTCGATAAAAGCTTTTTCCCAATAGATCTTATCGCCAAGTTAACTGATACAGGGGAGTTTTTGAATATCGAAAAAGTAGAGATTTATTTAGACAACAAACTCGAAGAATCCTTTTTGGCTAATGCGTCCGGAACATACACAGCCCGGGTTGATACTGGGGCCAAAGGACAGCACACGGCCTATGCCAAACTTTATGTGAAGTCAGGACCTAATTACACGAGCAACACCATTAGTTTCGAAACCCGCTAATTCCCCCCCCTGCCCCCTTGGGATGTTCGACGTCCAGAGGAGGGGTTAAGCGGCGCCATATATAGAATGGTGTATGGGGGAGGTGGGGGATATATTCCTCGTTTCTGTCATTCCAAACACACATTTTAATATATTAATAACTGATTTGGAATCCAGGCCTTGAATTTCTTATCTGTTATTCTTTATCCTTCTGGTGCTGGGTTTTACCGGCGGACTTAACCGAAAAATTTAGAATATTTTCACTTTGTTTGTAGAAATAATTCCATAATTAGATAGGAACTAGGCAACATTGATTGCATTTTTTTTTTAATTCCCTTTACGATGTAGGTGTTATATAATTCATTTTTTATTATGACAAAAAGAAAAAAATCCCCAGAATTTAATCGAACTCTGGTTTATGGTGTAATTATAATTGCTCTTGTGGTGGTAGGATATTACGGATTCAAATCGATTTCTGGTTCATCAGCGGCCGGAAAGATTCCGGGCGGAAACCTTAGCAACGATATCGGTAATAATATCACTCCAACTAAAATTGATGTTACTGCTGCTTTGGACGCGAGTTCGCCACCCGAGCATATAGTCTTGGGCGGTCAAGTGGCTTTTGATGAGGTGGCAAAATATAACTTTACCGCAGTTGGTTCTGGTTTTACTGTGCGGAAGTTGGCCTTAATTATCCCCAACGCAGGATGGACCTCCGTGAGTATGTTACAAATAGAGTATCCGGATAAAACAGGTCAGACTGTGATAAAAACCGTAAGTCCATATGCTGAAAAAACTAAATTCAGCGCTTTAACGCTATATGTACCCAAAAATGGCAGTTCAGTCATGACAGTAAAAGCCAGATTTAAAAAAATCGGTGTTGATGGCGGCACCTTTAAGGCACATACCAAGTTTGGACTTGCTTCCGGGGCAATAGCCGGTGATTTTTATGCCACACCTGAAAATAGCAGTATAATATCTGCTGATACACGAGTAGCTAAGCAGGATATTTATGGAGATACACATATTCTCTATAACAGCAAACCGACGGTAGTTTCCGCTAATCCAAGCGGTGGGGGGGTGATAGTTCCAGGAAGTGTTGTGGATTTATATAAGTTTAAAGTCACGGCCGATCCAAGTGGCGCCATAGCGCTTAAGAATTTTACGATTGCCGTGTCTGTTGATGATGTCAGTATACCCAAAACTGCGTATCTTTCTGATTTCACATTTATGCGCGGTAGTGTGGATATAACAACGAGCGCGCAAATTACTGATGTTAGCGGTTCGACGCCCCTGACCCTGGAAGATACTAATCACGTGGGAGCGACGGAACAGGGTATTTTAGCTACCCCCATACAAATAGCATTTGGCGATACTCCAGCGGATGGAGGCGAACAATTAATTCCAGCTGGCCAGTCAGTTATATATACTCTGCGAGCAAAATGTAGTCCAGAGTTTACTACTGGTGATTCCATTAATGTTGTACTTGAGCTTTTAAATGTGGATTCAGACGGTTATGACTATCTAGCTGACTATGATATGGACATTGGTGGTGTTGAACAGTTAATTACTTTGCAAAATGCCCAGGGTGCCGCAATGGGTGATGCCGAGGCTTATCTTAACTTTATTTGGTCTGATATGAGCGCATTAAGCCATTTACCAAATTTTGACGATGCCGGGCACGATGTAATTAGTTCTCCTGATTGGGCCACGAGTTATTTAATTTGGGATGTCATGCCACCCCCTTATGAACTCAAGTTATAATTTGACCGATCTGTCTCGAATTAATAAGCCACCCAAATGGGTGGCTTATTTTGGGATTGACGCAAGTGATGGTTTGGAGCAGGATATAATGGTTTTAACGGTAATTTTGGCATATGAAATCAGAGAAAAAGATAGATAAATCCCAAGTCGAGCTGACCATTACATTAGATGAGGGGGAATGGAAGGAAATTATTAAGCAAGCGGCAGTCCAGTTGTCAGAGGGAGTTAATATTGCCGGATTTCGGCCAGGAAAAGCTCCGCAAGATGTGGTCATCAATCATTTGGGTGAAACCAGAATAGTTAGCGCAGCCACTGAAACTGCCATCAATAAATA
>DQGN01000018.1 GCA_003524745.1 Patescibacteria group bacterium
ATTCTGAAATAAATCCAGAATGAAAACCCAATGAATAAATACATTCTTTATACAGATGGGGGAGCCAGAGGCAACCCGGGGCCGGCGGCGGCCGGAGTGGTAATTTATGATGCCAAATTAAAAGAGATAGATAAATTTGCCCATTATTTGGGAGTAGCCACCAACAACCAAGCGGAATACCAGGCGCTGATTTTGGGATTAGGTCGGATTCAAAAACTGGTGGGCGATAGCCACAAACTGGCCGAGACCCCGGTGGAAGTATTTATGGACAGCGAATTAATCGTGAAACAACTCTCCGGTGAATATAGAGTAAAGAATAAAGATTTAAAACCTCTGTTCGCTAAAGTCGAGGAACTGGCCGCCGAATTCGCATCGGTCAAATTTAAACATATCTTCCGCGACAAAAACACCCTCGCCGACAAACTCCTCAACATGGAGTTAGATAAACACTAGCCGGAAATAATCACAGCAGATATCCAAAGAAAGCGGCATTTGGTTATGTAAATACGCTATAGCGTATTTACATAACCATTGATTAACTGATAAGACAATGCCGATCCTGATTAATATAAGCAACTAATTTAATCAGATCAGAGTTTGATAAACTTGCCTTCTATTAAATCAATATATGGCCAGATCTCAAACAGATGAGCTAAAAAATCTATTTCTTCCCGACAGGGGTATTTACTGATCCAAACGCTGTCCTGAATGCGCTCAAATTCTAAATCAATCAGTTTCCGGCGAAATGTATCTCGATGTTTTTTAATCCTTTCTGGAATATCAAACACCACTATGCGCCATTGGCCATCCCATTTATTCGGCTTTTTTAATTGCATATTGTCTATCTGATATGATAAAACTTTCCGTTTCCCTTCCTTAGTTAGCGATATTTTGATTTGTCCATTTTGTTCCCCAATCATAATCAACCCTTGTTGATTTAATTCCCTAAACTTATTTTGTAAATAACTAGGTTTCAAAGTATTTTTCTTGTACTTCTTTTTCAATAGAGGAGCTAAAACTCCTATGGCTCCCGGGGCTATGGCAGTTATTAATAAAATGCCACCTACGCCGGCGATGCCCAACAAAATATCTCGAGTCAAATTTAATTTTTCTTGCATGTGGCTATCCATTTTTATTGACAGTATTTTTTAGTAATTATGAACATCTTTTTTATCGTAGCAGATTAATGGTGAGATAGCTATGTATTTACGCTATAGCGTAAGTACATAGCTATTAGGAGAGAGGCGCGATGGGTTAGTGAGCGATAATAAAGACCACAAGAATGAGGGAGGCGGCGCGAAGCGCCGCCTCCCTCTGTTAGTTATTTCCTTGTGTCCATATCTTCTGTTGGGATATGAAAAAACGCTATAGCGTAGAGTGGTGCGCTGGGTTGGGATTGGGCTGGGATTTGTTTTGGTTTTGATTATCCGGGCAATACGAAAAGACGGCCAATTAAGGCCGTCGTGTTTTTGTTGGAATAAAGTACAAATTTACAGGTCAAAAGGGGTCAGTTCCCTCTGTCTCTGTCTTGTCTGTGCTGGCCTTCTCAAGGCACGGTTAACACATCCATGCGCTCAATGGAGATTCCTAGCTGAGGATCCCTCACTTTGATGTTGAACAATATCGTCCCGGAGTAGCCCTGTATGTACGCAGGAGTCCAACTGTAACAAATGCCATCTTTGAATTCTAGAAGTGGACTCACATAGCTCATTACTGTCCCTGTCTCCAACCATATTTCTTTCAAACGGATCTTTGTGCTTCCCATGTTGTATATGAATATCATTTCTGGTTGGTAATCAGTTACAACATTGTTTAGGTAGTCGTATGCTGCAATTACAAACTCAAAATCTTGGCCAACAGGGATTGTGTCGGGGGCGATTATCGCGAGGTGGTCAAGATTACCATGGGATAATACTTTTAAGGGCATACTGGTGGCTCGGCTCTGTGGTGTAGGAAATTGAATGGAATATCCATCGGCTCTGACCTGCAAAGTAAAGGTGTTCATCCCAGCAGGAATTTTCCAATTCAATTTGGTCAATTTGGATTTGCCGATTAGTAACCATGATTTGCCACCATCAATCGAATAATCTATGCGATATTCATTGATGCGCGGGATGAAGTCCCACATTATAACGACCGGTTCGTTGGAAATCAACTCTCCGTCACCATCATCGGAGATAAAGATCTGACCGGCATTTAGTGGCGGGGCAATAGGCCCATCATTGCTACAACCGAATGTGGTAATGGTTGCCAGGCAGAGCCCGGCAAAAAGAAACATTATGCTTCGAAGCATTTCGATTGCCTCCTTGGGCGTAGCCAAGGCAGAGTTGGACTCTGCCTGGCTTGGTTTTACTCGCGCTCTCGTTTAGATTTGAGCACGGCAGCCCAATCAGCACCTGTGGTGCTGATGATGATTCAATGTCACCAATGAACCAATGTACACCAATGGGGAGGGCTGAACAGGATGCCGGGCTCAAAGGGAGACGGGGAGGAGAGCCTGAATCCGAACTTGGCCTTCGNNAAACAAAAACAGATCCTGAATCCGAACTTGGCCTTCGGCCAGTCGGTCCAGGATGACGGAAAGAGTAGGAATGACGATTGATATTTCAAGGGGCGGAATTTCTGACTAAATATTATAACAGAATTATGCATAAGTCAAGAGTTTTTTGGCTCTGGGAGCGGGAAGTTTAATTATACAATCCCCTCCTCACCTCCCCTTGGCAGGGGAGGTATATGTGGAATAGCTCTGAGTGTTGACATAACTGTGTTTTTGGAGTATAATAATATAATACTTTTATATATATGTGTAGGGGTGAGAGATTGAAGAATAGAGAATAGAGAATAGAGAATAGAGATCAGACAATAAAAACAAGAGAATAGGGATTAGAGGTTAGGGGAAAATGAAAAACAAAATCAATAGAAAAAAGACAATTTATACGATTCTGGATGCGCTCCGATATAAGATTCTGGACGAAGCCAGAATGACGACGAAAGGTAAGCGTCGTCAGCTTACCAGAATGACCCGTCTTCGCCTTTGGCTTCGCCGGGCTTCGCGGAAAGAAGGGTATGGGTTCCGGATCCAGTCCGGAATGACAGACAGAATGAAAAGGGTATTGTCGGTTTTGGTGACATTGGTTTTGATAGTGCAGGTGGTGTTGCCGGGAGGGTTGTTTAAATTTGCGGTGGATCAAGCTCATGCCGCGATTACCATAACGGTTGTTCTGCCTGATCCCACCAGCGATTGGGATATTGGCGATTCTAATTTGATCCGCTGGACAACCGATGTGACTTTTCCCGATCTCCCGCCGGCCTATTTTAAACTGTACTATTCTGAAAATAGCGGGAGCAGTTGGGTTTCCCCCGCCATAGATGATTATGAGGCCTACACCGGTTCGCCCCAAACATATAACTGGGAAATTCCGGTAGTGAATGGAGCGGGGGAAAGCGACTTCCAAGTCAAGGTGGAAGGGTATGATAGTGGAGATGCTTTGGTGGCGAGTGATGCCAGTGATGATTTTACGATTGATTATGGGCCAGCGGATAGTTTTGTAGTGGACTTACCTAGTGAAACTGCTGTGAATTTATATACAACAATGACTATCACAGCGAAGGATCAATACGGCAATACAATTATCAATTACAGTTTTGACAGTATGACGCTAAATAATAGTGGTTCGCCGGCCTGGACAACTAACGGCACAGTTGTTCCTAGCCCGAATACTGTAAATGGAGGTGGTTCCACGGTGTATAGCAATGTAACATGGAATAGTGGAGTAACAACCGCATTTAACCCGATTACTTTTGGAACGGTTGGCACAGGAGGCGTAAGTGTGACGGCTCCTGCGCTTGGTTCCGATGTAATTACAATAATAGCTGATGCTGTTTATATAGATGCGCCAACTTCGGCCAGCAGTTTTATTATTGGTTCGTCCGGTAACAGCATTACATTTAGAGCTGGGGGTGAGACAACCATCGATCATTTGGATTTGGATTATGCGCCGGACGGGTCAACTTGGACCAGCATTACAACTGATTTGGCACCAGCCACAATGCCACAGACCTACTCGTGGACCATTCCCGATGGTACGCCTGGCGCCACTTGGAAAGTGAGAGTTAAGTCTTATGATGTCTCGGATGCTTTAATTGCAACTGGCACATCATATGCGTTTACGGTTAGCTACGGGGATCTGGCGAGTTTTACGGTGGAGGCGCCAGTTTCCGCTACGGTAAATAAATTTTTCTCGCTAACAGTAACCGCCAAAGACACTTACGGCAATACCATCACCACTTTCAGTAGCGCCACAGCAATCGGGGCTACGCCCGGAACCATTTCGCCTGTGACGATCGGCAATGGCGGCGATACAGGTACTTGGTCTAACGGCGTGGTTACTTACGATAGTTTTGCCATCACCGCGCCGGGTCAGCAAATTATTACTGCCACTTATAGTGGCGCCACCGGGCAAGATACCATGGTTATTACTGGTGGGGGTAGCAGTATCACGGGTTGTTATTATAAAGATATCACTGCGCCCGCTTCCAATGTGGTGGGGATTTTAGATGCCAATAATAATATCATTCCGATGCCAGCCACCACTTACAAAGGCCCCATCACGGTGGTAGTGGAGGCCCAAGACCCGTATATGGATATCTCTGCTGATGGTTGTCCTTTGGGCGTCGGGGTAGACACGGCGGAACTGCACTTACGCCGAGGCGCCAATGCTTGGGAATCCAAAGGCAACGGGACTTACTTTATGCCCGGAGGGGGCAAGCGCAATGGTTACGATTATTATAAATGGACTTTGGATATTCCAGACAGCACTTATCAAGTGTGGTATTTCTATTCCATCGCCGTGGACTACGATGATAACACCGAGGAAGCGCCGGGCACACCCGGCTATGATGCGCTGACCATTATCAATACGGTGGGGCCATATCTCTCGGCCTCCAATCCTATTCATCAGCAAACCAATGTGGCGATTAACGCGCCCATTATCTTAACCTTTAGTCAGCCGATGGATAGAATCTCTACTCAAGCCGCATTAAAAATTACTCGTGTGGATGGTTTAGCGGTACCAGATCTACGGTTAACCTATAGTTGGGCCAATAGCGACAAAACCCTGACCATCGGACATACTACCACATTTCTGTATAACATTAATTACAAAGTTACAATTGACCCCACCATTGCGACAAATAAAAATGGGATTTATTTAATTACTTCCGACCCTAATGCTAATCCCAACCCATTTACTTTTACTACCGCCCTGGCGCCGGTTCCTAATCAACCATATTTAGCTACTTCCTCTAAAGTGGTGAATATGTTGGTGGCCTCTCCGGGGGCAACGCCTTTGTACACGATCGTGTTGCGCAATACCGGTACGGCCAATGCCAATGTAGTTTTCCGTGACCCTATCCCTACTAATACGGTATATGACAATTTAGTTACCAATGCCACTTACGATGCAGCCACTAATGCTATTGTTTGGAGCGGACGCATAAACCGCAATGGCACTCGGACGATCACTTTTAGAGTCAAGATTAATAGCCCCTTGGCTAATGGTCTGGAAATTGTGAATACTGCTTACATCAACGATGGGGTGAATCCGGAAATTCAAAAGTATGCCATAACGGTGATTGCCGCTATCCCCAGTTCGAAAGTCATTGGTATTATCGATAGAAATGGAGTGTTTATCCCCGTTTCTCTACCGGCCACCCCGATCAATGTTTACTTTTCGCCGCTAACTGTGGTTGCCGAGGTGCAAAATGACGCTTCGGTGGCCAGCACGGATCTGTGGTATCGCACCTCGGCTACGGGGAGCGTGTGGACTAATTATGGGGCAGGAGTGAAATTAAAAGATAATCTCGATGGCTCTGCCCAGTATAAATGGGATATGAATATTAGTAATCAAAATCTGACTTATTATTTCTATACTAGAGCCAGTGACGGAGCTGGGAATGTAGAGGGGTTACCACCCACTCCCGGNNTCGGTGCAAAACGCCATTAGCGTGACTAAGGCGGATGGCACGCCGCTACCCCCTGAACTTATTTTTGCCTATACTTGGTACAACAATAATCGGACCGTTCGCTTAACTCACTTGGTTCCGTTTGATTATATTACTCAATATAAAGTAGTGATCGATCCCGCTGTGGCCGTTAGTGCCAACGGCGTACCGATAAATATCACCAATCCTTTAGCCAAACCCAACGAGTGGCTGTTTACTACTGCCAAACAACAAGTGCCGAACATTACTACCTCGGTCAAGAATGTGAACAAGGATCAAACCGATCCCGGCGATATCTTGCTCTATACCGTGGTGGTGGACAACGAAAAAGGCGGGGTATCCGCTACGGTGACAGTTACCGACCCAATTCCTGTCAACACAACTTATGCCAATTACGCTTCCGGCGGGTTTGTTTATCAACCCATTAACAATCGGATGTATTGGCGAGGGACAGTGCCAGCTGGGCTTAAACAAACTATGCAGTTCCAGGTCAAAATAAATTCACCATTGGATAACGGCACCGTCATTACCAATATAGCGACGATGAAAGACCAAACTAACCCGGCGATCGATCGGATTACCACAACCTTGATCGGGTCGGCGCCGGATTGGATCCAATCTACCCGGACAGTAGTAGTGGATAATGTAGAGCGTCCTAATGGTCCCGCTTTGCCTGGTGATACGCTGATCTATACGGTGACAGCTTGGAACACCGGCAATATGGACGCCAATAATGTGATAATTACCGATACTTTGCCCGCCAATGCTGCTTTTGATCCAACGAGTGCAGACCCCAATGGGTTTGTGTATGATCCTGTTACCAATACTTTGCAGTGGTCGGGAGATATTCTCGCCAAGAAGTTAGTCGGGTTATCTTACAAGGTTGTTTTAGATACGAACCCCAAGCTGTTCGCTCCTCCGAATAATCAGGCCTTTAGCCAGACCACGATCGATGACGGCCTAATGGAGTATGTAATGAATAACATAATGATGATCGATGTGCCGGAAGACCCAACCGAACCGCCAATTGGCGGAAGAAAACCGCGCACTAATCAAGCGCCGTATATCACCGACCAAATTCAACCCGGTAGCAATGCCAAAAGTGTTAAGTTATACAGCAAAATTGTGGTGCCGTTTTCGGAACCGATGGATACTGCTTCGGTAGTTTACGAAACCTACATCGGCCTCCGCAAAATCGATACCAGTAAGTGGTTGGCGGAATGGGATAGCGATGTGGCTGTACTAACATTAACTCCGGATAAACCATTAGAATCCGGTGAAACCTATTCGATTAATATTCCAGAAGGCAACGATACCGAAGGGCTGGCGTTAATTATTGATGGGCCGGTGCCGAATAACACCTGGTCATTTACCACCGTGCGGCCGGCGCTCTACTTTAGCTCGCCGGAAGGACCGGTCTCATTGTTAATTGGCACCGTGCGAGGGCCGATCACGATCACTTTAGCTGATTGGATTAACTTTACCACCAAAGATGATCAACCTCGCCAATATGCCCCTTATGCGGTCGAAAAAGATAATCTAATTTTGAACTTAGAAACCACCAGCGCCACCGGTCGGTTTGGGGCAGCTAATGGTGGAGAATTCTACACCAAAGAATGGGGCCCCTGGTACAACAAGCCATCCGGCGGCCCTTACTTAACTATTCCCGTTGGTCAATCTAATGCCCAATTTTATTACACCGAGAGCGTGGTGGGTTATGCATCGATGACGGCGGCCGATTTAAGCCAAGGTTATGCGATCGTGGATACTCCCGGCAAGCCGGTGATCGCCTCCACCAATGAATTGGTGGATGACCAAATCTACTTTGAATCCGACCCGCAAAGCATTCCGGTAGGCGATGTCAGCAACCCGATTATTTTCGGGGTAATGAGCAGGGAGGATAATGTTTGGTTAGAGGCAGGCCGAGCCTTCCTCTTATCCAGCAGTTCTTCTACCGGCAGTTTCTATACTTCTGATAAACGGCCGATCGATAAGACCGTGACTATGCCGACCAACTTGGGCAGCCAAACTTTTTATGTCCACTATATTCCGTCCGAACGCTTGACAGAAACGATTTATTACCAAGATAGTTTGCCGGGCACATATATGCTGACTGTTGCCGATGCCGGTGAATTGGGTATTAGCGCCGTGGGTGATTTGAATATAGCTGCCGTTTATTCCGATCGGGTGGCCAAGAGCGCTGGCCAAAATATCACTATCTTGCCGCTGGAAACTCAAGAGCTGGATGAGATCATCGATGAATTAATTGAAATTGAAGACGACACTGGGCGCAAGTTGGCGCGGGTAGAAATCAATCCCGACGACATCGTAATTTTGCCGGGCGGGGTTAAGGTATTCGGTGCCAAAGCCTACGATACTTTAGGCAAGGAGATCAAAGAAGTTCGGTTCAGTTGGTATATTATTGCCGGCGGTGGTACTATTATGCGCCATGGTTTGGCGGAAGATAATCACCAAAGCCGATTTAGTGCCGGGCGGATTGCGGGTGTTTATCGCGACACGGTTTTAGTGGCGACTTATTACAATCACGATATTATGACTGATTTAGCTACAGTCAGAGTGGCCAGAACGATTACTTATGGTGCGCCGGGTACCTTGCCTTCGACTGGTTTGAACGGCATCCAGTGGGTCTTTATGGTGCTGACTTTGTTGGCAGCGGTGGCGCTGGCGGCAGTAGAGCATTACGAAAAAACCTATCTGGCCCAGTCCCACAAATAGTATCAAGTGTCAGGCATCCAATATCAGGTTCCCCTCCTGCCAGAGGAGGGGTTAGGGGAGGAGTGTATAAAATAATCTATACAGTCCCCACCTCGCCTCCCCTTCGCAGGGGAGGAACTATTAAAGTCCCCCTCCTGCCCGAGGAGGGGTAGGGGGAGGAGGGAGTGAATGATAAAATTCTTATTTCACATACAGGTGGATTTTGTTTTTGGAGGCAGTCGGTTGCAGGGTAGGCATAACAAAAGCGTTGGTAATAATCCGAGCTCCTGGTTTGAGCTTGGGCCAAAGTCTTTTTTCTGCCCTCTGCATCAAGCTGGGGATAAGAAAAATAAATACTACATCCGCCTCGTGCAAAGGTGCTGACCATAAGTTGGCCCAGCGAATGTCAGAGCTTTTGCCTAAGCGCAATTTAGATAAATACCACATCACCGGATTAAGTTCCCAGCCGGATACTTCGGCGCTATATTGATCCCGAGCAATTTGCAAAACTCGACCATCCCCGCAGCCAAGATCAAAAATTCTCTCGCTGGGTTTAATTTGGGCAAGATCGAACAAATCTTTTAGCGACTCGGCTTTAGTGGGCAGGGGAGGGACGCGCAAAAACACCATCAGCAAGCCTAACAGCCAAATCAAAAATACGATACCCCAAAATATCCACTGCCATATCTCCATAATTATAGTTTAGCAGTATTGTTACTGGACGGTTATGCGAATATTAAAACAGATCCGTAATCGGATCCGTTTTTTGTGGGGTAGATCTGCAGGCGAACTAAGTTATTGTCCTGCCCTAAGATCATTGCGAAACAGTTCGGGGTCAAACAGATATCCTGCTGTTAAAAGGAACTGTTTACACCAGGTGCTGTTGGGATGGATATCCTTGCGCCGGAATGACCGCGCTTCTAACCGGAAGTTTTTGGGCATGGACATCCTCGCGTAGAATAGCAGCATCTCTACTTTCTGGCGTCTCAGCATATCACAAACAAACATAATGTGCGGGCTAAGTTTGCGCCATTGGCCGATGGTTTCCTTTATGACCTTAGCTTTACTAGGGTTCTCTTTCACGGCCTCAAGTAGTTCTTCGGCGGTGAAGTAATTTGGGTTGCCCCGAATAAAATTGCCAGTAAAGATAATGTTCTGAGCGGTATTGCAGCTTTTTTCTTCCAGCAGGACCGGGAAAAGGCCAGGATATAATCCATGCTCTCTTGCCAAGACCCAGAAGTATTCTTCCGTGGTAGCCGCCTCTGATTCCAAAGGGAAATCCGGGTTAGTAAACCCGCCGCAGAACACAACGCCGGACAGCCTGCCGCTGGTGTGCATCTTCACAATACAATCGATACAACTGTAGAGATAGTTGGTTAGGCCTTCTATCTCGATCTTTGACCGATTGTAGCCGCGCCCACAAAGCCCGTAGCACATAATTGCTACTGTAATTTGGTTTAACAAGGAACATCACCTCCAGGATAAGTATTCAGACTCCTTTGTGATGACAATAATATACTCCTATGGCACAAAATCTGCAACTATTGCAATTTGCCTTTGCTGGCGGTCTGGCTCGAACCTCTTCGGGAGTTTGTGAACTCGCTCTGGGAGCGGAATATGCGCGAAGCGGGAGATGATCTCTTGAAGCTCCGCGACTTCTTCGCGGAGGGTGGCTCGAACCTCCGTCTTGAATCGCGTAAAGTGCTCTGGGACTGGCTTAAACCACACGCGCTCCTTGCGGAGCGCGGATTAAATTCCGACTGGTGGTGCATTCTGGATGAAGTAGGAACTTACTTGAGAGAGAACAGATTAAATTTTGATATGAGAAAAGCCCCTTGCGGAGCTCTCATTTTAGCTGAATGAACATAGGTTACGCTACTTTTGATAGCACATTGATAACCGTTGCTGCAGTTACCAGGGGCTTACCAAAATCAGCGTTGATGTGCTGAACCTCCCTGGGATCATACGCATCCGGATAAGGAACGCTCAAGACAAGGTATGGTCGCCAGGATCCGTCTGGTCGTTGAGTATTGAGAAGTTGCTGGATCAAAAGTTTGATCACGGACTCATAGAGCTGACTATCCCACAATAACGCTGCCTCAAGCGCCATTGCTGTGACAAAAGGATTGTTTATAACTTCCCAATCCAATTGTTCGGGGTCTGCAGATAATGGCGGCGGAGGTAATTTGGATAAAGATATACCAGACTGCATTACTAACCCAGCCGCCACTATTGGACGGTGATGCCAGTAAGCGCAATATCCCCTTGTTAACAAGTGGTTCATTATCGCTTCATCTGTTAGCGCTACCATGCCCTGGTAACCCAACTCGCTTACCAGTTGTCTCACATTAGTAGCGATTTCCAAATGAGGACTTGTCCACCCATATGTTGCGATGCCTGGATTGAGTTTGCACGCGTCTTCGGGAGTATAGGTAGAAAACCCTCCCTTTTCATAGAGATGCAGAAACACGCTGGGATTTAAAACATCTGCTAACTGTTCCTTGAGAAATTGCATTGCCTCCAGCGTAGAATCAAAGTCAGGGACAGTTAGAGAATTGTAACCCCAACCCAACTGATAATCTGGGTGTGGTTTACGATTTCCCATTAGAAAATTGCGAGCTTTCACTAACTCTCGGCAATCACTGGAGATGGGGATCCTATTCCCTACAAACGCTGTTGTCCAAGAAGTAGATGAACCGTGGCGAAAACCAAAGTCCGCACGCCAGCTACCATCAACTTCTTGTTGGGACAAAATCCAATCTATCCCTTTTGAGATAGCTGTGTGAAGATTTGTCATCACTTGGCTCCTTATGTCAAAGTGTTTTGATAGCCCACTATACCATAAAATCAGCTCTGGTAAAGAGTTTTTATAGGGAAAAGGGGACGCTTCTCTTTTGACCTGATTTTTAGCTATTGTCCAACGGCTCATGGATGAGCCGTTGAATTAATTGGGGGGAATCCCTCCTGCGCTTAATCTCATCGCAAGTAGGTCATTAGCCTCCCTGTCCGTCCGAAGCTTTATGCGAAGGAGGATTGCGATATAGATTGCGCTACGGACGGGCAGGCGCACCCCTGGGGTGCTCATCCACCACCCAGATTAACAATGATTCAACAAATCTCACCAAGAATGGTGAGCTTGTCGAATCATGGTGGAGCTGGGGGGATTTGCACCCCCGTCCAGAGAATAATTTCCAAGAGTCGCTACATGTTTAGTCGGTTTATTAGTTTTCATCCGCCACTCATAAGCCAACAAAGGCAATGGCAAATTAAGTCACATTAATCTTAAGCGTTAGCCGTAACCACTAACACAGCAGCTCAACTTTATGACGCCTCTTGATTACACTTGAGCAAAGTAATCAGAAGCGGTATTCGCAATTAGGCAAATACTGGCGCAAACACTAATGGTTTGCTAAATGCGTTTTTGGCATTTGTAGTTTGCCAGCTTTTAACGTTGGCCAGCGCAAACGACATGCTACCCCTAGAAATCAAGATTCACTGTCGAAGCTATACAGCCCCAAGTAAATGATAAATGAATAGTGTAAAAATGAATAATGAAGAATGAATAATGTAAAAAAGGGAAGTAGGCGTCAGAGGGTATGATAATAGATTGTTGGTCAAAATGCAATGGTTAGTGGCTAATTTGCTGGAATCCGCCTAAAAGGGCATAATTGTGTTAAGGGTTATTCCTTGATCTTTATCATTTGCGTACCTTTGCCTCAATTTCCAGTCTCCTTGTATATGCAGCTGATTCTAATAGGTATCCCCGGTCGACAACACTACCGAAAATATGCCGGTGCCCCGGCGCTTTCCGCTTTTCTTCTTTCTTATCAAATGACCACCACCTAACTGAATCAGCTGTTTTTTATTGTAAGGTAACCCCCTGCCTACCGGCAGGCAGGCTCGATTTCACTTGGGGGATATTGCCCTTGCTTGATATTCCAATCATCGTCTGGTAGGATAAGCTTTACCACATGTACCTTAAGGGAGTGAAAAAATGGGTAGAAAACCGATGTCTGTCGGCAAGTTGATTAAATGCTTAAGGGCTGTGAAAGATATGAGCCAAATGGAATTAGCCGAGGTTATTGGCTATTCCAGAAGCTATGTATCACTACTGGAATCAGACAAAAGAAAGCCCTTTACGGAAGATCTCGCCAAGATAGCCGAGCATTTCGGTCTACCAGTAGAGCTATTTGCTGAAGGCGCCATGGATTCTGTACAGAACAGGCGCATACTGGCTGATAGACTGGCCGACATTATTTGCGGGCTGGATACAGAACCGGCTCAAACCTAACCGCCCATTTGGGCGGTCCTCTGTTTATTTGCGCCGAAGCTTGCGGGCAATATCGCGGTTGATCTCTTTGGTTTTTATCTTAGTGCGTTTATCATGTTTTTTAAGACCCCGAGCGAGGGCAATTTCTAACTTGGCCACGTTGTGCTTAATGTAAATAGTCAAAGGAAGCAGGGTCAGCCCCTGTTCATTAATTTTGCCAATGAGTTGGTTGGTTTCGTGTTTGCGTAACAATAATTTGCGGGGCCTTAAAGGGTCATAGTTAGCAGGGACACCCTGATGGTAAGGGGCAATGTGGGCGTTGGTTAGCCAGAGTTCGCCATCCCGTAAGCGACCATAACTGCCTTTTAAGCTAATCTGTCCGGCGCGAATGGATTTGATCTCTGGGCCGGTCAATACCAAGCCCGCCTCGAATTTATCGGTAATGTCGTAACTGCTCCGCGCATATTTGTTGGTAGTAATGATTTTCATATTATTTTATGGTTGTCATTCTGAACCATCCTTTCCGTCATCCTGAATTGATGAAGTATTCCTTACTTCGTCATCCTGGCCTCGTCCAGGATCGTATAATTGGTTCAGGATCTCTATCACTTAGCTCCAAGATGCTGAAACAAGTTCAGCATGACGAAATAAGTTAAGTTAACATGGTTGATTAGTTGAATTACAGGTCGAGTTGGTAGATTTGCGTGTTGGAAAGCACCCAAAGGGAGCCAATTTTTTCATCCACAAAGATTTTGCTGGGGGCAGTAATGCCAGAAAAGACATATTGTTTACGGTAATTACCATCTTTGGTAAAGGCGATGACGCGGGAATTGTCGGCATCGAGAACAAACAACCCATTGGTATCTAAACTGGCATAAATATCTTTAATATTACCTAAAATACCAGTATGTTCGGGGGTGCCTTGAAGCTGGAAGCTGACTTTTTGTCCCAGAGTATATTTATTGACCACGCCATTAGCCAATAAATACATATCCCCGTCGATAGCAAAATCAGTTGCCCCGGCTAAACTGATAGTTGAATTGTCTTCAAAGAAAGGGGCGATTTTGGTGTAGCCATCGGCTGTGCGCTGGTATTTCCAAATCTGATTATTATCGGGGTCTAAGAAATATAATTTACTAGTGTAGGCGATTAAATCTACGGCATTATTCCAAATTCCCGTGTCTAGATTAGCTGCGCTCATGCGGTTGTCGGCTAATTCTAAGGCATATACGCTGGGGGGAGTGGTGTAAACAACAATGCTGTTATCGGCGGCGCTGGCTAACTTGATTTTCTTCTCGTTACTGACCAAAGAATTAATGATACCGGCTTCGTTTTTGCTGTAGTTATATTTGTAAACTTTGTTGTATTCCGTATCGTAAGAATAAATATCATCACCGACGGCGAAAAAGTTGTTAATAGTTACTTTAGCGCCAGTTTTAGTGCCAGAGGTTTCTAATTGATTGGCTAAAGTATTAAAATCTACCAGAATTCTGGGATTAGCATAGCGTTTGACCAGACTAATCTCATCCAATTGGGTACCGATGTCTTGCAAAATAATCTCAGCATCTTTTTTAGTCGCGTCATGTTTGGTTGCGGCTTCTGCGAGAGCATAGGCCGAGGCCAATAATTCACTAGCTTTAGCCTTGTCCTCATAAATTAAAGCGGCTTTGGCTGCATCGCGATTCTGGATGGCGCTATCCAACGAATCCATCGCGGTTTTTTTGCTGATCTTGGCCGTATTGTTATTGGCAAGAGTAATAGTAGAGAAGACTAAAACCACAGCCAATACCGCTACCGAAATTAACAAGATACGATTGCCATTCTTTTGCTTTTTGATCTGGTCTACCCAATAACTGGTGGTGGTAAAGATCAAATCGACGACGGCCACCACGACTAACCAAGCATATTTCAGATAACGCATTAAAACATTGCCAGTTTTTTTAAACTGCGGGCTTTTGGTCGCTAACCTGGCTTTGTTAGTAATCTGGGTGAGATTATGCCCGAGTTGGTTATAATCCACATTAATTTTCGGGAACGATAATCTGCCTAAAGGTGAGCGCCGGGGGCTGACCATCGCTACTGGATCATCATCTGTAAACTCGATTTCCTGTGCCATATCATTAGTTTTGGCATCAATACTCGCAGCCAGGTCGGCAGGAGGTTCAGATTTGGTCGGCGAGGCTTCGGCATCGGTTTTCCCGCCCCAGTAATTGCCGCCATTGTCCTGATGGCTGGGGGCAAATTTACGACCATAATCAGAAGAGGTGGTTCCGATCCAGTTATCTTCTGGAATGCCTTCGTCTTCGGTGATCATTTCTGGCACGGTAAATTCGGCGATGATCACATTGGTTTTGCTGACATCACCATCTTTTTCTAATTGACTAGCTAATTCACGGGCCGCTTCGGCAGGGGGATAGTTTTCGATGATGCGTTTGATCTTATCAATAGAGAAGTAATACAAAAGTTCGGCTGTGCTGGCAATAATTTTATCGCCCACCATCAAATCGCCTTCTATTATATTAGACAAGGTTTCTTCGGGACGAGGCGTTTCGCCGGGGACATACATATCGGCGGAGAGGTGCATCATTTTGCCGTTGCGCCAAAGGTGCAACTCGTTAGTACCCCGATGGACCGCCATTAGCTTGTCGCCTGATAGTACGGCAATAGTCACATTAGTCTTGCCGATCCAGTCTTTCTCGCCTTCCTTGGCGATGGCGGCAAATTCTTCATTGGCAGCTTTTAAGGCAGCTTCAAAACTTTGGGCTGGGCCTAATGCCAGATCGCGGTAATATTCTTCCTTGATAATATCAATAAGATTATAGGCAATATCGGGCGCTAAAGGGGAAGCGCTGCCGATATCAATCACAAAATAGATACTGCCGTGCTTTTGTTCTTCCGGCAGATCGGGGCGATACACCAAAGCAGTAGAGAACCCACTTGCAGCCGGGCTTTTAGACAGCACCTTGCCAATGCGTACTGCGTATTTGGGTTTCGTAGAGATAACTTTAAAGTCAACCATTAATCTTACTTTAACAAAGTTATTATAGACTACAAGCTGTAAAACTATCAACTACTATATTGCAGTACAATTATCGGCAGAGATGTTATTTTATAAGTATGAGTAATCATCGCCTTGGTTGGTGGATAGGTGGTCTTATCGGATTGATCGCTNNGGGCCGGATTAAAGTTGCATTGGTATGGATTATTTTTGGCTCTGGGAGTAGTAATTGGTTGGTGGTGGTTGGAAAAAGCCTCCCTGCGGTTGTCTTGGCATCCCCAGGTAGTTAATCTGGTGATAGTAACCGTTCTCGGGGGGATCATCGGGGCCAGATTGTTATTCGTAATACTTAAATTCCCTGATTTTGTCGGCCAGTGGCCGGATATTTTTAATATTACTACTGGTGGTTTAAGCATTCACGGCTCCTTATTAGGAGGAAGCGGAGCTTTATGGTGGTATTGCCGGCGCTATAAATTGCCGATTTGGTCAATTATCGATCAAATGGCGCCGGGGGTAGTGCTGGGACAGATGATCGGGCGCTGGGGCAACTTCTTTAATCAAGAAGCCTTTGGCGGTCCCACCAATTTGCCTTGGAAAATGTATATTGATGCAGCGCATCGGCCCCTTGGCTGGGAAGCGACCAGTTTTTTTCATCCCACATTTTTGTATGAAATCATCGGGCTAAGTATTTTACTGGGCGGGTTGTTGTATTGGCGGCAGCGCCAGCCCAAAGTCGGCACTTTGGTGTTGATATATTTATCTGGGTATGCGCTGTTACGTTTCTTTATCGAATTCTATCGTATTGATAGTGATTATTGGGGAAGTTTCACCGTTGCCCAATGGGGGAGTTTGGTAATTATGGTCGGGGCGATAATTGGGTTAATATTAAGATATAGAAGATGACTACAACTTTAATCATAATTAGCTTGGTCGCATTGGCATTGTTGGGCACAACTGTGTGGCTGCTGGCGCGGAAAGTCCCGCCGGCGACCGATGATACAGCGCGGAAATTACTGGAGATGCTAATCAAGGACACGCAGGATCTGCGCGTAGATCAAAAACTCGTGCGCGAGTCGAGCCATGTTTTACAATCCGACATGAAGAGCATCGCAAGCTTGCTCCAGCAATTTAAAACGCGCCAAGAAGAGCGCAATCGCGAAGAATTGGAATACAATACCGCCATCAAGGATTCGATTAAAAGCATCGAACATTTATTTAAGGGGTCCAAATCAAAAGGCATGGCGGGGGAGAATATTTTGCGCGAGATTTTTAAAATTTTTCCACCTGAACTCATCGTGTTCGATTATAAAGTCGCCGGTAAGCCGGTAGAATTTGGCTTAAAATTGCCGGATGGCCGCATCGTACCGATGGATTCTAAAGTGGTGGCGCTGGAAGAATTAAACCAACTGACCACCGAAGCCAACGAGGATACTCGTCAGCGCTTGATCAAAAAAGTGGAGGCCGAGGTGATGAAAAAAGTTAAGGAAGTGTCGGAATATATCCACCCGCCCATTACTTGGGATAAAGCGCTCATGATGGTGCCGGACGCCGTGTATGCTCTCCTCAAAGAATCTTTTACCAAGGCTTACCATCAATCGGTAATTTTAATTCCCTATAGCATGGCGATTCCGTACATCCTCACCTTTTTAGATTTACACAAAAAAACTATGGCCTCTTACGATGAGCAGCAAGTCAGAGCGTTTTTGGAGGATTTAGATCGGGCCTTAAATGATATGGAAATCGTACTGGAGAACCAAGTCGCTCGGGGCAACACTATGATTGCTAACGCCTATACGGAACATAAAAAGATCGTCGGGAAAATTAGGGGGCGCATGACTTATTTGACCGAAATCGAAGCCACGCATCACCTCGCCGAAGAACACCCTAAGAAAGAGTTGGTAGGTAAAAGCTAATGGACAAAGACCTCATATTTAATCGGCGCCATGTGGTTACTTTGATCGGCTTAGTTGTCGGGTTAGTTTTGGTCGGTGTTACTGGCTACATGGTCATCGAGGGGTGGAGTTTTTTGGAAGCCTTGTATATGGTGGTGATAACTTTAGCCACCGTGGGTTATAAGGAAATTCATCCTTTGAGTACCGCCGGCACCATCTTTACCATTCTACTGATTGTTTTTGGCGTAGTTACCTTATACTATGTAATTAGGGTAATGGGGGAATATGTTTTGGCCAGCCGTTTTGATGCTAACTATCAAGCTAAAAAAATGCAAGCAAAAATCAGCAATTTATTAAATCATTATGTGGTCTGCGGATACGGTCGCGTCGGCAGCAAGATCGTTGACGAATTACTGCGAGAGAAAGCCGAAGTTTTGGTGGTGGAGAAAGACCCCGTTAGCGTGGAAGAGTGTCGAGCGCGGGGGGTTTTGTGTTTAGCCGGAGATGCTACCTGTGAAGATATTTTATTATCCGCCGGCATTATGAATGCCAAGGGTTTGGTGTCTGCCTTAGGCCGGGATAGTGATAATATTTTAGTAACGATTACAGCCCGGACCTTAAATAGTAACTTATTTATTGTGGCGAAATCTAACCAAGATACCGCTATCGATAAAATGTTGCGCGTGGGGGCTAATCGAGTAGTCTCGCCGTACCAAATCAGCGCTTTTCGCATGGCAACTTTTGCGCTGCACCCCGGAGTGGCAGATTTTGTCGACAATGTTTTAGATTTGCAAAATAGTGAAATCCAAATCACCGATATGGTGGTTAATTCTGCTTCGCGGGTCGTGGGTCAACCGCTTGAAACTTATCTCTCCAATCGCAAATCTGGCGTCACTATTCTGGTGATCAATCGCCAAGACGGGCGTTCGGTAATTAATCCGGTGGGTGATACAATAATCCAAGCGGGAGACCGGCTGATTCTCATGGGCATCCGCAAAAATCTGGAAGCGATCGAGAAAATAATCAACTAATTTTACCCATATGAGCCATTATAGTGATGAATTTATCCAGTCTCAAAAAGCAGCCTTACAAAAGGAGCAGGCTCGTTTAGAGGAAGAGCTAAAGGCGGTAGCTGTTTATGATGTCGAAACGGGGCAGTATAAGCCCAAGTTTGAAGAATTTAATCCCGGCGATGTCGAAGATAGCGATGAAGATAGCGACGAGGCGACGACTTTGGGAGAAAATACTGCTGTCGCCGATGAATTGATCCGCTCTCTCGCCGAAATTAAGACTGCCCTACGGGATATTGAACAAGATAAATACGGTTTTTGCGAGAATTGCGGGGAATATATTTCCGAAGACAGATTAGCAGCTTATCCGGCTGCCAAAACTTGCATTAAGTGTGAGTAAAGCATGAATCCAACGAACCGCCAGAAACTAACTGCTTTAATTTCGGTAGTGGTGGTATTGACTTTGATAGATCAATGGACTAAATCGGCTTTAAGCTGGTTAGAATTTCGGGATTGGGCCTGGGGGCCGGTGCAATTAGTCTGGTATAAAAATCCCGGCATTGCTTTTAGTATTCCCTTGCCTTCGCCCATTGCCATGATTTTGATCGTGTGCTTATTAATTTTATTGATCGTGTTGTTTTGGCGCGTGCGACGGTGGAATTGGTATCGCCTTGGCCTATTGCTGACGATAAGTGGGGGGTTTAGTAACTTGTGGGATAAAATCAATTTAGGTCATGTCCGCGATTTTGTCGCTATTGGCTGGTTGCCAGTATTTAATTTAGCCGATGTTATGATTTGTGCCGGTATTGTAGCAATTTTTATAGGTCTCACTTATGCCAAAAGTAAAAAAATTTAGATTCAAAGTCAAAGCAGGCGAAGGGGGAACGCGTCTGGATGCTTGGTTAGCCCAAAAAATCCCTGACTTTTCTCGCAGCGCAATTACTGCGGCCATTAAATCTGGCCAAGTCGGCATAGGAGGGTCTATCCCCCAACCCAAAACCATAGTAAGAACCGGGCAAATGATTACGGCGGTTCTGGCCATGCCTATTACTGCTATTTTGCCAGAATCTAAACCCCTTGATATTATTTACGCCGATAAACATTTAGCGGTAATTAATAAACCGGCCGGGTTAGTGATGCACCCATCCGGGTTGCACAAAAGCGGCACCTTGGCGAACGCGCTCAAAGCCAAGTTCCCCAATTTTTATTTAGTGCATCGGTTAGATAAGGACACTTCGGGGGTAGTACTGGTGGCTTTAGACTTACCCACCAAGAATTATTTGAGTAAATTATTTGAAGAACGGAAAATTAAAAAAACCTACCTATCCTTGGTAGCTGGTAAATTAATTCCGCAGGAAGCCTATCTGGATTTGCCGATTAAAAGAGGAAAATCTGGCAAGTTCGAAGCTTTGGCTGGGGGGAGAACAGCCAAAAGTCGTTACCGAGTTAAAGAATATCTGCCCGGCTACACTTTGGTAGAAGTCTTTCCAGAAACTGGCCGGACCCACCAAATTAGAGTCCATTTTAGCGCCATCAAACACCCAGTAGTTGGCGATACGATGTACGGCGTGGCTGCACCTGGGCTAACGCGGCAATTTTTACATGCCTATAAAATCGAATTTAAAGATGAGCAAGGCAAGCCCCGCAGCTATGCGGCTGCTTTGCCGTCAGATTTAGCTAATTTTCTGAAGAATGTTAAAAAATAGGAAATAATGACTAGCGATAGCCCCTCTTGAGATAAGAGGGGCAAGGGGAGTTATGTGTATTTCTGCATCATAACCCCACCCAACCTCCCCTTATCTCAAGGGGAGGTACAAGAGGGAGGCAGAATATACTCCTCCCCTTTCTGAGGGGAGGTTAGGTGGGGAGAGATTCAATATTTAAACTAACAACTTGCATAGATGTCAAAAAATAATTTTGCCAACAAATTAATTGTGTTTACTGGTCCCTCCGCGGTAGGTAAAGATACTGTCGAGGTGGAGGTGATGAAGTATTTACCCTTAAAAAAAGTGGTGACCACGACCACACGGGCGCCCCGTCCGGGCGAAAAGCGAGGGGTACATCGTCATTTTGTGACTAAGGAGCGATTTCAGGAAATGATCAAACAAGATTTATTGATCGAACACAATTATTTTAGCGGGCATTACTATGGTACCCAATGGAAAGACATGCACAGGCCAGCCAGAGATGGCTATGTGGCGCTGTTGGATGTCGATCCCAATGAAGCTGCTAATATCCAGAGACGCAATCCTGATGCGTTAGTCATCTTCTTGCGTCCAGAAAGCTTAAGTGTTCTAAAAAAGCGCCTGATCGCGCGCGGGGGGACTACGGATGAAATAGCCGAGAGATTACGCTTGGCCAAAGAGGCTATGCAAAAAGAGCAAGTATTCGGATTTAGTGTGGTGAATCGCGAAGGTCATCTGGATGAAACAGTCCGGAATGTTAAAAAAATCATTCGTGACTATTTAGGAGTTTAATTAGATTCCCCTCCTCTCGGAGGAGGGGTTAGGGGAGGAGTGCTTCTAAATTTTCTAATATCCCTGCCATATTTTCGTAGACTTCTCGATTGGTAAATCTGATTACTCTAATTCCCAGGGATTCAAGAGATGCTTGTCTTCGGGAATCTAAAACTTTTGCAACAGCAGATACAAAATGCGAATCGCCATCCAGTTCTATGGCCAATTTTGTCTGGGGACAGTAAAAATCTACAATAAACTTCCTGATACTATGTTGTCTGCGGAATTTATAGTTTTTGATTTGTTTGTTCTTGAGCTTAGCCCAGAGTAGTCGCTCTGCTAAAGGCATATTTTGCCTAAGCAATTTCCTATTTTTGGTTGTTTTTGTTCGGCTGAATATTATTCCCATACAATCCCCTCCTACCCTCCCCTTGGCAGGGGAGGAATCAAAACATTTTGTATATTTTTCCTTGGAATATCAAACATTCATTGACAGGAAAGGAATTCATATAATCTTATTGTTGTAATTGGGATTCGGCAAGAGTCAGGGCATCAACAATAAGGTCCAGATCGCCATTCATGATTTTATCGATGTGATGCCAGCTTTGGTTGATGCGGTGGTCAGTAATCCGATCCTGCGGGAAATTATAGGTGCGAATTTTTTCACTGCGGTCGCCGGTGCCAATTTGGGATCGGCGATTTTCGGTGCGTTCTTTGGCTTTGGCTTCCTCCTGGGCTGCCAAAATCCGGGAGCGCAGGACCGCCATCGCTTTTTCCTTATTTTGAGTTTGCGATCTCTCGGTTTGGCAACTGGCCACGATGCCGGTGGGGAGGTGAGTAATGCGTACGGCGGAATCGGTAGTGTTCACGGATTGTCCGCCTTTGCCTGACGAGCGGAAAACATCCACTTTCAGATCATCAGGGCGGATAACTAAATCAATGGATTCTGCTATCGGCATGACTGCTACTGTAGCTGCGGAAGTATGAATGCGACCCTTGGCTTCGGTTTCAGGCACGCGCTGAACGCGATGTACACCCATTTCGAAACGCAATTTACGAAAAACATCTTCGCCCGCAATTTCTGCAATCACTTCTTTGTAGCCGCTCCCGTCCTCGGATTTACTTTCCTCGATTAAAGTTACCTTCCAACCCCGATTTAAGGCATACCGGGTATACATCCGAAAAAGGTCCATGGCGAAAATGGCGGCTTCGTCTCCGCCAGTNNTTGGTTAATTCTTCCAATTTCGCGGCTAATTCAGTTTTCTTATCTTCCAACTGAGTTAACTCCTCTTTAGCTAATTGAGCTAATTCGGTATCATCCCCGGCTAATATCCGGATACTGTCTTGAATCAGATCTTTGGTGCGTTGCAATTCTTGGTGTGCATTGATGATCTTTTCTATGCTCGCCTTGCGCTTAGCCAGTATTTTGATTTCATCAGACGATAAATTAACGATGTTTTCCAGCTTATTGATAATATCGTCGAGTTCCGTCTGCAAGTTTTGTATGTTATTATTCATATTTTAATTATACCAGTGCCTATATTGTCATCCCTGCCTATCATGCCTCACGGCAGGTAAACCGGCAGGCAGGGATTCAGGATCTCTATCGCTCAACTCCAAGATGCTGAAACAATCCGCCAACTGGCGGACGGCATTATAAATAGATTAAGAGATGTTATTTGGCTGGCTTAGCCTTTTTGCTGGAAGTTTTTTTAGCAGCTGCCGCCGGCCCTTGGCCTCTGACCCAGAGGGATTTGGCAGCGCGTTCCCGGAATTTTTCTACCCGACCAGCTTTATCAATAAACTTTTGTTTGCCAGTATATAAAGGATGGCAAGCCGAACATACCTCGGTAGAAATCTGCTCGAGGGTTGACCCGGTTTCAAAAGTATTGCCACAAGCACAAGTGACTTTAGCTTTAGGGTAATAAGTCGGGTGGGTGTCTTTTTTCATAGTCTGTTTTTACCCTGCCAGAATAGCATTTTTCTTATCCGCGGGTCAAGCCTGGTTTTCCAAGTCGGATTACTATATATAAT
>DQGN01000014.1 GCA_003524745.1 Patescibacteria group bacterium
CTGATCATTACGAAATATACATTGTCTATCATGGGTGTTTCCTCCTAGTCTTCACCGGACTAGATTAAGATATTCACCCAGGCCTCATCTTATCCTCATCTGATTTATAATGAACACCTTGATCAGGTGCTTCACCTGATAATATAAGAAAATACGCTCCCAGTCAAGCTTTTTTAATGCTGCTAAAATTATCTGGGAGTAGGGTAGTCAAACTGGTCTTGAGTTGCCGATATAATGAAATTTAAGCTTGAATAAATGAGTTTGTGCCCATATAATGGAATTAGTAAATTTTAACTTGTTCTTTTTGGTCAAATTTGATCTTAAATCATAGGGCGGGCCAGATGGTCGATCTGGGCGCTATGATTTTGTCCCTTATCTTATTATGCGGAGGAGGCTGGCAATATGGTCACAGGGCCAGCAACAATCATTAAAAGATTGTGTGAGGAGGCGGCCGACTGGGAGCAAGAAGTTGAAAACAAAATCAACCACTCTTTCGGCGTCGTAGACGCTGCCCGACTCACGCATGTTCCGATTCCTCAAGCAGAGGCAGCATGGAAGGTTGCTACCGAAGACGCGCCGCTACAATTAGCGGGATAACCAAAGGAGTCGAACCAATATGGTCGGATTGGTGACCACCGGAAGTATTTGAATGATTCATTTGTAATCATTTCAATCAACAACTTCCGGTTTTTCTTATTTGACTTGTCTGGCTCATTAGCCTAATCTGATAGCAAGTACTGATGAATTTGTTCCTTGGGAAAAAGAAAAAATTGTACCCTCTTGTACATTAGATCAAAAATGCCCTCCTCCTCTTGAATAAGCTGCAGACCTAAATCGCTGGTCTGCAGTTTTTACTTGTTGAACAACTCTTTAAAAGCAAAGTAGGTTGATTTAAGCGGGGGTTTACCGGCAATATCTTTGCGAATCACCAACAACAACCCAGCGCCAATAATGCCTAAAATACCGACGCCAATCAAGACCGGGTTAAAATCGAATTTATCTACCAAATATCCTCCAATCAAACCAGCGATGCCGGTGCCGATGCTATAACCAGTAGCGCTTAATCCCCATTCGGTTGCTTCTTTCCCGGAATCAATATTACGGGTAAAGATGGCCGACCAGCCGGCTAAATTCATCGCCATCCCCAAAGCATAGATAGCCTGGAGGGCATATAAATGCCAAGCTAAATTGGCGTAAAGAAAACCAAAGGGCACGACGGCAGCAATCAAAAAACCAAAGAAGGTAAACCAATAATCATCCGACTCCCCCGTTCTGCGATCTAAAAATAGGCCAAAGGGCACTCTTAAGATCGACATTAATATCCAATAAATCGCCGTGGCAACTCCGATGACCATGGCATCACCGCCCTGGATCTTCTCTACGATATAAATGGCAAAAACTGGCGTGAATAATCCCCACCCGGCATAAAATACCACATCGCTGAAAATGAGATACTGAATGATTTTGTTGATTGTCAGCCGCATAAGCTTATTTTCTCATTAATATCTGATTAATAAAACACCTCTCTGAAAATATCAAAGAGGTGTTTTGAGAAATACGGTTAATTACTTGCAAACAACTGTATATTTTGAGGCGGCGAGAGTTTGGGGCATATCACAAGCAAGGGCTGGATTGCCGTTGCCACTTTCTACAATGGCGGCAATATTGGGGAACATAGAGTAAGCTGTCTTGAAGTAAGGACAAGCTGCCGCCTGCATATATGTGGGTACACCGATTTGCAATACGGTGCCGGAAGCTGCATAGCGAACTTGTTCTGCTTTGGTCATACTGGTTCCTGGCACTACCGGTTGAGGGCAATAAATAGTGTTAGCGGCGGCGGCTGCCGTGCTGGGCAACAATAGTGCACTGGCGATCTGGTTTAAACCACCAGTAGATACTTTGCCGGAATTCATGTAGTTGGCCACTACTATAATCAAAATTAGCACGACTCCCGCTAAAATCAATTTAAGCAAGCCATGCGAAGAATTTCTATCCATAAGATAAAAATTAAATAATATAATATTATTTTTATTATAACTGGTTTTGTTGGTATTTGTAAAGAGCTAAAACAAAAAGTAACCTTGAGTAAGGTTTAAATTAAAGCTCTTTTAATTATTATGATTAGATAATTCGCTGAAAACGAATTATTTGTTGAGTTGAGTGACGATTTCGTTAAAAATTTGCGGATGTTGATGGGCGAGTTGGGCCAATATTTTCCGATCAACCGCGATATTCTTAGTAGTCAGCAAATTGATAAATTTGTTGTAACCTAATCCCAATGGCTGCAAGGCAGCATTGATCCGCGTAATCCACAAGCTCCGGAAGGTCCGTTTCTTGGCTTTGCGATCGCGGTAAGCGTAAACCCCCGCTTTCATATAAGCTTGCCGAGCTAATTTAATCGAGTGTTTGCGGGATGTCCGAAAACCCTTAACTGCTTGGCGCAGCTTCCGATGTTTCTTTTGTGTGAGTAACCCCCGTTTGATTCTTACCATAAAGCGTCTAAACAGTTAACAATCTTCTAATCTTTTGCTGGACGCTGCCGCCAGGGATATCTTGCATCTTTTTATATTGTTGTTTACGCGCTGCTGATCTTTTCTCTAAATTGTGGCTCTGAAAAGCATGGCGCCTCTTTAGTTTACCGCCCTTGGTAATTTTGACCCGTTTCGCGGTGCCTTGATGTGTCTTGATTTTCCCCATCCCGTTAGAAGCAGGGAGCCCAGGGCTCCCGACTGGTTAATAATATGGTATCTGATAATAAATTAATCAATTGAATTGTTCATAGTGATAATGATAAGCGATGTGCTTCTAACGGGATAAATTATTTTGGATTTAATACGGTGAAAAGTTGTCGGTTTTGAATTAAAGGTGTTTTTTCTAAACTATATCTTTGTTGCAACATCCCCAAAAATTTATCGAGAGTTTGTTTGCCCAATTCCGGATGGGTAATTTGCCGGCCCTTAAAGCGGACGACTATCTTAACCTTATGTTGTTTGGCCAGAAATTGGTCAACCTTTTTAGCCTTGATCAAAAGGTCGTGGTCATCAATCCCGAGACTTAAACGCATCTCTTTTTCTTCGCGATTTTTTTGGCGTTTACGCTGTTGGGCATCTGATTTCTCCTGTTCGTATTGAAATTTACCATAATCGATAATTTTACAAACAGGAGGGCGTTGGTTGGGTACCACTTCGACCAGATCCAAACCGGCTGCTTTAGCTCGCGTGAGCGCTTCAGAGGTAGTAATTGCTCCTACCCTTTGGCCATTCTCGTCGATAAGAAAGACTTGGGGCAGACGAATTTGTTCATTTATGCGCAAACGCAATTGTGGTGACATAGAAGAAGTATATATAGACCCTACCATAAGAGGTAGTGAGCGTCAACTAAGACCCTTTATTTGGTTTTTTTAAGAGGGGATTTGCTGGGGGCGGCCAGAACGGGGATAGTTTTAGCGATAGCCTGGATTTTTACCGGGGTGTGGGCTACTGGCTCATTGCCGGAGATGATAGGCATATTGAGGCTGCTTTCGATCTCGATCTGGTCGGCCCGGAAAATGCTTTCTTCGGGGACCTTGCCGCTATAAGTTGTCAGATAAATTTTCATTTTCTTACCGAATTCATCTTGGAAATAGATCGCCATAGTATGCAACTGACATTTTACGGTCAGGGCATCGTCTAATTTGATGGTGCAGGCGACATGGTGTTCTTCTTTGGGGGTAGCCCGAGTATTAGTCCCCACGAAACTGCGTAGTAAGCTTTTTCTTTCAAAAAAGTTTGCTATGAGGGTGCGCTTAGGACTCACTACCAGAGAGCCGGCGAAATATTTCTCTCCGATTTTGCCCAAACGCAATTGTTTCTTTTCGTGCTGGGCTAATATTTTAAGGCCCGTTTTCCAGTCCTTCGCGCCCAAGATACTGGCTAAGTGATTGGTTTTGCTGATCGGGACGATCGCTAAGGGCAAATTGCGGTAATCGGCTAGAGCATCGATAACAGTATTAACGGTGCCATTGCCTCCTACGGCCACTACGGCAGTCAGCTGGGTTTTGGCATGATCTTTTAAGATATCTTCGATATTCGCCAAATCATCAACCATAACCAGTTGATGCTTAATGTCCAGCTTATTAAGTAAGTTGGTAAAAGATTTTTCGATGCGTCGATAGCGTTGATTTCCTGCTTTAGGATTAACCAGAATAAGATACATATTTATTCGAGTTTTTCCTCTTCTACTTCGAAAGTCGGATTAGCCGTGGGGGTATCTTCGGAAATTTCTTGCATTTGGCTACTGCCTTTTAAGATTCCCCCTGGTTCGATCGAGAGGGCCTCACTGGTAACATTGCCTGTTACCCGCCCAGTTTCTAAAATTTGTAATTTTTCTTTCGCTTCGATTTCTCCCTCAACTTCCCCGCCAACATAAACATTTTTAGCTGCGATCTCGGCTTTAACTTTACCATGTTCGCCCACGATCAAATCTCCAACGATGGCGATTTCGCCGATAAACTGTCCGTTAATTTGTACATCACCTTCCCCGTCTAATTTACCTTCTACTACGACTTCTTTGCCGATCAAAGTATCGAGGTGTTCGGGGTCAGCAAAATCTTTCCTGTCTTTAGCCATGGATTATTTTTTTTAAATGCCATAGTTATTATATGTGTTAATTAGTCAGCAGTAAAGATGAATCGATTTTGGGACAGGTAATTGAAATTAGCTCTGGGATTGAGATATTTGACCTGGTTATCCTCGAGGAGTATAATTTAATCTTGATTAAAATAAGTATTAATAGATGAAAGCCAGATATATTGTTATACCAGTAGTTGCCATAGGGGTGGTCGCTCTCACTATTTGGTTAGTGGGAAGAGCCTTGCGGCCAGCGCCCCAATACGAACTCTACGAAGTGCGCAAAGGATCAGTAGCCAAAACGGTTTCGGTGGCCGGGTCTGTTATTAGCGATCAAAAATTTGAATTGGGCTTTTTGTCCCCCGGCTTAGTGCAAACCGTGAGCGTTAAAGTCGGAGATAATGTTGAAGCCGGAGATTTATTGGTATCGTTAGATACGAGTATTTTGCGCGAACAAGCCAATCAGGCCAGAGCTGGAATCGCCGCCGCTAGTGCGATGCTCTCTAAATCTCGTAACGCTTTGCGCCCGCAAGATGTTACCGTTTTCAATCGCTCGTTAGATAGCGCCAGAGTGGCCTTAACGACTGCCCAGAATAATTTGCAAGATGCCTATCGAGCCAGAGATATAGATATTAATAGTGCCGCAACTGGACTGGCTGCTGCTGAGACCGCTTATCAAAATGCTGTTAACGCTTATTCGGCGCGCTTTTCTGTGATCGATCAAGCTACTATCGGGGCATCTGTAGCTTTAAGTAATGCCAGTAATACTTTAAGCAATGCACAGTTTACTTATAATCAGGTATTAAATTTATATAATCTCGGGCAAGCCTCGGCGCTTGATTTACAGCAAGCGGGAGCCGCTCTGAACGCTGCTAATAGCGCCTATTTGTCTGCACAAGCGGCTTACAATAGTGCTGTCCAACAAGCTAATTTAGAAAAAGTGTCGGCTAATGCCAATATGGATAGTGCCCGCACTCAATTGGATAGTGCCCGGGCTGCTTATAATTCGGCATTGTCGGGTATCGATAGCAAAATTCGTAGTACCCAAAATGCTCTCTCGGCGGCCGAAGCGGCCTACAATTTAGCTACTGCTCAATATCAACAATTGTTAGCGCCGGCTCACGCGGCTGATATTGCCTCGGCCTCTGCTCAAATCGCTTCGGCTGCCGCTGCTTTCAGGGCTGTTCAAGCCCAAATTGATAAAGCTTATATTAAGGCGCCCATCGCTGGCATAGTGACAGCGGTTAACGCAACTGCTCATGAAATTTCGCCCATCGGTGCAGCTGTAGTTTTGGAAACAATCGGCGCTTACCAAGTCGAGGCCTATATTTCTGAAGTTGATATCGAAAAAATTGTTTCCGGTGCCCAGGTCAGGATTACGCTGGATGCTTTACCTGACATTGAAGCGCGCGGTAGCGTGGCCCAAATTGATCCTGCTGCCACGATCATGTTGGGAGTAGTGAATTACAAAATTAATGTCGCGATTACCGATGCAATCCCCGATTTAAGATCCGCCATGACTGCCGATTTAGAAATTCTGACCGAACAGCGCGAGGATGTTTTGTTTATCCCCCGCAAAGCGGTGACCAGAACCGATGGTAAATATTTAGTGCAGCTCATGGGGGCGAATAATAAAATGGAAGATAGGGAAGTGCAAGCAGGGCTTGTGGGTGATAATGAATTTGAGATTGTTTCTGGTTTAGTCGAAGGTGATCGCATAGTTTTAAGAGAGCTTTAACCAATGAGCACCTTAGTTAATGTGCGAGATCTGCGCAAAACCTATGGCCTCGGCAGCGCTTATACCGAAGTTCTCAAAGGATTAAATTTAACCATTGCAGCGGGTGAATTTGTTGCCATTATGGGGCCATCCGGCTCCGGCAAATCTACCCTCATGCACATTTTAGGCTTATTGGATCGCCCCACGAGCGGTGTTTACGAATTGGACGACCTGCTAGTGGCGAGCTTGCCGGAAGATCGTTTGGCAGAATTACGCAATCTCAAATTAGGTTTTGTTTTTCAGGCATTTAATCTTCTCCCGCGGACATCATCTTGGGAGAATGTCGCCTTGCCATTGGTGTATAATCGTAATTTTTCTACTGCGGAACGCAAAATCGCCGCTGAGCAGGCTCTGCAGGCAGTTGGCTTGCAGGAAAGATATAAATCTCTCCCCAATCAATTATCTGGTGGTGAGCAACAAAGAGTTGCTATCGCCCGAGCGCTAGTGGGTAATCCTCAAATTATTTTTGCCGATGAACCCACCGGAAATTTAGATACTAAAAATAGTATGGAAATCATGCAGATTTTACGCCAACTTAATGTTGCTGGCCGTACGGTGATCTTAGTGACGCATGAACCAGATATCGCCAAATTTGCCCATCGGATTATTACTATGCGCGATGGCAGTATTGTGAACGACGAAATAAATCCTCATCCCACACAATAATCATGGGCACTTTAATTAATATCAAATTAGCTCTGCAGGCCCTCTGGGTAAATAAAACCCGGTCGATTTTAACTTTGCTCGGAATTGTGATCGGGATTTCGGCCGTTGTCGTTATTGTGGCTTCTGGCGAGGGAGTTCAGCAATTTATACTTAATCAAATTCAGGGGATGGGGACAAATATGATGGCCGTGACGCCGGGGGGTTCCGAAGATGAACGCATCGGTCCGCCGGCAGCGGTGATGGGAGTGACGGTGACCACCCTCACGTTAAAAGACGAAGAAGCTTTAAGCGATCCCCGCAATGTTCCTGATGTGACAGAAACCGGAGCGGCCGCTTCCCCGACCCAAGTTGTAGTTAAGGGATTGGACGGCGATATTATGGCGACTATTTACGGCATCACTCCTAATTATTTTGAATTAATGAGTTTAAAATTTTTATCTGGAGATGCTTTTGATTTGAGCGATGTTAAATCGTTAAATAAAGTCGCTGTTCTGGGTGGCAAGATCAAGGAAAAAATTTTTGGGGAAGATGAGGCGGTCGGGCAGAAAGTAAAATTAGGCAATAATAGTTATCGCATCGTGGGCGTTCTCGGTGCAGGTACGGGTTTTTCCTTTGGCCAAGATTTTGGCAAGATGATATTTATTCCGGTCACCGCCGCCCAAAAATTTTTATTGGGCGTGGATTATGTCTTCGAAGTATTGGTAAAAATAAATGACCCCAAGAATGTGGATGCGGCAAGGTTGGATGTTATAGAGACGCTACGGATGAATCACAACATTGGTCTTGGTCAGCATGATGATTTTACGGTGCGCACCATTCAAGATGCCATCGATATTATTAATACTGTGATGGGCGCACTCACTTTATTCCTCGCGGCAATTGCCGGGATTTCGTTAATTGTGGGGGGAATCGGGATTATGAATATTATGTTGGTGTCGGTGACAGAACGAACTCGCGAAATTGGCCTGCGGAAAGCTCTCGGGGCAAGGCGGCGGGATATTCTAACTCAATTTTTATTAGAAGCTATTTTACTCACTACTATCGGGGGTATCATCGGATTTATCTTTGGCATTAGTGGGGCCTTTATTGTGTCGCTGGTCGGGAACTGGGCGTTCCATATTAGTTTGATGGCGATCATGCTGCCCCTTGCGATGACGGTAGGGTTCGGGGTGGTGTTTGGGATGTATCCTGCCATAAGGGCTTCACGCTTAGACCCCATTGTCGCCCTCCGCTACGAGTAATATAATTCCCCTCCTGCCCGAGGAGGGGTTGGGGGAGGTGGGAGGATATTCCCCACTTTTTGTCATTCCAAACACACTTTTAAATATATTAGTAACTGATTTGAAATCTATGTTATAGTTTTTTCTTGCTACTTTTCTAGAAAAGTAACCAAAAGTCCCGGCCCGTCGTCCTCGATATTCGCCTAATAAAATTGTCTTTCCGCTCTCGCCAAACTCTCCCGCCCCAGTTTTAAGATCCTGAATCCCATCCTTCGCCCTGTGGGCTACGGAGGGCTGGCGCAAGTTCAGGATGACGAAATACAAAACTGGAGCGAGGCTCGGACAGTTGGCTCCGCAGCGTCAATTTTATTGGCTCATTAACGCTCGGACTCCAAGGGCTGGAGTCAGGCGTCATTCTGGCAAGCTGACGATGTTTACCTTTCATCGTCATTCTGGCCTCGTCCAGAATCTTATATACAGGCGCGTCCAGAATCGTATAAATCCAACGGCTCAACCGACTGAGCCGTTGAAAATCAAGTCTGGGAGCTGGGATTAATTTGATAAAAAGCATTTTTGAGGATAAATTAAAAACAGCCTGCATAATTTGCGAGCTGTTTTTTTGGAAATCAATGTACTAGTTATATAACCGGCATTCCGGTGCAAAGTTGACCACTAAAGAATATATAATATGGAGCAGTATGGGTATTGTAGTCATTGGGTTTATAGACATAGGCCCAATCATAGTAATCTTCGGTGGTGTCATTGTCGGAGGTAATATACTCTTCGAATACATTCATGTCCAAATCGATAGAATCCAATAGGGCGTTCGGGTCTCCTGTAACCAGATTTAGTTTTAGTAATACCTGATCATCGGTAATGGCAAATGAAGGTAATTCCACCCCGCCGCCGGCGACAATCAGAAAATGTTGTTTGCTGCCGGCCAGAAAAAAGTGAAAAACATACCGATCGACAATGGTTTCCGGCGTATAATCACTCCTAATGTATAGCTCTTCTTGCAAATCCGCGAAATAACCATAAACCTTTTCATCATTTCCGCCAATATACGCCAGCTGGCAGCTACCGAATGAGCGTAATGTTCCTTTGGCGCGTGACTGCGCCGTCTGATCCATGAGCCATTGCGCCAACTCAGCTTTGTCGTAGATGGGGAGAGTAGCTATGGTCTCAACATCCTGGAGTGGCATGACTAAATACATTATTCCGCGGAAATATACCGCAGAAGTGCCTTGGATGGAATAGAATAGTAGGATATCGTTTCCGCTCTCGTAGAGAATCACATCACGATCTGAGCGGGTTAGTGTTCCCCCGGCTTCCACCTGATCGATTATTTCCTGGAAGGGGAGCACCAGCTCATCCTTATCCTGGTCGTTAATCAAGTCCAATGGCAAAAGATAGGCGAGAGTGTTGAGCACCACGCCATTACCATTACTAAAAGATTTAGAGAATTCGTTGCGGTAAGCCACGAATCCAACCAATTGTTCCGTATCCGGAGCAACCGGTAGTGCCATCACTATCGGGCGGTCCCCGTCTTCCATAAACTCGCTCATCATGATATTTACTTCGTATCCGGTGGCGATATTCGTGGGAGTATAGCCCGGATTGATCAGTCTCTGATTCTGTAAATCAGAGAAAGTTCCGTACACATTGTAACCATGTGCGGAGTGGTAAGTCATTTCTGCGCCGAATATGTCGGCCACGACATTTTTAGCTTTTTCGGCCAGTTGCATTTGACCATTGGTGATAGAATCACCATGCGCCGGGATAATTAATATCATCGCCACCAGCAGCAGAGCAAAAAATACTAAGGACACAAATGCCTTCATTAAGGCACCTCCTTTGGATTGTTTAGCTTGTCAAGGTGATGTGGTTTTCGACCACATTGTATCATATCTTATATTCCACTTATAATGTTAGCAGGATTAGCCCCAGGTTTATCTGAAGGTTTTGGTGAACAAAAACACCCTTTACTATCAGGTATAATTACATTAATATATGAGAGTAATTTTCAACAATGATAGGAAATATTTTAATGATCGTACAAGTCGTTTTAGCCATTATATTAATGGTGAGTATCTTGGTCCAAGGTCGCGGGACATCTTTAGGAGAGGCCTTTGGCGGTAGCAGCTCTTTTTATACTACGCGTCGGGGCGCAGAGCGGACATTATTTGTTATTACCATTGTAGTAGCGGTTTTGTTTGTGGCAACTGCGTTGGTCAGCCTCTTCTTTAAATAAAGGGAGGTCGCAAATTTTCAGGGTTAGAAAAAGACTTAGCCAAGAATTACAACAAACCCACCAACTTTTGCGCTGGTTGTCTGGCAGTCACCGCGCTGGTTTTATTGGGTTAGCTTTGTTGAAGGTATTTGCCAGCAGATTTTCTCGGGCCGAAAAATTAACCATGGCCGGTTTGTTGGTGCTGATAGTGCTGGCGCTGGGCGGGTTAGCCATTTGGCGCGAACAAGTTGGTGTGGAGCGCCCATTGCCGGGCGGTGTATTTGTCGAAGGCGTCATTGGCAAACCGCAAATTATTAACCCCTTATATGCCCGCGCTAACACCGTGGAAGACGATTTGGTCAAATTGATTTTCGCAGGATTGGTCAAAACTAATCCATCCCGAGAATTTATCCCGGATTTGGCGGAAAGTTGGGAAGTGCAAAATAAAGGCAAAACCTACGTCTTCAAACTGCGCGAAAATCTGAAATGGCAAGATGGCGAGAAATTAGATGCTGATGATGTTGTTTTTACTATCCAAGTTATGCAAAACGAAGCCTACACCGGCCCCTATCGCACCGATTGGTTAAGCGTGACGGCCACAGCGGTGGATGACAGAACGGTCAAAATCGACTTACCCGATCCTTCAACTTTCTTTTTGGCTAAAACAACTATCGGCATTATCCCCTCACATTTGTTCGCACTATTGCCCGTAGCGGGGATCGGCGAGCCGACCAATAATACTGCTCCCATCGGAGCCGGACCCTATCAATTTAGCCAAACATCCGGCCAAGAAGCCATTAGTTTAGAACCTAACCAGTATTATTATGCGGGCACTCCCCTAATTGATAAAATTGTTTTTGTCTCATTTGATAGCGAAAAAGAATTATTAACTGCCTTAGCCAACGGCAACATTACTGCCGGAGGATTTTCTGGCGCTATTCCCACCGAAGATCTCCTGTTGCCCAGTTCGCATCAATATATTTATCCTCTGCCGCAATATCGAGCAGTTTTCTTCAATCAATTTGGTGAAAACAAAGCGATTATTGCGGATGTAGATGTGCGTCAAGCGCTGGCTTATGCCACCAATAAAGAAAAAATTATTAAAGAGGTAGCGGGCGGGAATGCCGAAATAGTTAACAGCCCGATTTTATCCGGTTTTTGGGGGAATCTGCCCGATGTAAAAACTTATAATTATGATTTGGGCGCTGCCGCCAATGTCCTCACTAAAGCCGGCTGGAAAGATACAGATAATGATAAGGTTTTAGAGAAAAACAAACAAAGATTGGCATTTACCGTCACTTTTAAGGACGATAAAACCAACGCTTTGATGGCGGATATATTGAAAGAAGGTTGGCAGGCGATTGGGGCCGAAGTTAATTTAAATCCAGTCAACTCGAATGATTTAATCAACACCATCATTCGTCCGCGTAATTATGAAGTGTTGATCTTCGGCCAAAACTTGGGAGCCGATTCTGATCCGTATGCCTATTGGCATAGCAGCCAAACTGCTGACCCGGGGTTGGCGCTATCGTTGATGTACGACAAAGATATTGATAATCCGTTAGAAATGGCGCGCTTATCTTCGGATTTGGGCCGGGCGATTAGTTATTATCACAGCTTCCAAAATGCTTTTGCCAAAACTGTGCCCGCTATCCTGTTGTATCGTCCCAATTACACTTATTTGGTAGATGCTAAAGTTAAAGGCACCACGGAGTCGATTAATATCAGCAGCACCCCTGATCGGTTTATGAATATCGAAAAATGGTACATCCGCTCCCGCAAAACTCTGCAGTAGTTGTCAGTATCAGGTATCAAGCAAGAATAGATTATTCCCCGTTTGGCCCATTTGATCTAGTTGGATAACCAAAGAACTCCTATCCATTTTTAGATGAATAAAAGTTCTTTGGTGGGCAAGGTGGGATTCGAACCCACAAGCCTTGCGGCAAAGGATTTTAAGTCCTTCGTGTATACCATTCCACCACCCAGGCAGTTGTGAGGCGTCGGCGAGAATTGCAC
>DQGN01000028.1 GCA_003524745.1 Patescibacteria group bacterium
TCACCAAATTTGCCGTGCAGCATAGGGGCAACCAAATCGAAACTCTCTGCCTTATTTATAATATAGTCGATATTATCTTTATTTAACTCGAAACCCTCTGCTTCATATCCTGCTTTTTTACAGGCATTCAAAACCGCCAAACCAGAATTTTTTGATATTTCTGCTTCGGGTGATAAGCCAAAGCCACCATAAATTACTAAGATTTTCACAAGTTAATCTTTGTCCTTAACCTTCTAAGGTGAGTCGGTTATTTAACTCGTTCTATTTGGCTCCGAGAGTAGGGGTCGCCCTAAATTCCCCCAAAATTCTCTGGGCAAGCAGGGCGCCCCACGAATGCCGGGGCGAACCCAGTAGGTTAGCAGGGTTTCCGCACATTGGTTGGCTGGGGCGGAAGGATTCGAACCTACGATCACGGGACCAGAACCCGTTGCCTTACCACTTGGCTACGCCCCAAGAATGCTCCAATGTNNTCGGAATGTTCACTTATTATGCTACACCAAAATCTCTGCGCCAAGCAGTATTATGCTGAATCTATGAGTTTAACGAATAGCCAGAAGAGTAATGATAGCAGCGATCAACCCTAACCAAATCAAAGATAGGGCGACAAGGGTGATAGCAGTCCCCCATTTGCGCTCGTGCAGTACCAGATACAAAGGATAGCCCAGCACCGCTCCGCCCGCTAAAACAGCCGTAATCATAAAGATGAGGGGCATTAAAACGAAAGTGGTGACTGTCGGCGTGCTATTCTGAAAAACTTGGCTCAAATTAGTCATGACAAGAGACCAGAGCCACACTACCACGCTGGCACCAATAGCTTAGAGTACACTTAGACCCAAAACCTCTTTAATTTGTTTCCACATATAATTATTTTTAATTATCTATTTTTTACTCCCTCCCCACCTCTCCTCCTCCCCTCGGGCAGGGGAGGAACTTGACACCTGATGCTTGGTGCTATCTGACGAGCTGCTTGTAGAGTTTTTCGGTTTCGCGCACCATGGTGGTGGTAGTGAATTTTTGCAAGGTGTCGTATCCGCCCACAGCTAATTTTTTCTGCAATTTCTTGTCGTTCAATAACTTCATAATCGTAGAAGCCAATTGTTTTGAATCACCCGGGCTGACCAATAAACCGTTGCGGTTACTGGTAATAATTTCCGGAATGCCCCCTACTTTGGTAGCCACGATCGGCACATGGGCTTTCATCGCTTCTAAAATAGAGATACCGAAAGCTTCTGATTTGGAACAAAGCACAAACACAGAAAAAGTTTTAAGAATATCCGCTACATTGTTGATAACGCCGGTAAAAACTACCGCCTCGGCAACTTTTAGTTTTTGGGTGAGACGTTGCAGATATTTTTGCAAAGGACCGGACCCCACAATAACTAATTTGGCATTGGGAAAACGCTTAAGCACCCTTGGCATGGCTTTGATCAGGGAAGCGGTATCCTTTTGAATATTCATACTACCGATGGTGCCTATCACTACATCTTTCAGTCCGAGAGAGTACTTTCTTAGCAACTCGAATTCTGAATGCAATGGTTTATCGGATAGGAGTTCAATGCCGTTATAGATCACTTGGATTTTGTCTGGCTTGGTAATATGGGCAGACAGCAAAAAGTCTGCTACGGCTTTAGATACGGCGATGGTTTTGTGAGTTATCTTATCTAACATCCGCATCGATCGGATATGCGCCCAATGCAAAAGCGGATTATCTAACTTAAATTCCTTGGTCCAAGTATGTTCGGTATAAACTACCTTGATCGGCAAATCCTTTACCGCCAACCGAGCCAACAAGCCTGCCCGTTGGCCATGGGCATGCATAATATCCGGGTCGTACTTAATTAGTAATTTTCTAATCGCATTGACTGCTGCAACATCAGAACGCGACCGCATGGGCACTAAAAAGGTGGTGATCCTGTGGTTGTTTAATTCGGCCGCCAAGGGACCTTGGGGCAAAATCACCGACACGCTAAATTCTTTGGGGTCTAAACCAGTAACGAGCGATAGTAAATGGCGCGGAGCGCCGGTTAAGGAGCTATCGCCGATGACATAAGTAATACTGATCTTTTTTTTAGCCATTTAGTTTAGTAATTGCTATTTCTAAACGCTGCAAAGACTCTGTCTTACCTAATACCGCTAATAATTCGACTGGACTAGGACTGCCAGAAAGACCAGAAAGAGCTGCTCTCACCGGCCAAAAAAGATCTCCCGCAGTTAGCCCCTCCGCCACAATTGTATCATCCAACACTTGCTGCAAACCAGTCTCCGTCCAAGAGCTGGGCGCCAGAGCGGATAATACTTTATGCGCTGCCTGCAGGCCACGGCCAGTCAGGGCGGGGGTACTTTTTTTGAAAACTAATAGATCTTTGTCGTACTCTGGTGACTGATAAAAATATTCAGCTAATTTGGGCAGCTCGGCTAAATATTCCGCCCGATCTTGCAATAATTTCAGCACTTGCTGGTGATACTCGTCGGTACCCGCAAAAGGTAAATGCGGTTTGGCCAACTTATAATATTCCGCCAATGGCATCTGGTTAAGATAGTGATGATTTAGGTGATTAAGATATTTGATATCGAACACGGCCCCAGCTTTTTGCACCCGACTTAAATCAAACACCTGAATAAGTTCTTCTAAATCAAAGAATTCTTTGGCCGAGGGTTCGCTCCAACCGAGTTGCGCCAAAAAATTAATTAAGGCGATCGGGAGGTAGCCCTTGTTAATATAGTCGACAAAATTTACATCGCCGGAACGTTTGCTCATTTTAGTGCGATCCGGATTCAAAATTAAAGGAATATGCGCATATTTCGGCGGTTCAGCGCCGAAGGCTTGAAACAAGAGAATGTGCTTAGGGGTATTAGACAAATGGTCTTCCCCGCGAATAACATGCGAGATTTTCATTTGCCAATCATCCACCACATTCACAAAATGGAAAATAAAATCGCCGTTACTTTTAGCGATAACAAAATCGTCGAAAGCTTCGGCGGTAAATTCTACTTTGCCTCGGATCAGGTCATCGACAATAATTTTGCCATCTGTCGGCGTGCGAAAATAATAGGCGCCGTCTTTGCTATACGCTTTATCCTCCGCTACTAATTGATTTAAATATTTTTGGTAGAAATCAGTCCGATCGGATTGCTTGTACTCTTCACCCCAATTCAACCCTAACCATTTTAAGTTATCCTTAATATCTTTTTCGAAAATATCCTGGTTGCGTTCTTTGTCAGTATCCTCGATGCGCAAGATAATCTCGCCGGCATTCTTCTTGGCGAATAGATAATTAAACAACGCAGTTCTCGCACTACCAATATGCAATGCTCCGGTCGGACTCGGCGCGAATCGAACCCGGATATTATTAGCAACTGATTTGCCCACATTGACCTCCATATCCTAATTGTAACAAAAAGTAGTTGGCTTTATGATAAACCAATAATGTACAATGAGACATTATCAATATTTGTTCCTTTGTCCTCTAAAGGCTCTCTCGCACAGCCTTTCTATAAAACCTGGCTCTTCGCCGAGAACCAGGCTCCCCTGCTTCCCCAAAGAAGCAGGGGTTTATTTTAGTGTTTTTTTGATCTTGTAGCGAACTACCCGGAGAGAAAAACCAAACACCGCCGTGAGGATACGCGCCCAGCGCCAAGGTTGGGTGAATAACCGCCAAATCCATTCCAAACCATGGTTTTGTAACCATGCTGGCGATCTTTTAGCTGGTTGTTGATGGTTGCGCGGGGCGTTTAAGGCAACTCCGCCCGCGATAAAATCGAGAGCGCCCCCCACTCCAATAAAAATAATCCCGTCCGCTTGTTCTTTATAGGTTTTTATCCAGCGCAGTTGTTCTTTAGCTGGAAAAGCCAAAAAGACAAACTTAGGTTGGTTCGTTTTAATCTGCTGCATCGCTAATTCTTCGCTCTCATAAGGCGGGCCAGCACTGACTCCGGAAATAATTAAGTTGGGATAGAGCCATTGCAAATTTTGGGCAGCTGCCTTAGCCACGCCCTCCGCTGCCCCGACTAAAAATATGCTCCACCCCCGCTGAGCTGCTAATTTACTGATCTCCCATACCATATCAGCACCAGTAATTCTTTCGGGGATAACAGAGCTGACATAATCAGGTTGCCAAATAATTCTTAGCCCTGTTCCCATCCAATTCATATAGGCTTGCAGATAAGTGAATAGCGGATATTTAGCTAAAGGCAACGACAAATATTTGGCAGCCCACAAAATCCCGATCCCATCAGGCAAAGATAGATCGGCGCTGTTGATCAAAGCCCTAAACTCGGCATCAGTTTGCGCTTGCACCACAAATTCAGGGTTAGGCGTAACAATAGCATGGCTCTGACCATCCTCGGCTAACGCGCTAATGCGCTCTAAGGCTTCAGGGACAGTAATGGCGTCAACGGTTACCCCCAAAATATCTATAGTTTTCCGCATGCTTTTAATTCGTTAGTAATGAGCTTAATTAATTCAGCTTGAAAACGCGATTTATTAAATTTTTCGGCCTGTTGAGTAATTTTATCTACTACAAAATTATTTTCTTGTTGCAAAAACTTTTGCAAAGTTTGCGTTAAGGATGCGGCTGTGGGTTGATCGAAAAACATTCCGGTCACGCCTTCTTGGATAGTTTCCAGCGTGCCCCCTTTGCGATAAGCAATGACTGGCCTACCCGCCGCCATAGCTTCTACCGGTACGATACCAAAATCTTCTTCGCCCGGGAAAATGACTGCCCGACAATTCTGCAAATATTTGATTTTATTCGCATCGTTTTGCCAGCCCAAAAAATCGATGCTAAAGCCAGCTAACTTTTTGAGGCGGGCTTCATCCTCGCCTGTTCCGATAATAACTAAGGGCAGCCGCAAAGTATTGCAAGCCGCGATGGCCAGATCGATTTTTTTATAAGGAGTTAGCCGCGATACTATTAAAAAATAATCGCTATGGGTAGCAGCGGGCTTAATTTTATCAGTATCTACCGGCGGATAAATGATGGCGCTATCCTGGCGATAATATTTACGAATGCGATTTTTTACATATTGGGAAATGGCGATATATTTTTGGACTCGGCCAGAGCTTAATTTATCCCAGATCCGCAATTGGTGCAGAAGGCCATACAATATCCGTTTGCCTAACCCATTCAACCGCTGCTCGTTGATGTAGGTATGAAAAGCATCCCACAGATAACGCGTGGGCGAGTGACAATAAGAAATATGGACTGTTTCTGGCGAGGTGATAATTCCCCCCGCGAAAGAATGATTACTGGAAATAACTAAATCATATCCGGTAAAATCAAAGCTTTCGATAGCCAGCGCCATAAATGGTAATAAGAACTTAGTCGGAAGATGCAAAAACTTCTGCCACAATTGTAAATAGGACACGATGATTTTGCGTTGTGGGAATAAAGCCCCCACCCTCGGGTGGTAAAGCAATGTATAAATCGGAGCCTCGGGAAATAGCTCGCTGATCGCTCCAGTTACTTTTTCCGCTCCGCCAATTTTGACTAAAAAATCATGCACAAGCGCAATTTTTATCTTTCCTCCCCTTCCGGAGGGGAGGTTAGGCCTGCCCCGCGGAGCGACATCTATATCGGAAGAGGCTAATGACCTATTTCCGATGAGATGGAGCGAATGCTGGGGTGGGGAGTGTTTGTCTATACTCCCTCCTCCCCTAACCCCTCCTCGGACAGGAGGGGAACTTTCTATCCCACCGACCGGTTTTAAAGCTGTTTCCATAAATTAATTATTTTTTGAGCAGAGATATCCCAATTAAACTCCTGCAGTCTTTGTTTGCCTTTGGCGATTAAGCTACTTCTTAATTCACCATCATCGACCAATCGATGCAATCCCAAATTCATCTCATCAATATCTTGGGGATTAACCAACAGAGCAGCTCCATCAGCAATTTCTTTGGTCCCACCCAGATTAGAAGTCATCACGGGTACGCCAGCAGCAAAACCTTCCAGAATAGTCAGACCAAAACCCTCATACAAAGAAGGATAAACCACGCCCAAAGCATGGCGATATAACCCAGGCAATTGTTGGGTAGGCACATAGGACAGGCTCAAAACCTGATCGGTAAGCTGTAGGCGTTTGATTAATTTTTGCACTTGTTTGAACCCATGTCCGGGTGACCCCGCCAAGACCAATTTAACTTGCGGGTGCGCTGCCGCAAACCCCTGAAAAGCTTTCAGCACTTGGAGAATATTCTTGCGAAATTCAATCCGCCCGACAAACAAAAGATACTCGCCCAAATTTGGATTGGTATTATCGTCCGACCAATCGCTTCTTAATGCGTGATAGACTACCGCTACGTTATCGCCGGGAACCTGAAAGTATTTTTTAAGATCTTTTTTGGTGTGTCGGCTGACAGCGATCAAGTGATGCCCTTGTTTGATGGCTCGGCGAACCGTTAACCAAGACATCAGCCGAGCCCGCCAAGTATAACTCTGGGGCAATAAATACCAAGCTAAATCATGAATAGTGGCAACGCCTTTGGTCTGGGGCGGCAATTTTGGTAAAATATGGCTCGGTGACCAAAAAATATGCGGCGGATTCTTGCGGATAGCCCGACTTAAGTGTAGCTGCGTCCAAAACCGCTTACCTGGCACCACCACATTTACCACATGCTCGCCCTGCATATCAACTGGGAGAGCAGCTGGAGTATACAACCAGTAAGTATTGGCTGGGTCATTTCGTAAAATCGCTTTGATCAAATCAGTAGTCACGACTTCAACCCCAGTTTTTTTGCCAGACAAAATTGCACTCGCATCAATTCCAATAACCATAGTTACACCCTATCTATCTTAGCCCCCAGTTTAGTTAGCTTATCTTCGATCTTTTCGTAACCCCGGTCAATCATTTCGGCATTAGTAATAATACTGATGCCAGCCGCCACGAGGGCTGCCAGAATCAATGTGGCACCCGATCTAATATCCAGGCTGTTGATCTCTTTACCGTAGAGCGGAGTCGGTCCCGAAATAATAGCCTCACGGGCGTTGAGAATTTCGGAACTTGCTCCCATTTTAGATAACTCTTGCAAATAATTCAATCTCCCTTCGAACATCGTTTCAAAAATCTTGCCATGACCGGCAGCTTGCGTAAGTAGAACGGCAAACGGGGCTTGCAGGTCGGTCGGAAACCCAGGATAAATGTCTGTTCTCACGTCGACTGCCTTAAGTTGAGTAGTTCGAGCAATCCGAGCGCAATTATCGGGCAACAACTGAATTTGAACATTTGCTTCTAATAATTTGCTGGTAAACATATCGAGGTGATCAGGCACATATCCGTCTATCAATACATCGCTATGCAGAACGGCAGCAGCAATAGCGAAAGTTCCTGCCTCGATCCGATCCGGAATAATCTTTAATTCAGCGCCATGTAATTGGCTGACTCCTTCCACTATTAAAGTATGCCCACCGTATCCCTTAATCTTCGCCCCCATCAAATTAAGCGATTCTGCTAAATTAGTGATTTCTGGCTCGGCAGCAGCCAATCTGATTTCGGTAATGCCGGGGGCCAGCACGGCAGCCAGCAAAGCATTTTCGGTGGCGGTAACACTCAACTCGCGGAGTACTACTTTCCTCCCTCGCAATCCGGCTGTTTCGACATAATAGAATTGGTCATCCGAGTGTACAGTCGCCCCGAGCGCCTCAAAAGCCCGTAAATGAGCCTCAATCGGCCGAGCACCGATATGGCAGCCACCAGGGTGAGTCACCTTAACTCGCTTAAATCTGGTCAGCAAAGGACCTAAAATCAAGACAGATGCCCTGATTTGCTTGACTTTGACAAAATCAGGGTCGCGCCCGTCAACTTTACTCCCCCTGATAATTACCTTATGATTAGAGAAGTCCAAAATTTCGCAACCCAGGCTTTCCAATACTCCTAACATGGTCCGAATATCCTGAATATCAGGGACATTATTTATCGTCAGGGTATCGGTAGTTAACAACGAAGCAGCTAAAATCGGCAAGGCAGCGTTTTTGGCCCCGCTCACTTTAACTTCTCCCGAGAGCGATCTCCCCCCTTCGATAATAAATTTGCTCATAGCTCTTATATCTTATCAAAAAATATCTTCGCCCAATGAAACCTATCCGGTTAGTTATTCTCGGCTACGTCCTCGCTGTTTTTGTATTTATCGTGGTGGCAAGCTATGCCTTGCTCTATGCTATGGGCTACAAAATCGATTGGCAGAACTTAAACTTCAAAAAGACTGGATTTATTTTAATCGAATCTTACCCTCGGGGGGCCGAGATCAAATTGGCCGGCAAGGCTATAGACAAATCCACCCCCACGACCATTAAACGTCTACTGCCTGGCGATTATCTGCTGGAATTAAATAAATCCAACTATCGACCGTGGCAAGGCAACTTATTAGTCGAATCGGGTTTGGTGACAGAAAAACGCAATGTTCTTTTAACTTCAGCTAACCTACAACCAACCACTCTAATCGAAAACGCCGTAGATAAAATTGTGGGGACACCCGACAACAGCAAGATTGTAGGAGGAACCAAGCAAGAAATTTGGCTCTGGGATATCAACAATAAGACTACCTCGGTCTTAGCTAATGCCGGATTAATTCGCCAACATATCAAAGGGACTAATGCCACCGACATTGCCAACGGCCAACTCTCCCCTATCAACTTCTCGCCGGATAGCCAATTGCTGTTATTCCAATCCACCGGCAGATATAATCAATATTTTTTAGTGATTAATGTACGGAGCGGCATCATCAAGTTGGTGGCTACGGGCCGGCAATTAACTAAATGGCAATGGCTAAGCAATACCGAATTAGTTAATTGGCAACTCGGCAAATTAAATCTCATTGATATCGTGGCTAATAAAACTATTGTGACAATACCTAATGTGGTGGATATGGGCATTTTCGATAACAATATTTACGCAGCCGTAGCTGCTAACAAAATTGTCAGTTTGGTCAAAATCAACCGAGGCAACAATATTAATGAGACTATTGCCGTGTTGCCTACTGGCGAAGCCTACACCTTTGGCAAAGTTGATAACAATTGGCTCTGCACAGTCACCAATAAACAAACAACGGCTTTATGGCTTAGTGAGCGGACTAACAACGAGCTAACTTGGTCGCGTTTAGCTGACGGGATTACTCCCTCGGTGCTTTGGGATGACACTTATCTAATTTACCAGCAAAATAATCAGGTCGTCGCCCGCGCCTGGGAAAAATTAGAAGATGTTCCCAAAATTATTTTAGATAATCAACGGAACATAAAATTGATTCATTTCAGTTACGATACGGTACTTTATTTGTCCGGTAACAAACTCACGAGTATCGATTTAACTGGCATGAACAACTATGCATTGATTAACTTGACGGAACCTGGCGATTTAATTATCACTGACAGCCAAATCAGCAAGCTCACTTATATCGATGCCAAAACCCACCAGTTAACCGAAGTTACTTTACGAGACAAAACTAATTTGTTCTTCTAAACTAACCGCAAGAGTTCTCGTCGCTGCGCTTCTCGAACAGTAATTATTTTATTGTTCGAACCTATTTGACGACAGGTAGACAGGTGAGAACTATCTCTATAGTGGTAAAAAGACAGGAATTTTGGGAATATCAGCAAACTCGGTAATGCCGCTGATGTCTTTGGCGGGAGAAGAGATCATATCTGCCCGCACAATCAGTCGTTTTAAGTTAGTCCCGATCGGCGTACAAGTCATCATCGATAAAGTTGGTGTCGCTGTAGGTTTGAGTACTTCAGTTTGTTTAGGCAAGACCACAATGCTATCGCGCACTTTATAAATATACTCTTCGCCTTGATAGTGGATATAGACTAGATCATTAGCTTGCAACTTGTCTAACAAGGTAAATACGCGGTTGTATTTGCCGCCGCTCCACCAATAATACGAGCTATGTCCGGTTACAAAAACATTGCCCGCCTGCCCGGGCAAAGCCGTGCCGGGATAATGTGCTACTCCGTCCTGCAAGGACTCTAAAATGGTCTTGTTGTCCGCAGTTTGTACAAATACTAACGGAGCATCAACATTAATTTTCGGGATAATAATTTTATCTTCCTTAATAATAGGTTTGTTTTGATCGGACGAGACAGGGAATGTGTCGTTGTTGGATGATACGGGCAAACCCGATCTTTGGTTATCCTTTTCAGCGTCATCAGTTAAGAAATAATAACTGACTTTGGTATACAAAGTTGGCGCCATCACAACTAAAGATGAGATGCCAAAAAAGACGATGAACAATCCCAAAAAACCCAAAATATCTTTCAGCCAACGCTGGGGCACATTGGAGCGTTGGGATCGAGGCGGGCGGGAATGATGCCGGGAAGGAAAAGATGGCGGCATGGCATGATGCCCCGAATCTACTTTAATATGGTAGGTTTGATTCACCTCAGGAGAAACTTAAACATTAAAACTCTTGTTAGTTAAGCGGACAACTGCTCGAGTTGGCTAATTGCTGCAAAGTCATTAATCCAGTTTGCTTTGTGCCGTCAGGCAAACCCCAAGTCGGATAGGCTTCAATATTTTCCCGAGCACAAACCTCTAATTGATTCTTGCCATCGGGAGTAGAGCATTCAATGTAGTTTAATTTATTCACCGAAATTCCGAATAGGTCTTTTTGTTGTTTGCAATGTGAACACCAAAATGCGCCATACAATTTATAGCCTTTGGTCGTCAGACAATCCGCCAGCGCAGCGATACTCGCTTGGGTGGGAGCAGTAGTATCAGGATTATTGTTAGTCGACGGCAATTTAATTGTCCCATATACCACAAACCAAATCACGATCAAAACTACCAGAACAACAGCCAATGAACTATTTTTTAATAGATCTTTCATAAATAATGCTTAGTGAGTAATGAATTCATTTTACGCTAAAAAATTGCCCCGGTCACTTGGTACTATTACCCCTCCCCTCCTCCCCTTAAAAAAGGGGAGGTGTAGGTGGGGTTATTTAATAGTATAATTTAATAAAGACTGGGCTTCTAACGGGCCGAGTGGCGGAACTGGCAGACCTGCCTACCGGCAGGCAGGCGCGCATGACTACAATATTACAATTAGGGGTTTATTCAGATGGCCGAGTGGCGGAACTGGCAGACNNCGCACGACTCAAAATCGTGTATCCCAAAAGGATGTGTGGGTTCGACCCCCACCTCGGCCACCAAAAGACTGACATGCGTCTTTGGATGCATGGTAGTCTTTTGGTGGGTTTGTATTGGGGTCGAACCCATGGGAAGGGGTCGGGAAACGGGAGTTTCCCGTTTGGGGTGACTGAAATCTTTAGATTTCAGCAAGAGGGCGGAAGCCCTATTGAGCGGAGACAAAGCGAATAGCTTTGTTGAGTAGGGTTCCATCCCCCACCTCGGCCACCAACCTTCGTCCCTCCTCAATTTCTGTGCGTTGTTAGTAAATGCTCGCAACATCCAGGGAAATTGGGGAGGGACTACGCTTGGCTACGATATCCTTCACTAATGTTTCGGATATCTTGCCAGCCACATTTTGCGCAAAAGAAGCTTGTCCTGCATAGCCCCCGAAGGGCGACGCATGGACAATACGCCTGGCTCCATCGAGAACTATTATTCATCCAATAAAAAAACCGCCATTCAAATGGCGGCGAAGTTTTGCCACAGATTTCCAACAGCTCGCCCCAGACGAGCTAATGACAACTGACTATTCGGGGACGGGGAAGGTTTGGGCTAACTTGCTGACAGCTGTTTTAGTTTGCTCCAAAATCTTTTGGTCTTGGTGATTTTTTAGAATAGCCACGATCAAATTAGCTAATTCTTCGATATCTTTTTCCTGCATTCCCCGCGTGGTGACCGCTGGTGTACCCAAGCGAATGCCCGAGGGATCTAATGGTTTTCTGGGATCACCAGGAATCATGTTTTTATTCACAATAATCCCGCATTGTCCCAAAACATTTTCCGCCTCTTTGCCGGTTAATTTCAGCGAACGCAAATCCACCAAAACTAAATGATTGTCTGTACCGCCGGTACAAATGGTGAGACCATTTTGGGACAGAACATCCGCGAGAATTTTAGCATTACTAACTACTTGTTGAATATATTTTTTGAACTCGGGTGCTTGCGCCGATTCTAAACACAACCCAATGGCAGCAATCGTATTTTCGTGAGGTCCGCCTTGCAGGCCAGGAAAAACCGCTTTATCAATTTTTTCGGCTAAATCTTTTTTACATAAAATAATTGCTCCACGCGGCCCGCGCAATGTTTTGTGGGTAGTAGTAGTCACAACATCGCAACAATCCATTGGGCTTTGATGTAAACCCACAGCGACTAAACCGGCGATATGCGATATATCTGCCATACAGTACGCTCCAACTTCTTTGGCTATTTCAGAAAACTTAACAAAATCTATTTCTCTGGGATATGCTGTAGCTCCACACACAATTAATTTGGGCTTAAATATTCTAGCTAATTTACGAACTTCTTCATAATTAATCAGGCCGGTCTCCGGATCCACCCCATAATGGGTAAATTTATAGATCTGCCCGGACAAGCTAAGATTATGTCCATGCGACAAATGCCCTCCGTGGGGCAAGCCCATAGCCAAAACAGCATCACCCGGTTGCAATAAAGCGGCGTAGACCGCTAAATTGGCGGGTGTACCCGAATATGGTTGCACATTAGCATGGTCGGCGCCGAAGAGCTTCTTGGCTGCTTGGATGGCCTCCAGTTCAATCTGGTCGATGACCTCGTTGCCCCCATAATAGCGTTTCCCGGGATAACCTTCGGCGTACTTGTTCATCAGCACCGACCCTACAGCTTCCCGGACAACTTTAGGAGCATAATTTTCGGAAGCGATCAGGCTGATCGTCTCTTGTTGCCGCTGCGCTTCCTGGCTAATAAGTTGTTGCATGGTCATTTCTCTAATACCTTATTCAATGATGTTTGTTATAGTTAATATGTCCCATAAGGCCTTGCTCCCTCCTGTCTTGCCTCATTATACTAAAGATACTATCCCTAATGATTAACAGCAGCTTAATCCCCTCCTGCCGGAGGAGGGGTGAGGGGAGGAGGGAGTACAATATCAAAATTACAATCCCCACCCCAGCATTCGCTCCATCTCATCGGAAATAGGTCATTAGCCTCTTCCGATATAGATGTCGCTCCGCGGGGCAGGCCTAACCTCCCCTTGGCAGGGGAGGAACTAACCAGCTGACAAACTAATAAATGACCCAATACGCATTTTTATTTGGCAATCACCCTACTTTAAGCCTCGCCGAGCTGTTAAGCTTTTTGGCTAATCATAAAATTCCGTATGGAAAATACGAGATGTTAAACGACATCTTAATTATTGATATTCAAAAATCTCCCAATTATATTGCCCAGCTCCAAAATGAACTGGGAGGAGTGATCAAAATATTCGCCGTTAAAGCCGATTTCAAAGGCAAGATTTACGAACTGGAAAAAATTCTGACCTTAGATAAATTGATGAAAGAATTTTTTGCCCAAAAAGAACACAAGATAAATTTTGGCATTAGCGTCTATTCGGATCCTGATCCTACATACGCCGAAATGACTTGGCTGAATAATTTTGCGTATAGCATCAAGCGCCGACTGAAAGATGATTATAGTATTCGCTATATCGAAGATCGTTCGTCTCGCCTATCCAGCGTGCAAGTCGAACGCAATCGTCTTATCGATACCGGCGCCGAAATTGCCCTCATCCGCGACCGTGATCATTATTATGTCGGCAAAACTTTAAGCGTGCAGGATTACGCGTCTTACTCGGAGAGAGACTGGGACAAACCGTCCCCCGATGCCAAATCTGGCATGTTACCTCCTAAATTAGCCCAAATTTTGCTCAATCTGGCCCGGGGTAGCCGGACTAAAGTGATCTATGATCCGTTTTGTGGCAGCGGGATTGTCCTGCAAGAAGCTTTGCTCTTGGATCTAAATATTTATGGGTCGGATATCGCAGAAGATGCTATCAAAAACACCATCAATAATTTGGATTGGTTTATTAAATTAAAGAAACTGCCAAAATTAAATCTCCAAACCCACATCAAAGAAGCCGATGCCACTAAGACCAAATGGGAAAAACTGAATTCGGCCGAAACTGCCATCGTCACCGAGCCTTATCTCGGGCCACCCTTAAAAAAGATCTTATTCGGTCGAGACGCCGAACAAACCGCTAAGGAATTAGGGGAACTCTATTTCAATTTCTTTAAGAATTTGCAAAAAAACTTTCCGGCCGTAAAACGCATCGGCATGGTCTTCCCGATTTTCAAAACTCGGGATGGCCTCCGCTATATCGAAGTTTTAGACCAAATCAAACAACTCGGCTACACTCCTAAGCAGGTTTTGGCCAAGGAACTAATTAAAAAAGATGCCAGTATCAGCAAGCGGGGCGGGTTTCTTTATTCTCGTCCCGATCAACTCGTTATTCGTGAACTCTTCTTTTTCGAAAAAAAATAACCCCTCCCTACCTCCCCTTAATAAAGGGGAGGAGCGGTGGGGATGTGAAGCTTCAACGGCTCGTATATGAGCCGTTGAATAATATTATACAGCTCTTCCCTGTCCGAGCAGGCAGGACATGGATTCCGACTCGGATCCGCCAACTGACGGACGGAATAACAAAGCAAGGAGGAGCTTGACCTCCAGTCAGTTTTCCTGTAATTTATCAGGGTAACTAAACAGCATCAAGTTGTCAGTATCAAGTGTCAGGCAAGACAAAAAAGCTGGCGTTAAAGATTCTTTTGTTTTCCCGCTTAATACTTGACACCTGATACCTGACACTCTAAACTCTATCCTATGGCACATGTTAAGGCTGGCGGTACAGCCAAAAACCTAAGAGATTCTAAGCCCAAAATGTTGGGGGTTAAAATTTATGGTGGCCAAAAGATTAAAACTGGTCAGATTATTCTTCGCCAACGCGGACAAAAATATCGGGCCGGGCAAAATGTCGGCATGGGTACCGATCATACCTTATTCGCCAAACGCGACGGTAAAGTAAAATTCGCCCAAAAACAAGTCAGGAGTAGTGGCATCAACCTCAAAAAAGCCACTTTTGTGAATGTAGTTTAAAGCAAAGAAGTACTGCGGATAACAGCGGCGATAAATTCGCGGAACAAGGGATGGGGACGCTGGGGCCGCGACTTAAATTCAGGGTGAAATTGCGAGGCGACAAACCACGGATGGTTGGTTAATTCCACAATTTCCACCAATTCGCCATTAGGGGATAAGCCCGATAGCCACATTCCGGCTGCTTGAAAAGCGGGGCGATATTGATTATTAAATTCATAACGGTGGCGATGCCGCTCGGCAATAGTAGTTTGTTGATAAGCCATTTGGGCTTTCGAGCCCGTTGCAATTTGGCAAGGGTAACTGCCCAATCTCATAGTGCCTCCTTTGTCGGTAATCTGCTTTTGATATTCCATAATATGGATAACGGGATGAAGAGAATTTTCATTAAACTCGGTACTATGCGCATCCTCCCAGCCCAGCACATGACGCGCAAACTCAATCACCGCAATTTGCATACCCAAACATAATCCCAAATACGGCACTTGCTGCTCGCGGGCAAATTGAGCCGCTTTGATCTTGCCTTCGATTCCCCGCACCCCAAATCCACCCGGCACTACATAGCCATCACAACCACTCAAAATTTCCGCCACATTAGCTTCGGGCAGTTCTAAAGTTTCGGCATCAATACGTTTAATTACGACATCCACATTATGATGCCATCCGGCCGCTTTTAGCGCTTCGAACACGCTTAAATAAGTATCTTCCATAGTGGTATATTTAGCTACCAAACCAACGGTGATTTTGCGCTTATCTACTAAAATTTTACTAACCAAATTACGCCATTCATTAAGGTGAGGTTCGGATTGGGTAAGATTAAGTTTTTGCACTACCAACTGACCAAACCCATAATTTTCTAAGGTGAGAGGAACATCGTAAACAACCCGGGCATTTTCTAACGGCACTACGGCACGAACTGGCAAATTAGCAGCTAAAGCAATTTTATTCAACGCCACTTCGTTAACGGGGTGGTCACTCCGACACATGACTGCGTCTGGTTGAATACCGAAGCCTTGTAATTCGTGGGCGCTAAATTGAGCCGGGCGAGTTTTTAGTTCTTTAGTTACACCCAACCAAGGTAAAAAAACCACATGCACATACATAACATTGTCCGGCCCATGGTCAGTCCGCATTTGCCGGATGGCTTCCAAAAAATGCATGCCTTCAAAATCTCCAACGGTTCCTCCAACTTCGGTAATCAAAATGTCGGCATCGGATTTTTCGGCTGCGCCCACAATTAAACTTTTGACATGGTCGGTAATATGCGGGATGACTTGGACCGTCTTGCCCAAGTAATCTCCCCGCCGCTCGCGGGCAATCACTTCGCTATAGACCCGCCCGGTCATAATAGAACTTTCTTGCGAATAGTTCTCATCGGTAAACCGTTCGTAATGCCCTAAGTCCAAATCTGTTTCTGCGCCATCGTCCGTCACAAAAACTTCGCCATGCTCGCCAGGGTTAAGCGTACCGGCATCAAAATTAATATACTGATCTAATTTTTGCATAAACACCTTATAGCCGCGAGCTTTTAAAATATTGCCGATGGACGCAGCGGTGATGCCTTTGCCTAAACCAGAGAGGACTCCGCCTGTCACAAAAATAAACTTGCGTTGTTTAGTAGTGGAAATAATCATTTTTGATAAATACGGGTTACTGATTCGGGAATACGGGTAGTAATCTCATAATTAATTGTGCTGGCCCAGTCACCTATATCAGTAGCAGTAATGTGCTTATTTCTGCTTCGTCCGATAAAGACAACTTCGCTCCCCAGCTTGGATTTGGGCCGTTTGCTAATGTCGAGAATAGTCATATTCATACACACCCGGCCTACGATCGGCACCACCGCCCCATTGAGCAGCATAAAACCCATATTACTTAGACTGCGATCTACCCCCTCGGCGTAACCGATCGGCGCCACCCCTAAAGTCATGGCTTTAGGAGACTGGAAAGTCGACCCATACCCCACAAATGCCCCTGCGGGAATCCGTCTGATCGCGACCAGTTTAGTTTTGTATTTAAGGCTGGGTTTTAATTTAATCTTTCGGGTTTTAGGAGATTTTTTCGCCCAGGCCTCGACCCCCCGTGATGGCCATAAACCATACATGCTAATACCCAAACGAATGGCATTATACCGAGATTCCGGCACCAACATAGCGGCGGCGGAAGCGGCGGCTGAAACATAGGAGATAGTTTGCCAATCGACATCGATATCTTTTTTGGCAATGCGGGCGAGAACTTTATCAAACTGAAAAAGTTGGGTCTTGGTATAACTGGTGTTTAATTCTTCTACACTAGCCAAATGAGTAAAAATACCCTCCAATTCCAGCCAACGGTGCTGCTTAATAGTTTTGATCGCGGCCGGAGCCTCTTCTGGCAAATAACCTAACCGATTAATTCCGGTTTCGATTTTGACATGCAACAAAGCCTTTTTTTGTACGATATTAGCTACGCGCATAGCATCGTCAAGTGACTGGTTATCAAATACCGCAAAACTAACCTTTTGCTTTACTAAATCCAACATTTCGTCCTTGGCAGTAGTCCCCAGCACGACAATAGGCTTAATGATGCCCTTTTTACGCAAACTCAAAGCTTCGCAGGCCCCGACTACCCCCAACATATCGGCGCCGCTGCGCAAGGCCTGTACGGCCACATCCAAGATGCCATGACCGTAAGCATTGGCTTTAACAACTGCAATCAATTTAGTCCCCGGCTTCTGTAATTGACGGATTTGTTTGATATTGTGATCAATTGCCCGTAAATCCACAGTCACCCATGCCAGTGGAGCTTTCAATTTTCACCCCGTTAGAAATTAAATAATATAGCTGAATACTCTATTGAAATATTAGCACAGGGTTTCACCTTTAACCTCGAACAGATGGTTATTTCTAACGGGGTTCACCTCCTAAGTGAAACTTTATTTTCTCTATTATACCCCTCCTTTCATTGACTCACCAGACGATCTACTGCTATCAAATATCAAGATTTTTGACGCTTTGGGCGTGGGTTTGAATAAATTGTTTGCGCGGTGGGACTTCGTCACCCATCAAAGTGGTAAAGATTTCTTCAGCTTTAATCGCATCCTCGATCTTTACCTGTAAAATTATACGGTTGCTCGGCTCCATTGTTGTCACCCGCAATTCGTCTGCGTCCATTTCTCCCAAACCTTTATATCTTTGGATATCGGCAACTTTTTTGAACCCGGGTATCACCGATTCCCCGCCCTCTAAAACTTCAACGGCTTCATTTTCTTCTACGTCGACTTCTTCAGGTTCAATTTTAGTTTTACCTTTTTTGACCAGCTTTTCAGCATCAGTTTTTCTTATTTTATCCAAAATCGTCTCTTTTTCGGCATCGCTGTAGGCATACCACAAATCTTTCCCTTTTTTGATGCCATAGAGGGGCGGCTGGGCAATATACAAATAACCTCTTTCAATAACTTCCCGCATATAACGATAGAAGAAGGTGAGCAGCAAAGTCCGGATATGGGCGCCATCGACATCGGCATCAGTCATGATAATCACCCGCTGATAGCGAATTTTATCGGCATCAAATTGTTCACCGATACCGGTACCCAAAGCAATGATCAGAGCTTTGACTTCTTCGGAAGCTAACATGCGGTCTAATCTGGCTCTTTCCACATTCAAAATTTTGCCCCGCAGAGGGAGAATCGCCTGAAAACTGCGATCCCGACCTTGTTTGGCGCTGTTATGAACAAACACGCCGCTGGCCAACGCAAAGTTATGTGTGTGGGGAATTTCTATATCGTAAACATCTATTTTTTCTTCTACCGCCTCTATGTGCCGGATTTTATGATTATAGTTCTTCAGCGCTTCCGTTAGAGTGGCGTTATCATTATTAAAAAAACGAGTTAATAAGGTATCTAATTTTAGAATATTATTATTGCGTTTAGACAACCTCCGCCTAGTTTGATCGTAAGCATCTATGCTTCCCGAACAATCATAGACCTTTTTGGCAAAACCCAAGCTTGCATTCAAATAAGTCTGATCATACGCCAATTTCCTTTTCTTTCTAAATTCATTTGTCCATTGTTCTTTGGTTTTGGGATTAAAAACCATTTCATACCCCTCGATAGTGATTCTGCCACCTAATTGAGATACTTTTTTTCTTAATGGCATGAGACTCATATCGGGCTTTAGGTTTTGAGCCTCAATAAATAAGCCATTTCTTAACATAAATTTATGATCAGGAGTACAAATGATAGTTTCATTATTATCTAAAAATATTTTTATTACTGTGGCAGCATGTTTGGTGATACGAGGAGAGAGAATCTTTTCTGTGCCTATACTGCCATCGTTAATAATGGTATAGCAGTAATTGACCTTGCCTTGTTGCCATTCTTCCGTAATCTCTTTAAAACTTAATGACCTGCCATCAATCAGAGCCACTTTAGTTTCTGCAGAAAAACAGCCACCGGCGCTATCGCCTTCGACAATAAATAATTCGCTTTTAGAGGGGTCTCTTTCCGAACAATCGGCTAATTTGCCGGGTAAAGTCATGCCTTCTAAAGCGCCTTTCCTGATAACCGTATCCCGGGCAGCTCTCGCTGCGATTCGCGCCTTAGAGGCTAAAATGATTTTATTAATAATACGGCGGGCATCAGTAGGATGTTCCTCTAAGTAGCTGGTAAAATAATCCCCAAAAACCGTCTCTACCGCCGTGCGCATTTCCGGATTACCCAATTTGGATTTAGTCTGACCTTCGAATTGTGGGTTAGGTAATTTAACGCTAATCACTACGCACAAACCTTCTCTGACATCATCACCGGTCAAAGTTTCATTGTCTTTGATAATATTATGTTTTTTCGCATAAGCATTAATGGTCCGCGTCAGCGCCGAGCGGAATCCCACCACATGCATTCCACCCTCTGCGTTATAAATATTGTTAGCGAAAGCATACAAATTCTCGGTAAAATCGTTGTTGTATTGCACCGCCACTTCTACGCGGTTATCGCCAACCTCTTTATCGACATAAAATGGCGGTTCATTAATTTTAGTATTGTTTTCATTCAGGTGTTCGACATATTGCATGATGCCACCCTCAAAATGGAATTTTTCAGATTTATCGTGCAATTTGCTATCAATGTCGATGGTCACCCCTTTCGTCAAATAAGCCTGCTGGCTCAAATGTTGGGTAATGGTGTCCCAATTGTAGTCGGTCACGGTTTCAAAAATTTCTGGGTCAGCTTTCCAAGTAATGCGCGTGCCTACCCACGAAGTGGTACCGGCTTTTTTGACCGAATTAATCGGCTCGCCCCGTTTATATTCTTGCATCCACAAGAACCCGTCCCGGCCGACCTCCGCTTTCATGTACTCGGAGAGGGCATTCACCACCGAAGCACCGACTCCGTGCAAACCACCGGACACTTTATACCCGCCGCCGCCGAATTTACCGCCCGCGTGTAGGGTAGTCATAATTGTTTCCAATGCCGATTTTTTAGTCACGGGGTGCAGATCCACAGGAATGCCTCGGCCATTATCTTCGACACTAATAGAATAATCCTTATTAACAACGATATTGATAGTGTCGGCATGGCCGGCCATAGCCTCGTCGATAGAGTTATCGACAATTTCCCAAATCAAATGGTGCAACCCTGTTACTCCTGTGGAACCGATATACATACCGGGGCGTTTGCGGACTGGTTTTAGCCCTTCTAAAACCTGGATGTCTTTGGCGCCATACCCTTGGGCAGATTTTCCTGCGACAATTTTGGATTGTTTGATANNTCCTGGATGCGTCCGCACAGCGGACTTACCTGAATGACGATACACAGAAATCGCATTTTCCTACTCCTTTATTTTATCTGATTCCCCTCCCCTGCGCAACACCTAAGAACCACCAAATTATCCGCTCTGAAAAAGAATTTTTACTTAAATAGCCCGAGATGTTGTTCTAGGGGTCTGCCCATTGGAGCTGGGTCGTTATGAAATGAGGAAAATCTTTAAGGCGGAGCTGTTGTTTGACCCCGAGTCTATCGAGGGGGAGTTCAGCGAGAGTACTTAAAGATTTTCCCATTGAATAGACCCAGCGAACTGGGCAGGACTTTTGGCTACTTTTCTAGAAAAGTAGCAAGAAAAAAGTTTTATTGATTTTACAAAATCAGGGGAATCTATACTCCCTCCTCCCCTCACCCCTCCTCCGGCAGGAGGGGAGCTTAGCGGATATGTCCGCGGTATTTAGTCGTAATAATATTATTCACTTTGGCCGCCACCGCCTTGATTTCGGCATCGGCAAGCGTATGCGCATCTGATTGTAAAACTACCCGTAAAGTAATACTGCGTCCCCCGCCAGGCAATTCGTATACATCAATTACTTCGACCGATTGAATCAAGATAGAAGATAGTTTTATTTCATCGATCAATATGCCAGCGGAGATTTTGTCATCTAAGGCAACCGAAACATCAAATTGGGAAGCAGGGAATCGGCTAATTTCTTGATATTTGATGGCAGATTGAGTTAAGCTGACAAACTTTCCTATATCAATTTCGGCGAATACCGTACCCACCGGTACATCTAACGTATCTGCTAATTGCGGGTTGATCTCCGCCATTATACCGATGGCTTCTTTGTCTGCTACAATATGCAAACTATTTACATAAGCATTGTTTTGACCGGATGACAATGACACAAATTTCAATTTAGATATATCGCGCGACAATAATTCTACTACTCCCCGTAAAATCCGGTAGGCATCTTGCTTACTTACTACCAGCATAGCCAAGGTTGTAGTCTCGATCGGCAACCCTTCGTTGTCGTGTTTATGCCTTACTGCGTCATCCTGAACTGACGAAGTATTCCTTGTTTCGTCATCCTGGCTTGCCCAGGATCGTATAGATTGATTATGATACGATTCTGGAGTCACCTGTCCAGGGCGAGGTTCCCCAGAATGACGGTCAGCAAGTCCGGAATAACGAGAAGTTAAGAGTGAAAACACAGTGGCGATATCGAAAAACTTTAGTTCTTTGGCTTGGCTTTTGGCTGCAAACTCTAATAAATTCGGCCACAATTGGTCAATGAGATGCGTCCATTGCTGATTTAATGGATTAGCAATTTTCAAACGCTCGTCCAATTTAATCCCGACTTTACTCCCCCACTCTTCGCCTATAAATGAATGGCTCGGTGCCTCAGAAAATCCACATTGGACTAAGAAATCCTTTAATTCGTTGATTTTAATAAGTTTTTGATTAACGGCTGGCGCCACCATTTGCGCCACCGGTAACACGGGGACAATCTTATCTATCCCCCAAATCCGTACAATTTCTTCAGCGATATCCGCCAATTCTTTAATGTCGTGGCGCCAGACCGGAGGTGTGATGGTTAAGGTCTTGCCATTAGACTTAACATCAAAAAACAATCTCGTCATAATTTGGCCGATATCTTTGGCGGTGATATGGCTGCCTAATAATTGATTTAATTTATCTACGGCACAAATTATCGGTGGCGGAGGAGTAAATTTAGCAGCATATTCGGCATTGCCATCAGCGATTTTCGCCTCGGGAATGATTTGAGTGATAAGATTTAACACCCGCGTCATAGCTATGTCAGCTAAAGGTGGTTGTAGCCCCCGCTCGAAGCGCATCGAGGCATCTGTCGCAAGACCAATACTCTTAGACCCTCGCCGAATGGTCACGGGATCAAAAGTAGCCACCTCGATAATAATTTCGGTAGTCAAATCAGTAACCCCGCTGGGCTCCGACCCCATTAATCCAGCCAGAGCAATCGGACCGCTACCATCAGCAATAACAGCTACTTCTGGATTTAATGCATAATTTTTTCCGTCTAAGGCCAGCATGGTTTCGCCGGATTTAGCCCGCCGCACTACAATCTGTGCTTTTTCGTCATTCTGGGGAGCCCCTGAGGCGACTCCAGAATCTAATATACGATCCTGGACGATGCCAGGATGACGAAGCAATGAAACCTTTGTCAATTTATTCGCATCAAAAGCGTGGACTGGTTGACCTAACTCTAACATCACAAAATTAGAAATATCCACGATGTTATTAATCGGCCTCACTCCACTACTAATTAATTTGTTTTGCAGCCAATCTGGCGATTCTTTAACCTCGATATGGCTCACGTAGCGAGTCAAATATTTTGGACAAATTTTGGGGTCGGGCATCTCGACTTGCACATAAGCCGCTGTCTTAATACTTGGGTCTGGTTTATACGACCACGATTTAGCCTGATCAGAAAAATCTTTACCCAAAACGGCTGCAATTTCTCTGGCAATTCCAATATAAGACAAATGGTCTGGCCGGTTGGATAACACTTTTAGGTCAATGATGGTATCGCTCGGTACTTCTAAATATTCCTGTACCGGCCGACCCACCGAAGCTTTTTTGTCTAATACTAAAATGCCATCGGATTTCTTCTCTAACCCTAATTCCGCTCCACTGCAAATCATGCCGGTTGATTCCACGCCTCGAATAACGGCCGCTTTCATTTCTCCACCCGGCAACTTGGCCCCTACTAAAGCCAAGGGCACCTTTTGCCCGATCGCGATATTGTTAGCCCCGCAAACCACGGTTACTTTTCTGCCGAGGCCCACGTCTAATACCACCAAGTGTAATTTATCGGCGTTGGGGTGATTATTAATTTCTAAGATCTCTGCCACAATCACACCATTATAACCACTATCAGAATTGCTCGTAGTTTCTACTTCGGTGATATGGGTATTAATCAAATTTGAGAGCTCTTCGGGGCTTTCTTTAAATTCGACTAATTCTTTGAGCCAGTTGTACGAGAATTTCATGTGTCTTCTTCTCCCCTTACAGAGGGGAGAAAAGTGAGGGGAGTGTATAATTTAAACTCCCTCCTCCCCTAGCCCCTCCTCCGAGAGGAGGGGAAGTTAATGCCGCTAAAACTGTTTAATAAATCTCATGTCTCCGTTTAAAAATAATCTAATATCGGTGATGCCATATTTTAGCATAGTGAGTCGTTCAATGCCGGCGCCAAAAGCAAACCCGCTATAAACTTCTGGGTCGATGCCCACATTGCGTAAAACTTGCGGGTGAACCATCCCGGCTCCCATCAATTCTAACCAGCCTTTATGTGAACAGCTTTTGCAGCCTTTGCCCTCGCAGAGCCCACAGGAGACATCTACTTCAAAACTTGGTTCTGTAAAGGGGAAAAAGCTTGGACGCAAGCGAATATTGCGCTCTTCGCCTAATATTCGGCGAACAAAATGCAACACAGTAGCTTTAAGATGCGCTACATTAATCTCTTTATCGATCATTAATCCTTCGATTTGCGAGAACACCGCCGAATGCGTAGCATCTTCTGCCTCGTACCTAAAAGCCCGCCCGGGAGCGATGATCCGAATAGGCGGCTGATGCGCTAACATAAACCTGATCTGCACCGGCGAGGTATGAGTACGCAAAAGCGTGTTGTCATTGCCGTCTTTAACCTGTTTGAGCCAGAAAGTATCCCATTGATCCCGAGCCGGATGATTTGCCGGAATATTCAATAAATCAAAATTATTGCTCTCGGTTTCTGCTTCGGGACCTTCGGCTACTTCGAATCCTAATTCCTTAAAAATATCCACCAATTCCCTGTTTATGTAAGTGAGCGGGCTTAAGTGCCCAATTTCTGGTCGTATCCCTGGCAAAGTTACATCCCGCGATAAAGCTAATTTTTGTTTAACCAACCCCAATTCGGCGCGCTTTTTTGCTACCAGTTCAGCAATGGTTTGCTTAGCTTCGTTCAATAACATCCCTGCCGTTTTGCGCTCCTCGGGCGACAATCCACTTAAATTACTCATCAACTCTGCTAATTGTGATTTTCTACCTAAAAACTTGGCTTCAGCCAATTGCAAGGCCAATTCGTCCGCACAAAGGGCTATGGCGCTTTCGGCTGTTTCTAAAATTTTCTTAATCTGTTCGCCCACTAATTTCTAAAATATAAACTTAATATAACCGCGAGTACCACTACGATTAGCCCGTTCCACCACGCCAAAATATGAATGGTTTGTAGGAAGAATAACACCGTTAGCGCTCCACTACCGATGATACCTAATTTTAGGGCTGATGAAAACATACCAGAAAAATCCACCCATCCCCGTTTCAGGTAATATATGTACAACAAAGTAGTAAGCACCCCACCCCAAAAAATAAGAAATCCGGCAAATAACAGCATAAAAATCACCCAATGCGAGGTGTAGGGATCGAACTCCCAAATAATTATCCAAAAAGCTATCGCAGCAATAACTGATGCCACCCAGATTCCCCACAAATGTTTGACTAATGGCACCCCTCCCATAGATTCATTTTAGCATTTAGGCTTTGACTAAACCTCTCGAACGGAAAAACCGGTTAGAGAAGACAGGATAGGGCTGGCCCAATCAGCATTAATGAGGCGGCTGTCTAATATCCAGAATTCGCTGGTTTTGTCATGAAGTTCCGCTAACGATTGCTTGAATTTAAGCGTAGCCCGGGGCAAAGAATAATCAGTAAAATCATTTTTTAGTTTAGTGGTGGCCAGCACTTGTCCTAATGTGCCGGGCGGATCGAAAGGCAGGGTCAAGAAAATCACTCGCTGCAAACAATTAACCGATTTAGCATATTTAAATAAGTTGCTATTGCTCACCAATAAAGCAAAGTTCGGTTTGGCAGATAATTTACTCTCTAAAATTTCGGAGTTGCCAGCTACATTGTAACTAATTAAATCGACTCCAGATATTTTTTGATAGTACTTCTCAAAAAAGATACCGACTTGGGCATTATTAGAAAATACTACCATTACTTTTTCGTCCGGGCGTAGATTTTGGCGTAGATAATCAAAAACCTTATCCTCGTAATCAGGAGATTTGCGATCGGGCAGAGTTTTGACGATAGTGATAGGCTTTTTACCGGCGTCATCCCGCGTGTCTACTGTTTCGTCATCCCCACCTACCCTCCCCTTGGCAGGGGAGGAACTAACCTGCTGACCTGCCTGCCCCGCGAATGCTGGGGCTAACCCGCTAACTGCAACTGATTCGCCAAAAACATTGGTCATAAAATCCCCTGCCCCGCTGACTAATAAATTATTGCTGGCTACAACCACTTTGGCTTCTTTCAACTCTTGCCAAACATTAGCAATGGGGAATTTTACTATATATAAAGTTACTCGATCTAAGTAACCTTCCAGGTAAATTTTATATTCGGTTTTGCCCGACAACGCCTGTAGATATTCTAATAGTTTTTGCGTATGCTCAATTTGCCGAGCATTAGCCTCGGTATTATTAGTGGGAGCCGATTTAACTTTTTCCAAAAACTTTTCCAGCGTGGCAGCAGCTTGATCGGCATACTGGGCTACTTCTTTGCCAGATTTTTGAGTAGTCAGCCAATCGTTAATTAGGCTGGTTTTATCTCCTCCAGCAGTCTGCCATAACTGCTCGACGGCTGCCCACAAATTATTAATTTGCGTCCCAAAATTATTCAGCAACTTAAACATGTCATCACCAACCTTGTTGTCTGTAATAAAGTCATGCACATAGTCGCGCCGGCTTGCCACCGCCGCGTGCAAATATAGGGCAGTAAAAATTCTCACCGATTTGAATAATGTCCAGTCAGTAAATTCCAACCATTGCGGGAGATAAATAGTGCGCTCTTTCAATAAATCAGGGTTATGCTCCAACATTTCCCACAAAGTCGAAAAATTCATTACTGCCCGATCGGGCAGTTTATCTACGGTATAACGGAAGGGGGCTAATTTTTGTTCCCATAAATAATATTCGTCTTTGGTCAAATAGAGCCCGTTCGGATTAAATGGAGTAGCCGGGTATCCAGTCAGAAAAACTTTGATCAATAGTCTCACTTCGGTCGATTTGAGTTGGGGCTTAGTTAACAGAAAGTCCAGACGATCGGCTGCCAATTGCACCGACGCCCCAAACTGCTGAGTTAATTGGGTCAGCGACCAATCTGTTTGATTAAAGGCAGCATTGGATACCACCAAAATGCCTGTTTTATCTTCACTTGCTAAAGCAATATTGGCTGGGATTTGGAGAGTATTCGGAGGTAATTCATAAAGATTAAAACCGATTTTGATTTCGCCGAGAATTGTTTCTTTCCCGTCATCCTGCAAAGTCCGCCATAGCCTTTTGGCGACGGTGGAGACCGACTGGCCGAAAGCCAAGTTCGCCTGCCTTGCCGGTAGGCAGGGATTCAGGATCTGTTTTTGTTTATTTTCTTGTCTGGATTCCGGGTCAAGCCCGGAATGACGGAAAGAAGACGGAGATTGCCAAGAACTATTTTCATCAAATACCCAAGACCATTCCCAATCCGATTTAGCTAAAACCGCTCGGACATTTTTTAGGACCGGGGATGGAAGTTGTTGCACATAGCCGATTAACACATTTAATAAATCTGTGGTCGCTAAAACATCATCCATCGCCCGATGACTGGGTTGAGCAGGTAACTGAAAATATTGGGCCAAAAATTGCATACTATGGTAGGGCAATTTCGGGAGGATGGTGATAACTAAATCTAAAGTATCCAAACTATGCCCGACTGGATCGATACCATTGGCTTTTAGAAAATCTAAATCGAAACTAATGTTGTGGCCTGTGATCGGCAAATCCCCCACGAACTCTAAAAGCTTGGGCTTAATTTCGGAGATATCCGGCGCGTCTACCAAATCTTCTGGTTTAATGCCAGTCAAAACTGACACCGTGGTATTGAGTGGGGTTTTAACGGGTTTGACGAAAGTTCTGAACCGATCGGTAATACGCCCGTCGACTACCCTCGCAGCAGCAATCTCGATCAGACTATCTTCTCGCGCGTTTACCCCTGTTGTTTCCGTGTCTAAAACTATGATTTCCTTAGTCATACACCTATTGTACCCCAACCCCCGACAATAGCATGCTGGGCGATAGCATACAGCACCCGAGAATATCCCTCCCACCTCCCCTAACCCCTCCTCGGGGAGGAGGGGAATTTGATTTGCCCGCCATCGGAGTTTGAGCCTGCCTGCCGGTTTACCTGCCGTGAGGCATGGTAGGCAGGCGTGACGAATACAAAAAATTCCCGCTGCGCAGCCCGTTGTCCGTTAGGGCGAGAGCAGAAAGGAAATTTTTTAATATGAGTAGCGAAAACGACTGGCGGAAGATTTTGGTTACTTTTCTCGGAAAAGTAACTTAATTAGTTTTGGTGAGGGCGACATTGAGGGCGATGGGCTCGAAACTTACTACTTCTACCCCCTCCGGCAATTTGAACATACTGCGATCCACCGCAATATTATTGTCTCCGCTGGTAGCGCTGCGCGCATCTATCTCTAATTTAACTTTATTGGTATCCAACGCATTTAGTTTGTCGCTTGGCCCGGCTAATACTACGCTCACGGTGGCGGGACTGGTTGAAACAACTTTTAACCCCGGGGCTACATTAATATAATTGGGAACTAAAACCATCCGGCGATTAAACGGCGAACTGTTTATTTGCACGGTCACTTTTACTAATTGGGTCCCCACCAGCAATACCCCCGCGGGTAGATCTAAACCGACTTCGTCGGAAAATGTGCTGACTTTATTCGAGAGATTAATGGCAGTAGTTTTAATGCTATCAATGCTTTCTAAGCGCTTGACGCTGCTTCTCAAAGTTACGGCCGGGGGATCGAACTGCGCCCCGCTAATCCAATAGCCGGCCGGCAACTCTCCTGAAAATATAGGGTTAATCCCCACGGTTTTGAACATTTCACCTTTAACAATCGTGACAGCGACATTGACTTCGTTAGGATTAAATTTGATATTGGCCAACTTATGTCCCAAACTATCGCGTACTTCGGGGTAAGCTTTAGCCACAAAAGCCGATTGTTTGTTGCTCACATCGACAACCACATAAGCTTTTTGCACCGTATTAATTAATCGATCTGCCCCAATCATTTGTACCTGCAGAGGAGCTACCGTCACTTCTTCTAAAGCGTAACCGTTAGCAGGAAAACCTTTGATATCTACATCCAAAGTAACAGGGGCGCTGACTGATGGCACAATTTCGATGGACAATAATTCGGGTTGGTAACCGACCAACCAAACATCCGGCGCCTCTAACTCTACTTCCGGTTTAAGATTGTAAACACCCTGGTCAGAAATATGCCCCAAATCTAAAGTAACTCTGGGCAATTTACTAGTTCGCAATTGATAGTAAGCAATGTTTTTTGACCGGACAGTTACAGACAAAGTGGTAATATCCTGCACAATTGCCAAATCCGTTTTAAGATTAACTACTGCGATAGGCACATCGAGCGCAAAAGTATGATAACTCAACGAAAAAACCGCCAGCCAAATTAATATGGCCACTATAGCCAAGAAGCCTAACTGCGCCAGCGAAGAGATCTTCATTATTGGTTGAGTAAAATTGTTTTGAGAATACGATCCAAATTGATAGACGAGAGTTTAGTATAACTACTGGTTTTGTGGAGTAAAGAAATGTCTTCTCTGTCTTTGTGGGTAATGATGATGAGGGCATCATATTTGTTAGCCGCGTCACGAATGGCGCTATTGTTAAGACTGAACAAAAATCTTTTGGGAACATTGTTGGCTAAATGCGATCCCGCTGCTATCACCACGCCTTGATCGATCAACATCGCTCCGGCAGATAATTTAGACCGATGGCAAAAAATATCCAAAACAAATTCCTTGCTGAACGGGGCATAGAGATGCGTGCCATTGGCAATTAATTTAGAAACAGGCAAGTCGGTGCGAATAACTAACAAGGCGGGAGTCTGGGTTTTGGCCAAAGTTACCACCGTATCCGACAATTCATTCACGAATTTCTTTACATCGTATTGTCCGTTCATGACATGCTTTTTGGCGATCACCGCATAAGCTAATTCGCTATCCCAGAGCTTTTTGAGATCTTGATGATAGATGGCCCCGATACTGATTAACAACACCAGAAGGCCGGCAAAGGCGGCATAAAATACGGCAATAAGCCCAAAGAGTTTCGCTAAAAACATCACCAACAAAACTAATCCGACCTTGGGCACCATCCCAGCTAACGCCGTGTGTCTAATTTTGCGCCAAACCCACCAGAGTAGCAACAATACAAAAACAATATCCAAAGCTACCGTGAGGTTAAGCGTATCGGTTATGCTGGACCAACTAAAATTCGCCTGCCCGCTTAAGGCCGCCCATCCTGATGAAAAATAATGCTGAATAGCATCAAACCCCATTGCAACAAATTAAGAATGTGAAATGAATAATGGAAATGTTTCTACTGTTCGAACCCATTCGACTTCGCCCGCCCTAGGCGAGGCTTCGCTCAGGGTAAACTCTAGTGAGAACTAATGTGACTTTATTATAACTCAACTTATTCACATGTCATCCGTGTGTTCTAAAAGTTGTCATGCTGAATTTATTCCAGCATCTCTTGCGCTAAGTTTTCTGGGTTAATTTAGAATATCTGATATGGAGATCCTGAATCAAGTTCAGGATGACGAAGTAATGGCTTATGATAACGGGGAGGCCGTTAGGAATGACCCGTCTTCGCCTTCGGCTTCCGTCTACGCATGTGCTATCCCGGGAAACGCTATTATGGGGGCAACGAGGTCATCGACCAGATTGAACTGGAGGCCATCCAAGCAGCCAAGAAGCTCTTCGGCGCCGGGCTTCGCAAAAATTTATACAAAAAGACCCCGTGTAATTAAACACGGGGTCACTCACATGTGGGAAAATGGAAGGGGCAAAATCGATAGGGAAAATTAAAATTATTTTTCCCTGATTATTATTACTACTGGCGCTGGCCGGTGTGCAAGAACTCCGGTCAGGGCGATGATCGCCTCGCAGAAGGCGATATCATCTTTGCAGGAAAGTTGTTTCCCTGCAGTTTCTAAATCATCGAGGGTAAGGGCCATGCTTGGCCTCCTTTTCTAGGATTTACCCTCTAAGACCCATTTTTCGTTAATGATCAGTGGCTGTAGCATCGACAACTTCAAATAACTCTTCACGCTGTTCCACAGCGTCAGCCACCAGCAGTGGCAGTAGATCGGTATCACCGATCATGTTAGAGCCACCACCGGGCAATACTACCCGATAGGCCATCAGATCATTGATCTGAGCAATCAAAGATATCTTTCCGGCATAATACCGGGTTTTAAAATCATCAATCGATCCTAATCTCCATTCCAGCCGGGTGGAATTTTCCAGTTCAGCCGGGTGGTAGATAGTTTCGTCAGGGTCGTAAATGACCTCGACATAAACTGGCATATCCAGCTTCGCTTTGGCTTCTGCCAGTTCAGCGACCAATATTTCGTTGGCAGTAGTCAACGCCGAGACTTTTTCTTCGGCAGTTTTGAGTTTGACCGCTTGGTTCATCGCGTTGATTCCCACAATCACCAGAATCACGAAAATTATCGCAATAATGGCGATTGGTGTCCATGAGACCACCGACGGGACATACGAAGATTCATGATTTTCATGCATTTCGAGTCTCCTCCGCGCCACCCCACCATGGATGGCTGTGATTTTGTGATTTTTTGACTGATTGTCAATTGACTTATATTATACTCCCCTCCCCGGGATATGTCAATAATTATACGCTACCAGAGCTGATAAATCATGGTTTGAGAGTAGATGTGATGCCTTGATTCTACTCGGCGAACATTCTATTATCACACGCTATGTAGCGTGTGATAATATCATAATCAGGAATAATATTATGGGGGTGAGCGGATAGTAAAAACTCCGCTTTTAAAAAGCGGAGTTAGCAAGGTACAAATGGGCCATCTCGGTCATTAAATATCTTTTCAGGTAGTGAAACAATCACCCAACCCACCAGCGCACCACCAACCAGACTAAACCGGCGATTGCCACCACCAGAAACACTACGACCGAGAAGGCCATCAAAGAAAACCTCTCAAAGTTCTTGATCATGATTAGACCTCCGCCAAAGATCAATTCATCTATATTTTACCGCTTCCAGAGCTATCTATCAACTACCAGCCAAAACCCCGGTGCGAGGTTTTGGACTTCAGGCAAATTTCCCTTACAATATGATAAGGAGGTCAAATCGCTATGTCGGCTGGGCGCAAGTTATTAATTTATATCTTAGTGGGGGGTTACGCGGTTTTCCACACTGGATTTACGGTTAATGCTTTGGTGTGGGCACCGGCAGCCGACACTAATCTTGATATTCAACTGCAAATCCAACAGACGCATTTTGCCGTACAATTAGCTCCGGAGGCCTCTACCATTATTAACATTGGTCTGACTAATATCGGCGATACCGTGTGGCGCTCTAACCACATCTATATGGCGGAAGTTTTACCCACCGCCCAAAAAAATTATCCTTTTATATTAACCGACCAGCCGGATTGGACAGACAATAACCAGACTTTGTCGTATGTCAGCACTAATCAAGATGTCCCGGCGGGAGAAAGTTTTAATTTTATTTTGCCCATCAAAGCACCCGATCAAGTCGGCTGGTACAGGCTGTACTTTCAGCCCGTCATCAATGATGCCATTATTAATCGTTTATTGCGGGTTGATTTAGAAGTCGGCTCTCCGCCCCAAAAATTAGCTGTCACTACCGCCAAGAGCATCGAAGTGAGTCTCGCCAATCAGACCGCCGATCTATTTGAAGGCCAATTCAAACTGGCCCATCTTGATGCTTCGACCGGTCGCCCGGGCCTGGATACGCCCCCGGGGAAATATACTATCAACCAAAAATATCTGGATGTCTGGTCAGACTTTGCGCAGATGCGTTTGCCCTATTGGCTAGAATTGCGCAACGAGCAAAATGTGTTTGATGGCTACGGCATTCATGGTGTCCCTTATCACAATGTCGTATCTAACAATTACATCGAAGGCAAAACCTACGACGGTTTTAGATATTACACCAACGGTCGCCTCTATGAAGGTTATGATTTTATCGGCACACCCTTTACGCAAGGCTGTGTAGTATTTTCGTTGGCAGATGCAGAAATGATTTACGATTGGGCCGAAATAGACCGCACCATCGTGAATATCATGTAAAATCTATTCGGTGGTGACGCCGTCGAAATGTTCTTCTTGGGCCACAGCCTCGGCTTTAGTGTGGCGGACTATCCCATCTTGGTGCTCGGCGGGAGAGTAAATAGTGTAGAGCTTTAATTCTGTTGTGCCAGTATTAATCACATTATGGTTAGCCCCGGCCGGAATAACTACACCAAATCCATCTTTAATTTCGTGCTCAACATCATCAATAATTACCTTACCCGTTCCGGCATCAAACCGAAAAAATTGATCCACGGTGTGATGCACTTCCATGCCAATCTCTTCTCCTGGCGCCAAGCTCATCAGTACTAACTGGCTGTACTTGCCGGTATAAAGCACTTTCCGAAAATAGGCATTATTTACCGTCTCTTGTTCTAAGTTGACTACATATCCTTTCATGGTATTAAAAAATTAATCTGATATATCCTCATCTGAATTATACCAAGATTTATCAGCTACTTTTCGCGGGAGTGCTTTTTGCGGTCGTTTTCGGTGAGATATTGTTTGCGTAACCGAATATCAGTAGGGGTAACTTCCAAAAATTCGTCATCTCGCATGAGCCCAATGGCCTTCTCGAGCGTTAGTTCCATCGGCGGGGTACAGCGAATGGCTTCGTCTGTCCCTGAAGCCCGCGTATTGGTTAATTGCTTGCCTTTAATCGGGTTTACGGGCATATCCACGCCTTTGGCAGTATTTCCGACCACCATCCCCTCGTAGACCTCCGTACCGGGCTTGATATATAAAGTTCCGCGTTCTTGTAAATTATTCAACGCATACCCTAAAGCTTTGCCGGTAACCATCGAAGTCATTGACCCCAATTCGGTTTTGATAATATTACCTGCATAGGGCCGAAAATTTAAGAACATCGAAGTGAGAATCCCCTTGCCCTTAGTATCCACCACAAACTCGTTGCGATACCCCAGCAGTCCTCGCGTGGGCACATCAAATAACATTCTGATTTCGCCATTTTCCATCCCCATGCTGGTCATATTGCCTTTGCGTTTGCCCAGTTTTTCAATCACGACTCCGGAAAACTCTTCGGGGACCAATACTGATACTTCTTCGAACGGCTCCAGCTTAGCCCCATTTTCCTCCTTAAAAATAACCTCTGGTTGGGACACAGCCAGCTCGAACCCTTCTCTACGCATATTTTCGATCAAAACCGCTAAGTGGAGTTCGCCTCGGCCGCTCACTTTGAACTTGGCATCCATAAAATTTACCTTAAGGCCAACATTTACCTGCAATTCTTTTTCCAATCTTTCTTTGATCTTGCGCGAAGTCAAAAATTTGCCCGATTTACCCGCGAACGGAGAAGTATTTACAAACATATACAAAGATAAGATCGGCTCGTCGATGGCGATCGCCGGCATCGACTCGGTTTTGTCGTCATCGACCAAGGTTTGACCAATATAGATATCAGGAAGACCGGCCAGCATCACAATATCGCCAGCGCTTGCCTCTGGCACTTCTTTTTTAGCCATTCCTTCGAAAGTATATAATTTACTGATTTTACCGGTAAAAGTATTACCCTGCGTGTCTTTGACAAATATTTTCTGGCCGTCGCGGACCACACCCTCATAAATTCGGCAAATACCCATTCTCCCCAAAAAATTATCATAAGCCAAGTTGAACACTTGCATTTTAAGCGGTTTGGCTGCCAAGTTATCGCCGGACGCCGGCGGCACTTGTTCTAAAATGGTATCTAAAATTGGCGTTAGGTCGGCGGCCTCGTCGGCCATATTCTTTTTAGCCACTCCTTCCCGACCAATCGCATAGATAGTTTCGAAATTGAATTGGTCGTTAGTCGCCCCTAAATCTAAAAAGAGTTCGCACACCGCTTCCGCTGCGGTACTAACATTAGCAGCCGGCTTATCGATTTTATTTATCACTAAAATGGGCTTCAGCCCCAATTCTAATGATTTTTTTAAGACAAATTTGGTTTGGGGCATTGGCCCTTCGGCGGCATCCACTACCAATAACACCGAATCGACCGACCGTAACACCCGCTCGACTTCCGAGCCGAAATCGGCATGGCCGGGCGTATCTAAGATATTAATTTTAGTGTCTTTGTAAAAAACAGAGGTATTTTTGGAATAGATCGTGATCCCGCGCTCTTTCTCGAGATCGTTGGAGTCCATCGAGATATCCCCTTCAACCATGCCAGTTTGCTTCAAAATGGCATCCGTCAGAGCGGTTTTGCCATGGTCGACATGAGCAATAATAGCGATGTTTCTAATTTCCATTTTAATTGCATTTTAACTAACAAAAGTCAGGGCCTTGCCTAATTCTAACCCCCTGCCTGTCCGACCAATCCGATGAATATAATCTTCCCGAGATTCCGGTAATTCGTAATTAATCACATGACTAACATTGCTGATATCTAATCCCCGAGCGGCAACATCGGTAGCCACCAGTACTTGCACCAACCCATCTTTAAATTGCTTTAATGACCGTTGGCGACCACCATGACTTTTATTGCCATGGATGGATTCGACTTTAATTCCACGCGCTGACAGGGTTTTGGAAAGCTTCTCGACCCCATGTTTGGTGCGGCCAAAAACAAGCACTTTTTTGTAGGTTGGGTCTTGCAATAAATCGTGCAGCACATCCACACGAGCGCGACCTCGCAACTCCACCACATCTTGTTCAATGTTGGTGGGAGGATTTTGAGTGCCAACCGTTACCGTAACTGGTTCATGTAAAAATTCGTTGATTAAATTATTGATTGCCGAAGACATCGTGGCTGAAAAGAATAAGGTCTGGCGCAATTTGGGCATTTTTGACATCACAAAACGCATATCTCGAATAAAGCCCATATCTAACATGCAATCGGCTTCGTCTAAAACTATGGTTTTGACATCGTCTAATCGCAGTACACCTCGTTTCATTAAATCTAATACCCGGCCGGGGGTGCCAATGACAAATTGATGATGGAAGCGCAACTCGCGAATCTGCGGAGTAATATTAGCTCCCCCTACACAAACTACCGAGTGCATCTCAAATTTATACGCAAAGCTTTTAAATTCTTGGTTGATCTGTGCGGCTAATTCCCGAGTTGGAGTTAAGATTAATACCCGCTCGTTACGCTTATGATTAATCTTATGAATGAGTGGTAACAAAAAGGCAGCTGTTTTGCCGGTGCCTGTGTTCGCCATTCCCACTACATCTTTGCCCGCCATAATTAACGGAATCGCTTGATCTTGAATCGGAGTGGGGCTGGTATAGCCTTTTTTAATAATTATCTCGTTCAAATCCTTGTCTAAACCAAAATCGGTAAACTGACACTTGGGACTAAATGGAGTTGTAAATGACTTAACCGTGGCCTTATTAATAAAGGCATTGATATCGAGAGTGGATTTTTTAGCCGAACGCGAAAAATTACTGCGTCCACCTCTGGACCCGCTCTGGCCAAAAGCTGGTTTTTGAGCTACTGCTCTACTAAAATGATTGTTTCTCGACCGGCCAAAATTAGATTTACCAAAACTACCATTCCCAAAAGAGGAATGCCGAGATGAAGAATTTGAACTGTGGGAACGATGAAGCATGGTTACAGATTGTTTAAATAACTTGATATAACAATTAAACACAGCCCCCGTTAAAAGAGGCTGTCATACCTTTTAATCGTACTGCATAACAATAACACAAATCAGC
>DQGN01000017.1:0-5825 GCA_003524745.1 Patescibacteria group bacterium
AAAGACAAATTATCTTAGTCTGCTGGCAGGTTGGCCAAGGTAATCCTTCGATTTCATTCCGCTTGGCGGAATTTCACTCAGGAATTATTCTCTGAGCGAAGTCGAGGAGTTACATAAAAGCAGATTAGGAGACTGACTTGATAACCCAATCCGTCATCCTGAACTTGATTCAGGATCTCTATCACAAAAACACAAGATTCCGGGTCAAGCCCGGAATGACGAAAAAGGGTAATCGTCAGTTAATAACCAAACATCTAAATTAAGGCTTGTTTCATGGGGGAACAAGCACCTATTTTTAGTGTCAAGTTGCCAGTATCAAGTATCAGGTATCAAGCAGAAGCAATTTAAATATTAGAAAGATAACACATCCCCACCTCGCCTCCCCTTTATTAAGGGGAGGAACCAATAAGATTCCCCTCCTGCCAGAGGAGGGGTTAGGGGAGGAGGGAGTGAATGACTCGTGCCGGATTATATGGCACTGAACACCAACAACTTATGAGTAGCGAATTTCAAAAATTAGAGAATCAATTAAAAACTCTTGGCCACAAGGATGATTTTACTAACGAGAAAAAGCAGACGATTCGCGATCGGGTCTTTTGCGCGATCGGACAAATCGAATTGGCCGATGCTATTACTGCTGGTGAAGAAAAATCTCAGTTGGCCGTTTCCTTAAAACATTTACAACAAGCGTTAATTCCCCATCGCTTAGCCTTTTCTATGCCAGCTACTATCATGACGATCATGGTGGTCTTTTTGGGGTCGTTGGTGACTGGGGCGGCCGCCCAAGGGGCCAAACCCGGCGATACTCTTTTTGCTATGAAAAAAGTGATCGAGAGCATTGAAATCGCGGTGGTAACTAATCCAGTCAAAAAAGCCGAAAAAACTCTGAATATCGCCGGAGAAAGGTTGCAATATTTGGGGAGTTCGCTGGGGACAGAAGCCGCCCTTAATGCCGTGCTCCAAGAAACCCAAACTGCTTTAGTTAGCGCTAAAGCCAGTATCACAAAAGCCCAAGAAAAAGGTGATGAAACCGAAATAGCTTTATTATTGGATAAATTCGATAGCTTATTAGCCGATCAGAAGACTTTATTAAATGATATCGAACAAGAAACCGAAGACGAAGCTGTCAAAAAGACAATTATAGCGATTCGAGATGTCATTACCAGTAATCAAGATGATAATCAGAATAAAAAAGATAACGGTAGTGCTGGTACAATCAGCAGTACGGTAGCTGTGATTAATCCTAATACGCCTAAAACAACAGTTAAGCCAATTGTTGAAGAGAATAGGCCACCCGAATTAGACATAACTCTAAACGGCTATCAGTCATTAACTGGACGCATTGGGACGGCTAACGGGCAGATAGTTATCTTTGTCGGCAACAAATATTATTTTGTAACGAATTCTCCAATTAGTTTGCAACTATACATAGGCAATTCGAATGTAGGCATAACTGGTAATGTCAGTAATGGAGAAATAGCAGTTTACCAGATTTACGCCGATGGCGGATTAATCGGAGAAACCTTGCCTCCAACTCTTTCCATGGATAATCCTGCTGGACTATTAGATCAAGGGCAATAACTATAAGGTAATGCCTCGATTTCACTCGGCAAATAATATGCGGATACACAAGTCAATATTCCCCGAGCCAAGTCGAGGGGTTACCATTATCACTTAACAATTTAACCGACTTTACATCTTAAGGGCCGAGAGCACACAACGTATAAAATTTTCGCGTTAGCTCGAGATGAAAAGGAACCTCCTTAAAAGAGAGGTTTGAGTGCTTCATATGAGCACTGGAGCCTAATTGGGGGAGTAAATTCAAAAATACAAAAGAGAACTTATATACATAAATCAAGAAAGCAAATACAGAATATGAATAATGCTTTTAAAAAAATGACTCGCTCGCTCGCTTGGATTATGACGGCATCATTGGCGGTTGCCTTTATGCTGCCTTCCAACGCGGCTGCGATTCAGTTCTTCCCCAGTCCAGTCCGGTATCAATGGGTCAGCCAAAACGGGGCTGTAGTTGGGGATGCCACAACTGTCAACGCCAATGCGGGCGACACTGTGGCTATGACTTTGACGGTCAAAAACCGTCAGATCGATCCTGCTGCCTTGGTGCTTTACGGCAAAAGCACGCTTTTACCCGAAGCTTCTCCTTATCAAGGGGCACACGAATTGCGTTTAGGCGTTAAGAATGATGCAATTCTACCTTGGATTGACTCATCCAGTTTCTTAGCCAATCCTGATGGTGCAGCCAACCGGTTAGCCGTTTATGACGGCGTGGCCGTAAATGTCGGCGAAAGCCTGACATTTAGTTTCAATTTGAAGGTTAAGGCTGGTACTGCGGATGGTACTTATGACTTGCCTGTCGGCATCCTGCGTGAGTTCGATGCTTGGGCACGCCAAGTTAATGCAGCCGGGACCTTGCTGCCCTCTTCAGACATTTTCTGGAGAGTAATTGTGGGGAGCGGCACTGTTACCCCAGCGACTGGCGGTCTCTCGATCGCATTAGCTGGTGATACCCCAGCTTCAGCCAGCATTGCTGATGCCGGCAACGCCAACTTCACTAAATTCACCATGACTGCCGCCGCTGGCGCGACTGTTAGCATTACCGAAATCTTTGTGACCAGAGATGGTCTTTCCACTGATTCACAAGTGGAGAATGTCAAGATTTTGAATGCTGATGGCGTCCAGATTGGTGGTACTGCGGGTGGATTTAATGCCAATCACAAAGCCCAGATTTTTATCACTCCTGCTTATGCCTTAACTGGCAGTCAAACTTTCTATATCCGGGCTGGTATTGTGAACAGCACCACTGCTGGGATAACGATCAAATTGGGTATTGCTGACAATACTGATATCAAATCTAATGCCACATCAGTCACCGGTGCTCCCTTCTGGGGCAATGCCATGACTTGTGTACAGGTAACGATTGGTACAGTAACTGTAGCGGAAGATTGGGCAATTCCTGATGGCACTCCTGATGTGGGAGACAAGGATGTTGATCTCAACCCATTCACTATCACAGCTGGCTCAACAGAACCGATTGTGATTGATCGCATTACTGTTATTAAAGCTGGTACTTCTGATGTATCAGATACTAATAACATTGAATTGTGGGATGTGACCCATAATGTCTCGTTGGGCACTCAAACCAGTTGGACTGGCGATGGGAAAGCCTCTTGGCCGGTGAATCTTTCACTAGGCAAGGGAGACATGATTCGTCTTAAGATCCGGTTAGATATCGTAGATGGTGTTAGCTTGACAGTTAATGCCGACTTGTTAGATGGCAGTGATACATTAGTGTTTGCCAAAGGCACCACTTATGGTTTCTATATCACTCCTACTAGTGGCGATTCCAACTGGACCAACACCAACAATGGTCAAGGAGCAAATGTCCAAACCATTAATTCTGGCGCCTTAACTATTTCCAAGAGCGGGTCAACCCCAGCTACTGGCAATATTGCCATTGCTGATGGTCAGCTTTTGACTGTCTTTGACTTTGATGTAAAGGGCGAGCCAGAAAACATCTCGGCTATTACGATCTATAGCAACATCAATGACGGGGGAGCAGCTGCTTTTGGCGACATGACGAATGGTCGCTTAGTAGATATGGCAACTGGCAATACCTTAGCTGGTCCAGTGGACGGAGCTGATGAAGATGGTGGTTCTACTACTACCGATCTTACCGCGGCTACTGACGCTAAGTTTGCCTTTACCAGCACAGTTTCTTTGCCAGTTGGTGTTACTAAAATTGGTTTCAAAGTCCGGATTAATACTACGGATTGGGTCGATGCAGATACCGTTAACGCTATAATCGACAAAGCCGCTGATATTACTGCCAAAGGAATCATTACCAATAATACGATTTCTGCAGGTGGTAGTTATTCCGTTACTGGTAATACCCAAACCATTAAAGCCGGTGCATTGGTCGTTGAAACCTTAGGTGTGCCAGCTACTGGTAGCGTCATTATCAATGCTCAAGATATGGTAGTGGGCACTTATGCCTTCAATGCCATAGCTTCAGGCGAAGATGTAATAGTGACTGCCTTTACCATTACTGATACGATGGATGCCACCACTGCTGAATTTGATGATTGGGCCAATATGGAATTATGGGCTGATTTGACTACTGCCACCAGTCCTCGTGGCGATGTCTTTGAAACTAAAATTTCTAACACGGAAACCCCGGTCGGTAATGTGGCCGCTTCCGATACCCAAGACTTTACCTTAACCACGGTATTAACCATTGTTAAGGGCACAAGCACAAGAGTGGCTTTGGTAGCTGATTTGACTGCTGGTGCTACAGCAGATGGTACTCATATCTTTGAGACCACCAATGGCACCTGTGCAACAGTCAATGGTAAAGATACTGGTTCCGCCGTCGCTGAAACTGCTGCCGGCCTTGGCATTAATGCCACTTTGACAGTGGCAGCCGCAGGCTCTCTGACTACTGCGATAGCAGATAGTAACCCAGATTCCGCTCTAATAATTGCGGGAGGAGCTGCTTATGCCAGCTTGGGTGCATTCAAGGTAACTGCTACTGATGAGCCGATTAATCTCACCAAACTTACTTTTGATCTGACTGGTTGGGAGTCTATCGATAAATTAAAGATTAGCTACCCAACTAAGAGTAGTGGGACTAAGACAGCCGAAGTTTCCCCAAGTAGTGCAGCGGTTGTCTTTGATGGCTTAGAAATGTATGTCCCGAAGAATGGCACCGCGACCGTGACTGGTTCTGCTATAGCTAAGAGAATTGGCCCCGGCTTAGGCGGTACTTACGCTGATACCATAACCTTAGGTCTGGATATGGATGCTACCGCCGAAGTTGCCGGTACCTTTGAAAATTCCGGAACGGCTATAGATGGTGATACTACTGGTACAACTGATCGGAATGCTAACAATATGTATCTCTACAATTCTATCCCGACTATCACCGCTAAAAATTCTGGTACAGGCACAATTGCCCCAGGTTCTACATTAGATTTATACAAATTTGATGTCACAGCCGATGCAGCTGGTGCAGTAGCAGTAAAGAGATTTACTTTCTCTGTCTTTATTACTGATGCTAGCACGACTACAGCTTCGGCCGCGGACTTGGGTGGATTTACTTTCTGGAGAGGAGCTTCTGATATCACCAGCACTGCCCAGATTACTCGGATTTCCAATGATGGTGGAGCGACTCATATTGCTACGCCTCTTACTGTAGAGACAGATGACACCAATGATGTCGAAAATAACACTTCAGTTTGGATCCAAGTAACCTTTGCTAACACTCCGGCCACAGATGCAACTGGCGAACAGGTCATCGAAGCCGGTCAAACAGTTAGCTACACCTTAAAGGCAGTAGCGGGAACTGGTTTCACCACCACGGATGCCTTCACCACGACCTTGTTGAATGATAGCGCGGTAGTCACGGCTGATTATAACTACCTCAGCGATGTGGACACTGGCACTGGTGTGCAACAGGTTGTCATTTTGCAGAATGCCGCTGGAACTCAATACGGCGATGCAACTATGACCACCACTGAACAGACTAAGTTCCTCTGGTCAGACAAGTCAGTTTTGGCTCACTTACCTACATTTGATGATGATGGTGTGACTGAAACTAGTTCACTTGACTGGACCAATGGTTATCTGACTAAGAACACGCCAGGCGGCTATGGTTATACTCTCTAAATGAGTAAACCATTAGTCGACTTCGCTAAGTTCTAACTTAGGAAGTTCAATCAAAGGGACCCCGACGGGGGTCCCTTTGAGAAACTGGGAAAACAGCTTAACCCTGTCATCCCGAGCTTTATCAGTCATCCTGAATTCAT
>DQGN01000017.1:5847-30324 GCA_003524745.1 Patescibacteria group bacterium
AACAAAATATACTATAATAATGGGGTAGTTATTATTAATTAAGGTGATAAAAACTATGTTTGCAGATTTATGGAAAGATTTTCTTCGCAGATTTTGGTGGAGTATTTTAGCTGTGCTTATCTTAATCGGGGGAATTATCGGGTGGTATATAAGTTCTCAGACAGTAGTAGTGAGCGGTTACCGAGTGTCTCAAGCCGACGCCAAGGCAACGGAATATTATGCTGCTGGGGAAATTGATAAAGCCCAGGCTGCCTACGAAGCCATTACCAAAAGGCAACCGCGCGATTGGTTTGCCTGGAATGGTTTAGCTAATATCTATCGGGATAGAAATCAATACGGTCTGGCTGAAACAGCTTACTTACAAGCTTTAGATATTAATCCTAAATTTGAACAGGGTTATCGCAATGTCTTTAATTTGTATTATTCATGGTCAGAGAGAGATAGAGATTCTGCTCCATTGGCTAAAAGTGAACCAGTTCTACTGCAAGGTTATAAATTATTATCTAAATCGGTCACTATTTTAGAAGATTTGATTAGTTATTATGCCAAGATAAACGATCAAGCCAAATTGACAGAATATAAGGAGAAATTGGAAACATTACGATCTGAAAAATGAATAAGGACAAGACAATCATCCAATCATTTTTAAAATTAATTAAGCTCTCTGATGCGAATTGTTGGGTTGATCTATTTATTTGGTTGATTTTATTGATGCCGCTGGTTGTGTTGCCGACAGTACATCAACCATTCAGTTTTGGCAGATACATCTTTTTTATGTTCGTGTTAGTGGGATTAGCCCTATGTTTATTAGCTGTCCGGGTGTGGCAGCTTAATTATGCATGGTGGCGGCAGCCAATTTTTTGGCTTGCTTTGGTGTGGTTGGTTGTCGCAATAATTTCAGCTAGTGTTGGAGTTAATCCTTTTCGGAGTTGGTGGGGGACAGTCAGCCGATCAACTGGGATGTTTTTTTATATAGGCTTATGGCTGATGGGATGGCTACTATTATTGGCAGTTAATCATAAAGAACAATGGTTAAAAATATTTTCGATAATGAGCTGGGTGGGTGGTATTTCTGCTTTTTATGCTATTTTGCAAACATTAAAAATCCCCGGTATTTATATTATTTCTTCGGGCGAACGGGTGGCTGCCTTGATGGGTAATCCGATTTTTTTGGGGCAACTACTGTTGTTTACCATTCTTCTAACCCTATATTTTGCGTTGACTACTTCTAGAAAAATCCGCATTTTATATTTAATTAGTTTAGCACTACAATTGATTGCCATGTTTTTGACTGCATCGCGGGGGCCATTACTAGGACTAGTTATAGCAGGATTAATGTGGTTAATTGGTGGGTGGTATATCTACCGCCAGCATTTTCGTTGGCAATGGAAGTGGGTGATAAGTGGCGGTATTGGTGGGGTAGTTTTAGTGGGTTTAATCGGTTGGCTGATTCCCCAAGCTAACCTGATTAGAATATTCGATCTATATAACTCATCTTTCCAGGCTAGGTTAATCACTTGGCGGACTGCCTGGCTGGCTATCCAAGATCGGCCTTTCCTAGGATTTGGCAACGAAAATACCTGGTATGCTTTTACGCATTTTTATCAACCTGGTTTGGCCAATCTGGGTTTTGGCGAAACTATTGTAGATCGGGCGCATAATTTTTTCTTAGATCAATTATTGGCTAATGGCTGGCTGGGCTTACTGGCTGCTGGTTTAGTGTTTGGCTATGTCGGCTGGGGTCTGTGGTACTATTTCAGAAAACAGGTGCAACAAGGTAACCACAACCAAGCTTTATTGGGGTGGTCATTGTTAGTCATTGTCATCGCTTATTTATTAGCTAATATGACAGCTTTTGATACAGTTACCACGGCTATTTATAGTGGTGTGTTGTTAACTGGCATCATTGCCATATTGACACCAGAATTATTGCAACTTAATCAGGTGCAGTCATTCTGGTTCTGGCGCATTATCATAGGGGTTTTGCTAATCAGTCTAATCTTTTTAGATGGGAAATATTTAGCTCCGGCATTTCGTACTGGTAATTATATAAAGATAGCCAACTCTGCTTATGGAAAATCTGATTACCAGACGGCGGCCAAAGCTTTCGCCAAAGCTCAAGAGACAGTCAATCCTTACCGCTGGTCTTTTTTGACTAATTATCCTAGTTTTGCTCGTAAATACGCTCTTTTGTTAGCTGATGAAAAACCTAACTGGGCCAATAGTATGGCAGAAGATGGTCTCCGAGTAGCTACCAATATCCAGAAGCAAGAACCAGATCGCATAGCTGTGTTTATGGAGTATCCAATTCTTTACACGATACTATCATATTATAATCCGATATATGTCCCGAAGGCAGAAGAGGCTTTTAACAAATTAGTCAAAGAATTTCCAAATCATGAATATATTTATCTTAATTGGGCCAGGTCATTGATGGGAATGGGCAAATATTCGGAAGCCAGACAAGTGTTAAATCAGCTGTCCGACCGATTTAAAGTATTGCCGAAATCATTCACCTTCTGGCGGGCGCTGGCCGATATCAAGCTAAAAAGCTCTGACCGCCAGCACATCATCAATGATTTGCAAATCACCATTGATAAAAAAATGTCTTTTTATGAGGGTGATCAGGATATATTGCGCTTAATCACTGCTTACTTAGTCAGTATCAAACAATGGCAAATGGCAGGATATTATCAGGAAAAAATTGTGAAGCTGTCACCTCAAGATGTCAAGGAAAAGCTGAATTTGGCTGCTATCTACAAGGAATTAGGGGAGTACAACAAAGCCAGAGAACAAGCACTAATGGTTGTTAAATTAGATCCCAGCAAATTAGAAGCCACTAAACAATTTTTGCAGAGTATCGGCCAGACATTGTAGCCAAAAAATGATACGATGAAGTTGATGAAAAAAACTCAACCTTGGTTAGCTAAATTCAGTATCCACCAAATCGTAGCGATAGTTTTAGTGTTAGTCATAGCTGGATTTTTAGGAGTGCAATGGATGGGACCGAAACTAAAAGCTGCCACTGTTTCTAACTATATTTTGACAGCGGCACTGACTGATGATCAACCAGCAGCTTTATCGCAGTTGGCAGAAAATCAAAAAGTGGTGCAGTTTCAATTGACCACGGATAGTCCGGAGCCAGTAGCTATATCGGCCTTGAAGTTTAATGTTTTGGGCGGGATTAAGAGTAAAATATTTCGGCAATTGAATATCTTGCCCCTATCTATAATTAGAGGATCCGAGACGGTTGGTATAGGTGAGAGTTGGACTTATGAATATGGCCTCATTCAACAAATAGTAGTATTGTCCAAGCCATTTACTGTGGTTAATGGTCAACCAATAGTTTTTGATGTGTACACAGACTTAAGTCGGCGGAAAGATTTAGCTTTTGGTTTGGGATTAGCGGGGGTAGATAGCCCCTTGCTGACAGAAGGTATTCCTGTCCAAGGCATACTCTATAAAATTAAAAGGTAGTCCCAGGGCTAATTTCTGATAAAATAAGGCTTAGTTAATAAGGTCTTGCTTTCTGGTATAACCAGATATATACTAATCTCTTATCATTATCCGTTGCTAACCATGAAAAAACTCAAAGTTTTAACTGTGATTGGGACTCGGCCAGAGATTATCAAATTAAGTCTGGTCATTAAAAAGCTCGATGCTCTGCCCGATGTCGAGCATATTTTGGTGCATACGGGTCAGAATTTTGCTCCCAATATGAAGGATGTCTTTTTTGAGGAATTGGGGTTGCGGGAGCCTGATTATTATTTAGATGTGAAAGCCGATACCCTGGGCGGCCAGATCGCCAATGTGATTATTCGCTCCGAAGAAGTCTTAAAAAAGGAAAAACCGGATGTATTTCTAATTCTCGGCGATACCAATAGCGCATTGTCTAGTATTATGGCGGCACGGCTAGGTATCCCCATTTTGCATATGGAGGCGGGCAATCGTTCGTTTGATCGGCGAGTGCCCGAAGAACAAAATCGCCGGATGATCGACCACATCAGTACTTGGTTATTCCCTTATCGGTTTTATCCCAGAGAAAATCTAGTACGCGAAGGGATCAACCCCAGTAAAATTTTTGTTACCGGCGATCCTTACATTGAAGTTCTAAATTATTATTTGCCCCATGCCAACACTAATGCTTTAGAAAAACTGAATGTTACCAAGGGTGAGTATTTCCTAGCTACTACACATCGTGAAGAGAATGTGGAAGATGAAATGGCCCTAAAAAATATTGCTAATGGTTTGGCCTTGGTAGCGGGGGAGTATAATCAACCCGTAATCTGGAGTTTGCATCCCCGCACTTTAGTAAAAGTGCAAGAATTTGGCATCCAGCTCCCGTCTAATGTTAAGATTATGGAAGCCATGGGTTTTATGGATTTTTTGACTCTCGAGACAAATGCTCGTTGTTTAATTAGTGATAGTGGCACGGTGCCGCAAGAAGGGGCCGTAATGTGTGTGCCTTCGGTGGTAATTCGTACAGCAATGGAGCGGCCGGAAGTATTAGAAGAAGGTGCTACCATCTTGAGTGGGGTAAATAGCGCCGAGGATATTTTACGGGCTGTGCACACTATGCTGACTATTCCCACCAATTGGCTAAACCCATATGATAATGAAGGTAGCCCTTCAGATAGAATGGTAAAATTCATCATGTCTTACAAAATGAAATTATATTAAGAGTTTACCTTATGTCGTCATCCTGAACTTGATTCAGGATCTGCCCCCGTCATCCTGGCTTGTCCAGGATCGTATAATAAATCTATAAGATTCCCTGGCCCCTAGCCGTCAAAGCCCGGTACGGGCAGGCGGGCAGGCTGGATGCGCCTAGATATAAGATTCTGGACGAAGCCAGAATGACGACGAAAGGTAAGCGTCGTCAGCTTACCAGAATGACGGAGTAAAATAACCAAACATGAAAGTATTTATTACAGGCATTACCGGCACGCTAGGTAAGGAATTGCTCCAGCGCTTCCATAATGAGTGGGAGATTGTTGGCTATTCCCGCGATGAATTGAAACAGGCCCAACTTCAGCGTCAATATCCCAATGTGACTTATAAAATTGGCGACATTCGAGATTATGATGCCTTGCATCAGGCAATGACAGGTGCCGACATAGTGATTCATGCTGCTGCTATGAAACGGATCGAAGTCTGCGAAGAGAACCCGATCGAAGCCATTAAAACCAATGTTTTAGGTACAGAAAATGTGGCACGGGCCGCATTTTATCATGGCATTACCAAAGCGATGACCATTGGGAGCGACAAGGGTGTCGATCCAGTCAACGCTTATGGCATGACCAAGGCCCTGCAAGAAAAGATTTTTATTTCTTATGGTTATAACTGCGCTCGCTATGGCAATGTTTTTGGCAGTCGGGGAAGTGTCATTCCCCTGTTCTATCAGCAATCCCAAAAAGGCGAGACATTAACAGTAACTGATCCTAATATGACGCGGTTTATTTTGACGATTGATGAAGCAGTGGAATTAATTTTGCGGGCGCTGAATAGCCCCATGCGCGGTGATGTGTTTATTAAAAGATCTCCCGCGGCTCGGTTAGGAGATATTGCCGCCGCTTTTTCTAATAACATAAAAGTGATTGGTAAAATGCGGGGGGAAAAACTGCATGAAGCTCTAATTTCGTCCGAAGAATTCACCCGTCTGACCGAAATTGATAATGGTTATGCGGTAATCGGTAAAGATTTAGTCAGGTCGGAATACCAAGAGGCCTATACTTCCGACAAAGAAAGATTACTGGCGGTAGGCGAGATCCAGCAATTGGCGGCTAAAGTTCTAGGCGTACCGCAAGCTACCGAAACTTTGACTATGTCCACGCCCACCCAACCCATCCCTCACCAATAGTCCCCTTCCTGCCCGAGGTGAATACACCTTGGATTTTCTTTCTGTCAGAGAAGAGCACAACCTAAATTCCTCCCCTGCCAGAGGGGAGGTTAGGTGGGGAGGGAGTATAATAAAGTCCCTTTGTCTAATTAAAAATGTAAGTATATCTTTTATAAATTTATACAGCTCCCCTCTCAATCTCCCCTCGGTCAGGGGAGAAGCTACAGTTCTGCCATCCCCTCCTGCCAGAGGAGGGGTTAGGGGAGGAGGGAGTATATCATCAAAATTCCTATAATGTTTGGTGTTCGACCAAAAGTCGCGATTCTGGGAGTTACTGGAATGATCGGCAACTCAATTTACTTTTGTTTAAAAGACAACTGCGAATTATTATTGGTATACCGTAATGCCGACAAATTAAATTTGTTGCACCAAAAATACGGTGGAGTGGATACCTGCTCCAAATACCAGTTAGATTTATTGCCGGCCTACGGAGAATATGTTAAGGGCTTCGCCGGGGAATTGCATTGCCCAACTTTACAGGCATTGTTAACCGAATTAAAAACTTATGATTTTGTGATCAATGCTTTAGGCATCATCAAACCATATTGCGATAGTGATCCCGGACTGGCGTTTTTTGTAAATAGTGCTTTCCCGCAAATTTTAGCTACAGAGTTGGGCCAAAAGCTGGTCCACATCACCACCGACTGCGTGTTTAACGGCTCTGTCGGCGCTCCTTACGATGAAGCCGCTCCCAAGCTCCCGCCAGACATTTATGGCATTACTAAAGCCCTTGGAGAGCCCTCAAAGGCCATTGTGCTCCGATGTTCGACCATCGGGCCGGAATTAATGGGCGGCAGAGGCCTGCTGGCCTGGTTAATTAATCAAAGCGGCAAAGAAATTAATGGCTACACAAATCATTGGTGGAACGGGATTACTTCAATTGAATTGGGTAAAGTTTGCCAAAAAATTATTCATCATGAAATTAGTGTTGAGCTGGGCATCTATCATATTTTTTCTGATGATATTACCAAACACGATTTATTAGTGAAATTAAATCAGCGTTTTAATTTGCATTGTAAAATCAATCCTATGGCCGCACCAATTGCCATTGATCGTCGTCTGCGCACTATCAAAAATATGAATCAACAATTACAAATTCCATCCATCGACGAAATGATCACTGAATTATAATTCCCCTCCTTACCGAGGAGGGGCAAGGGGAGGTGGGAGTTTATTCCCCGAGCTTGTCGAGGGGCTACTTTGTAGCCCGTCATCCTGGACCGACTGACCGAAGGCCAAGTTCGGATTCAGGATCTCTCTATCGCCGATACCATAGATTAATTTAGGAATCTTAACGCAGAGATGCTGAAATTAATTCAGCATGACGATATGGTATTTTGGAATCTTACCCTTGACGCAGGTGTTAATTTACCTATAATAAGCTTTCCAAAACATCTTTGACAAAAGGAGGCATATGCAATTATGCCATGGAGCAAAGAAGGCGATGGTTTTCTAGTAACCAATCTTCAGTTACCAATCCATCCCAAAATGTTGCCTGTCAGCGACAAAATAGGGATCGATGCCAAGAATGATGAGTATGGACGACTTCTTTATGTCAGTACAGCCTATGTTGTGCTAGATCTTGCCGAGGAAATAGAAACTGGCAATATTACGCCTGTGCTGCACACACGACCGGCTGCAAATATCATTTTCTTGCGCCGCGATGAGAGTGGGGAAATTGTAATTGGGCTGGTTCGACGGGAACGTCCGGCCGTGGGGGATAATCCGGGAGTGATGGTAACGAAAGCTTGCGGTGGCTACTTCCATGATGGGTCCACAGGCGATCTGCAATCTTTCGTGGAGATGGTTCATCGCTATGTGGGCCTTCGAATCAAAGTTGAAGATCTGTACCTTTGTGGCGATGGAGTGTTTGGATATGTATCCGATCCCGGCCATGGAGGAATTCGTACTCCTATTGCCTTTACTTATGCGATCAAGTGGGAGGTGGATCCGGGAGTGGTACCCAAGATGGAGTTAATCTGGGTGCCTCTTGATGAAGCAGTAGGTTACTGCTTTCAAACACTTAATAACTTGGTCGGGACTGATATCGAGGATACATCTTCGATTCTCTCAGTACTGAACCTTCAACATCTGATTGCCACGGATCAGATCAAGGTTGATTAATATACTTTACGCCTCTGCGTATTGTGCTAATCTAATTGCCGCCCTTCTCTGGGCGGTTTTTGTGCTACGGCAGGTTTTAGAATAATATAATAGTTTGGTACAATAAACTCATTATTTTTTAAAATTCTATATCAATATGCTTGCGTTAAAGGACTGGCAGAAAAGGATTTTGTTTACTTCCTGGATTACTTATGCCGGATTTTATTTGACCCGCGTTAATATATCGGTGGCCATTCCAGGTATGATCCAAGAATTCGGCATTTCCAAAACCGTGATGGGCGCAGTTTTAAGCGCCTTATTCTTTGCTTATGCGGCAGGTCAATTTATTAACGGTCAGATGGGAGATAAATTCGGATCCAAGAAATTAGTGGCAGTTGGTCTTTTAGGTACAGCCATTATTAATGTAATTTTTGGTTTCACAGGTAATTTTTTAGCAGGAATGATATTGTTGTGGGCACTCAACGGTTTTTTCCAATCTATGGGTTGGGCTCCGACAGTTAAATTAGTAGCTAACTGGTTTCCCAGCCAAGATCGAGGCCGAGCCGCCGGCATTTTAGGAACCTCCTACCAAATTGGCAATGTGTTGAGTTTGGCATTGGCGGGAGTAGTGGTGGGCGCTTTAGGGTGGCGCTGGGCCTTTTGGGCCCCAGTCGGCATCATGGTTCTTTTATCCATCCATTGGTTATGGCGGGTGCAGGAAAAGGCAGAGGATGTCGGCTTAAAACCAGTCGAGATCGCCACCCCTGCTACCGGTTTCCGATCTACTCTTAGGTATGTGCTGACCAGTCGATATATTTGGTTAGTTGCTCTTAGCCTATTCGGCTTGAATATAGTTAGATATGGTTTCTTGGACTGGGCTCCGACCTACTTTTTTGAAGTGCAAAAAGCGCATATCGCCACAGCGGCTTACAAATCAATTATCTTTCCTTTGGCTGGGTCTATCGGAGCGTTGAGCGCGGGATGGCTGTCGGATCGGTTTTGCCAAAGTCGGCGAGCACCCGTGTCAGTAATCCTGCTGGTGATTTTAGTGGCGGCGATTTTAATCTTCCCGCATTGGCCAGCGGAGTTGTGGTGGGCCGGCCTGATTAACTTAGCCGTCATTGGTTTTGCTACCTATGGCCCCCATGTCTTAATGGTGGCCGCTTTGCCTATGGATTTAGGCACTAAGGAAATGGCCGCTTCAGCTACCGGTTTCATTGATGGCTGGGGTTACATCGGCGCGGCTCTTACCGGTGTGGGGACGGGGTATTTATTAGATCGTTTTGGTTGGAATTCTGCTTTTGACTTCTGGGTCGCTGGAGCGGTGGTAGCTGCCGCCTTAATAGCTTGCATGTGGAATTACAAACCAGTTTGTCCTGCACCAGTTACTTCTATAGAAGGTGATCCCGCCGTCTAAATTATCGGCTTGAATGTCCTGATGGTCGGATATATAATTGACTGGTAGCGGATTATTAACCAGCCAGTTTTTATGGATCACCCGGTTGAGCCTACAACTAAAAGGAAAGTAGTTTATGCCTACGTGGTGGGAGATATAATTCACATCGGGCATATTCGACATTTGCAGAATGCTAAAAAACAAGGTGGCTACTTGATTGTCGGAGTATTGACTGACGAGGCGACCACAGAAAAGAAACCATTACCAATTATTTCTTTCTCTGAAAGGATGGAATTAATTAGGTCTTTGAGAATGGTAGATGAGGCTATCCCCCAGACCACTTATTCACCTTTAGATAATGTAAGGCGTATTAAACCAGATGTTTTAATGGAAAGCGACAGCCACCCCGAACAACCAGCCAACCAGTTTGTTGAAAGTTATGGTGGTCAAGTTGTAATAACTTCTTATTATTCTACACAAAGTTCTACTAGCATTAAGAATAAGATTATCAAGACTTGGCGGCCACCTGTGGTAACCTCCTCTATTACTCAAGTAGTTTCTTCGACTGATAATTAAAATGAGCAAATATGCATTTCTGGGGAGGCAATCCAGAAAACGATTCATTAATTGTCCTCAGAGATGTACCAGACAACAGCAACGCTCCTGTCTTTAGATGGTTTTTTATGAACGGCGCACACATATGAGCCGTTCATAAATCCACTAAAAAATAAAATTAATCATCTCCCAGAGCTAATTACTCCAGTAGACGACTTGGCTACAAGGTGATAAGCTGAATTTGAGCAAAATTAACAAAGTTGAACCAAAGGAGTGTGTATGGCCAAGAAGGTATATGTAGGGATGGCAGCTGATTTACTGCACGAAGGGCATATGAATATTATCAATACAGCGCGTGAGTTGGGCGATGTTACTATTGGTTTACTGACAGACAAAGCCATCGCCAGCTATAAGCGCTTACCGATGTTGACTTACGAACAGCGCAAAAGAGTAATCGAAAATATTGTTGGTGTAAAAGTCGTTTTACCACAAGAAACTCTGGATTATGTTCCCAATCTAATGGCCTTAAAACCAGATTATGTGGTACACGGGGATGATTGGACAACAGGAGTGCAAAGTAAAGTGCGTCAGCGGGTGATTGAAACACTAGCTCAGTGGGGTGGCGAACTAATCGAACCCAAATATACCGAGGGGATATCTTCCACTGTTTTGGTTTCTGCCATCAGCTCACGCGGGGTTACTCCCGATGAACGCCGGGGACTTTTGCGCCGGTTAATTTATTCCAAGCCGATCGTACGAATACTGGAAGCACATAACGGTCTTACTGGACTGATTGCCGAAAAGATTAAGATTGTCGATGCCGAAGGGCAGGGTCGCGAATTCGATGGCACTTGGTTAAGCAGTTTAACCCATTCAACTTCCAAGGGTAAGCCAGATATTCAATATATGGATATTACTTCAATGGCCCAAACTATTAGTGAGATTTTTGAAATTGGGTCCAAGCCAATGATTGTGGATGTGGATAATGGTGGCTTGGCCGAACATTTTGTTTTTACCATACGCACCTTAGAGCGGTTGGGGGTTTCGGCGGTGATCGTGGAAGATAAGGTTGGTCCCAAACGTAATTCATTGTTTGGTACAGAAGTTAAACAAACCCAAGATAATGTAGAAAATTTCTGTGATAAAATTCGGGCAGGTAAAGCGGCGCAGGTGACAGATAGTTTTATGATTATTGCCCGGGTTGAAAGCCTGATTTTGGGTATTGGTTTAGAGGATGCCCTAATGCGTGCTCGGGCATATATTATGGCGGGAGCCGATGGCATTATGATCCATAGTAAAAACGAAGATCCAAAAGAAGTGATAGAATTTTGTCATGCTTATGCTCAATTCGAAAGAAAAGTTCCTTTGGTAGTGGTGCCGTCTTCTTACAATACAATTACCGAAAACGAGCTGGTGGATGCGGGGGTTAATATAGTCATTTATGCCAACCAGATGTTAAGAAGTGCCTACCCAGCTATGGTAAAAACTGCTGAATCCATTCTCAAATACCAAAGGGCCTTTGAGGCGAATGAATATTGTATGCCGATCAAAGAGATTATTAAGCTCATTCCCCAGCCAGACGCAATCTATAAAGAATCAAACAACATTCCCATATCAGACCATGTCGTTAAATAGCCAAACATTTTATCGGGACTTACAAGATCGGGGGATAGAATTTTTTGTAGGCGTACCCGATTCTACGCTTAAATATTTTTGTAGTTATATTACTGATACCGTTTCCCCTAACCGGCATATTATTACTGCCAATGAAGGCGGGGCAATTGCTTTAGCCGCCGGATATTATTTGGCTACCCAAAAAATTCCACTGGTTTATATGCAAAATTCCGGATTAGGTAATGCAGTCAACCCACTGACTTCATTAGTAGACTCATCTGTGTATGGTATCCCGATGCTATTAATGATTGGTTGGCGAGGAGAGCCGGGTGTTCACGATGAGCCCCAGCATGCTAAGCAGGGTAAGATTACCCTACAACAATTGGATGTGTTAGGGATTCCTTACGCTATATTATCCGACACCGAAGCTTCCATAAAACCAATATTGGATGTGGCAATGAAACATTTGGCAGAACAACGGTCACCCTACGCTCTGGTTGTACGCAAAGACACATTTGCTAAGTATAGTGCTACCGATACTAGAACTTCCTTGAGTAATTTATTGCGAGAAAGGGCGGTGGCTAACATTATTGATAATTTGGATGCAACCGACATTGTGGTATCTACCACTGGTATGACTTCGCGGGAATTATTCGAATACAGGGCAAGTTTAGGCCAAGGTCACCAACGAGATTTTCTTACAGTAGGATCAATGGGGCATGCTTCTCAAATTGCTTTAGGAATTGCTTTACATAAACCCGACCGGCAAGTGTATTGTCTGGATGGGGACGGAGCGGCCATTATGCATATGGGTGCCATGGCTATTATCGGTACACAAAAACCAGCCAATTTTAAGCATATTGTGATTAACAATGGTGCCCACGAATCGGTGGGTGGCCAACCAACGGCAGGACAAAGCATTGATTTATTGGCTATAGCCCAAGCGTGCGGGTATTCAACTATTTTATTGGCTGACAATACCAAGTCTTTGCAAGATCAATTACAGATTTTAAAAAAAGCTACGGGTCCTGCTTTTTTGGAAGTACGGGTGGCCGTGGGGCACAGAGATGATCTGGGTCGGCCGACGATCACCCCCCAAGAAAACAAACAAGCGTTTATTAATTTTTTACAATAAATTTTTATAATTCGAACTATGGCCATCACTCTAACAACTGATATTAAAGTAATTGAATCACAGATAACCGAAACTTACCAATTGCCGGTAAAAGTTTATTTTGGTCGGGGAGTATTTAAGCAGCTACCAGATTTTTTAACCAATAAATATAAAAATATTTTAGTAGTAGTTGGTAATCATCTAAAGTTAGACCCAGAATTTAAAAACGTTATTTCTAATATTCAAGATAGGTCGCGAGCTGTAGTATATAGGGGAGTAATCAATAAATCTACTCCCGAACAAATCAATCCATTATTACAGTTAGTGCGCGCTGCCAATTTTGATGTAATTGTGGGTGTTGGGGGGGGGACAATTTTGGATAGCGTTAAATCGGTTGCTTATTTAGCTCACACCGAAGGCGATATCGAAGATTATTTAGAAGGAAAATCAGCAAATCAACTCGGAATTTCGTGGGTTGGTGTACCGACTAATGCTGGAACGGGTAGCGAGGTTACACCTTGGGCAGTTATTTGGGGCGAGGACGGTAAAAAACATTCTTTACACAAGCCAGAAATGTTTGCTGATTTTGTAGTAGTTGACCCAGCTCTTACTGATAATCTTCCCAAAAACGAAACGGCTCTTACTGGAGCAGATGCATTTACTCAAGCAGTAGAAGCTTACTGGAATGTAAATAATAATCCAACTTCTGACAGATATGCCTTAGAAGCAATTAAGATTTTATTCAACAATCTACCCAATACAATTAATCATTCAACTCCAGAATTACGCGATCAGGTTATGTGGGGGGCGTTGTTAGCTGGCTTAGCATTTTCTAATACTAAAACTACAATTTGTCATACCATTTCTTATAAATTAACCAGCAAATTCAATGTTCCTCATGGTCAAGCTGTGGTTGTAACCCTACCATTAATGTTAAAGAAAATAATCCCGGTTTTAGAAGAAAGAAGTAAGCCACTACTTGAAGCACTTGGGTCTAACAATGCCAATGAAGCTGTAGATGTCACTAAATTATTTATCCAAAATATTGGTCTCAAAACTACCCTTATCGAATTAGGTATTTCACAAGATGACCTATCTGTTATTGTGGCAGATTTACCGGTTAATAGGTTATCCAATTCTCCAGTAGTTCCAACTACTGCTGAATTGTTGGTTTGGTTAGCAGATTTAACTGTGCCGACTGGATCGGTGTCAATAGTGCAAACAGGTTTAAAATTAACAGACAAGGATTATCAGTGGAGTGCCGATCTATCTCGATTAAGAGATATCTTAGATGTTGCTGGAGTTAAGTATTGGTTAGATATGGGTACTCTTTTAGGAGCGATTCGCGAAGGCCGGTTTATTGGTTGGGATGATGATATAGATTTATCTTTTCCTATTACAGACGCTCCCAAAGTGTTGGCGCTCGTTGATCAATTTTTCGCCTTGGGTTATCGAGTAGATGTTACGGATTCCTCGCTCTATTTAAGTGGTCTCGGCAAACCCAAGGTTGGTTTAGCTTTTTACCGCGAGCGCGGCGACCATGTCTGGATTTCTTTTTTGATCAAATATCCTAGATTTGATCGGATTTTGCGCCATGTCCGTCGGGTAGCCAATAAGATTATTTATCAACCATGGCAACGCGGGTTGCCTAAGTTGGAACAAAATTTTTATACTTGGTCCCCAGTTTTTCTACGCCAAAGTATTCGTCAATTTGGATTTTGGATAGAAACTGTACTGGGTGAACGCAATTATGCCTTAGTCGTTCCACGCAGATTAGTGGATAATCTTACCACAATCAAATTTTATGGATTGAATTTCAATGTGCCACATCCCGTTGAAGAATATCTAGCTTTGATGTACGGAGAAGACTGGCGTATACCCAATTCGAACTGGCATTGGGAGGATACTAAGGCGATTAATTATCAATTTGTGCCATTTACCCGTCGAGCTGACTATAATTTGTTTAATGCACAGGATACTAGTGCAATTGAACACCAAATTATTGATCGATTTAATCATGTTGGTACGAATTGGATTGAAGAAACGGCTAGTGATGATAATTTCGAATGGCAAATCATCAAAGATTGGCTGGGTCAACCCATTGGTTTGGAGCAAAAAGTTTTAGATGTGGGATCGGGCAAGGGTAAGTTTACTAGCAAAATTCAGGTGCAGGGATTTGCGGTAGTGGGTGTAGAACCAGCCAGTAATTTGATCACAGCGGCTCGAACATTTCATCCTAATGTAGAGTTTGTCCATGCCGGGGCGACGCAGTTACCGTTTCCCGATAGCACTTTTTCTCATCTTGTTTGTGTGGAAGTTTTGGAACATTTGCCAGATACAGATCGGGCCATTCGTGAATTTTATCGGGTGTTAAAACCATCTGGTCAACTTTTGATTATTGATAAAAATATTACTTCTTGGCACTATCTTTACTTGATTCCAACAGTATTATGGAAGTGGACCAAAGAAATCACTAATCAATGGATGTATCCTCGTAAATTCCCGTTTCGGGAAAAATATTTTACACCTCAAACTCTCACCATCCTTTTACGGAAATATTTTCCAGAGACTACTTGGCAAGGTTTACAGTTTAAACCTAATGTTCGTGTGCGTAGTGGGTTCAAGCAGTGGTATTGGGTAGGAAATCAAAAAATTTCTGGGTTGTTACATCGGCATTTCCCCGCGCGAGATTTTTATTTAGCTTGGCGAGCTACTAAATAGATTAATTATGGCAAATCTATTTATTACAACTGGACGCAAAGTGAAACAATTGGCTCAACTTGCGCATCTGCGAGTAGTTTGGAATGAAATAAAACGACCTACCCAAGAATTATCCCGGCCAGTTTTAACGGTATCAGATCAATTACAATTGGCCATCGATTGGTTGTTGTTAGCGCATGTGGCAGTAACTCAACAAGGTTTTTCTGCTAAGTATACTTTGGCCACAGAATGGGACCGATCTTATCCAGAGACCACAGGCTATATAATTCCTACACTTATTAACTATTCGCTACAAACCACATATCGCAATGAGGATATTAAGCAGGTTATTATCAAGTCAGGGGAATGGTTGCTTAGCATCCAACAGCCTACGGGGGCTTTCCTAAACTATGAAGGTGACCAGGCAATGGTTTTTGATACTGGCCAGGTTATTTTTGGTTTATGTGCTATTTATCGCACCACCCAAGATATTCGTTATTTATTGGCGGCAAAGAGAGCCGGTGATTGGTTGCTGGGGGAACAAGAAGTAGATGGTGCGTGGATTAAACATGCTTATAAACAAAGACCGCATGTTTATTATTCCTATGTCAGTTGGGCCTTATTGGAATTGGCACACTTTGATCCAGATTCAGGCTACCGCGAGACTGCGATAAAAAATTTGGATTGGGTAGTTAACCAGCAACAGCTCAATGGTTGGTTTAATCATTTTTCTTTTATTCCCGGACCAGCCAATCTGCACACGATAGGCTACACTTTACAAGGATTACTGGCGGCCAGTGAAATTTTAGGCGATGAAAAATATTGTAAAGCGGCACAACTCACTGCTGATCGTTTGTTAATATTAAATCAATCAAAGGTTTTAGAGGGTATTTATACTAACCAATGGCAATCAGTGGGTCGTTCACGCTGTTTGACTGGTTTGGCCCAAATTGGTTTAGTCTGGCAAAAACTATTTTCTATCACCCAAGATAAAAAATATCAACAGGCCGCTATCAGTGTATTTTCCTACTTGCAAACAGTGCAAGTTGTGACGGGACATAACCCTGATATTAAAGGAGCTTTAGCTGGCAGTGTACCTTTGTGGGGGGATTATCTCCCCTTTGCTTATCCTAACTGGGCGCCCAAATTTTTTATTGATTTAGGTTTGGCCGTCCAAAATAATCTTGTTGTGCCAAGTTCCATTATAGCTTTAACGGAATTAACGCAAGTTTTCCACCAAGCCCAGGTTAGATATTGGCTTAATATGGGTACTTTGTTAGGGGCAGTAAGGGGTGGGGCGTTGATTAAAGGAGATATGGATATTGATTTAGGAATCGTAGTAGACGAGGTACCCAAGGTCTTACCTTTATTGGCTCAACTAGGAAAGCAAGGGTGGAGAGTTGATGTAACGACTTTTTCTATATTTTTTTCTAAACCCACTAAAGGAATATTAATCGAATTGATGATTTATCAGCATTACCAAGACCAACTTTGGACACCATTAGTAAAAATTTTGCCTCGATTTAACAGATTATTGCAATATGCAGATTTAATTGCCGAGCGATCTTTATATAAGCAATATCACCAAAACATCCCTTGGCATCATCGATTAGCGTATGGGTTAATTCCGCGATGGCTAGATCGCCCCACCCGTCACGGTTTATTTCATCTCAATGCATTTTTTGGTCAACAACATCAGGCCATGGCTTTCCCAGATAAATTTATAGCTACCCTTGTCCCAACCTGTCTGTATGGTCAAGAATTTCCTGCTCCCAGCCCTGCCGGAGAGTATCTACATCACATTTATGGGTCAGATTGGCGTACCCCCAATCCGTATTGGCGAGTGGATATGGTACCTGCTATCGATCGGACGATTTTTAATACAAAAGATCAAGCGAAGTACACCTTAATTTAATTATGATGAAACATGTTCTAGTTATATCTTATTTTTTCCCTCCGATTTATTCTGTTGAGAGTACTATGGCACTAAATTCAGTTAAATACCTTTCTCTTTATGGTTGGGAGCCAACAGTAATTTCTGCAGTTAGGTCAGAAGAATTCGGTAAAGATTTATTTGTTTCAGTATCATTCCCAGAAGTAAAGATAATGCGAACTTTTTCATGGGAGAATTTTATTTCTCGGGCAATAAACTGGCTGGGTGTAGTTTCTGATGCCATGTTCGGTTGGGCGCCATTTGCTTGGTTTGCGATTCGATCTATAACGTCGTCCTTACCAATTGAGGCGATTATTTCTCGGGCGAATCCTATTACATCTCATTTAGTAGCGTTTCGCTTGAAACGCCAATTAGGTATACAGGTGCCGTGGGTAGTTTTATTTGGTGATCCTTGGACGCAAAATCCTTATGTCAAATATAGGTGGCCGTGGGTTAAACCATATCGTGAACGCATCGAAAAAACAATTTTGCAAGAGGCTGATGCAATTGTGGTGACAACCGAACTCACTAAACAATTACTTGTAAGCAAGTATGGTTTAGCGGATAAAATTCATGTCCTTCCCAATACATATGATCCAGCCGAATTTGTTAATCTTGTAGCATTACCAGTTCCCTATACTGATCACCACCAAACCATGGTCTTAACTTACGCCGGTAATTTATATGGTTTGCGATCGCCAGAGCCGCTCTTCAGGGCTTTACAAATAATTTGTCAGAAAGGGTTGATGTCTTATAAACAGATTAAAGTAAGACTTATTGGTTCAGTAGGTGAATTTACTTCTCTGATTGACCAATATCAACTCCAAGATATGGTGGAAGTGGTAGGTAACCTGCCACGATACCAAACTTTACAAGAACTATCCCATAGCGATGTGTTATTATCTATTGATGCCGCTCTACCAGCACCGAGCATATTTCTACCAGCCAAATTAATGGATTATTTAGCCTTGAATAAACCAATTTTAGCGGTTACTCCGGTAGGGGAAACAGCCAATCTTATTAAAAGGACTGGTTCTGGTTTTGTAGTATCGCCAGAAGATCCCACTGCGATAGCTTTAGTTATCGAAGAGATGTATTTATTATTTAGTCAGGGCAAATTGGTTACCACATACAACAAAACCGAGGTTAATCGTTATAGTGCCTTGGATTATGGCAAACAGTTAACGACTTTGCTAGATCAATTAGTGGTATCTAAAATTTCCTGACACCACAATTCGATTATCATCGGTAACCAAACTGCGGTCCAAGACACGCGGTTATTCATAAAATCCGTGCGAAGATTCTGGATAACTTGAGGTCGAAATAATCCTCTTTTTGCTACAATCTCAGGTGATAATAGCTCGTTCATTATCGGTTGCAGGTCGGTTTTTAACCAATACTCTAGGGGTAGACTAAAACCCAATTTAGTTTGTTGATCAATATCTGGTGGCAGTAGATCGCGCACTGCATCAATCAGGATGCGCTTGTTGCCCGAACTGCGGTAAGTAGCTGGACGAGAAAAAAAGAAATTACGGTACCCTAATTTAGTGTAATCGGGCAAGTTAATCGCTAAATTAAGCAACTGCGTGTCTAAATAAGGGACTCGCACCTCTAATGATTGATACATGGAAACTGCATCCATATCCCGCAATAATTGATTTTGGGTGTAGGTCTGTAAAGTCATCAGAGAAGTTTGTTGGATAACGGAAGTTGCGTTCGGCTGCTCTTTGGTTGGTAACAGGCTGTTGGCTAATTGGCCAGGCGGCTGTTGGCGCAGCCAATCTTTGTTAGTTGGGGTTAGCAACTGATCGACTCCGATCTTGCTGAATATTTGATTTTCTGATAAAAATTTGTTGGTTATATTGCTAAATCCGCGTAATTTATTAATAGCTCGGCTGAATTTCTGTCCCGGGGGAAATCGATCAAATATTGGCCATGACGCCAATCGAGCGATGACAGTAAGCACTATTTGCCCTAAAAGCGATTTTTGCCAAGTGGCGAAGTTGACTAAACGATTAAACCAAGGGTAACCGGCGAATAGTTCGTCTCCGCCCAAACCGGATATAGCCACCTTGAGATAGGGGCTCGCAGCTTTGGCTACCAAGTAAGAGTTGAGTCCGTCGACGGAGGGCTGATCTAGTGCCCTGACAAATTGGCGGAGCTGCTCTCTCACCTCTACCCCGGTAATTTGAATCCGCGTGTGGTCTGTACCGATATATTGGGCAATTTGTTCGGCCCTAGCAGTTTCGTCGATGTTCCTGCCTTCTTCTGTAAAACCAATTGAAAAAGTTTTAATTGGTTGGGGACTAACCTTAGCCATTAAAGCGACTAAGGCGGCCGAGTCCACCCCTCCGCTTAAAAAAGCTCCCACCGGGACATCGCTGACCAGCTGTGATTTTACCACCGCTTCTAAATTATTTCGTAGGAGACTAACTAATTCAGGGTAGAGTAATTTCTCTAAATCTGCGCCTAAAGTCCGGTCGAATTCCCAGTATTTATGTAGCGCCATTTTCCCATCCCGATAAGTTAGATAATGAGCTGGTAGCAGCATGTGAACGCCCTGCAGAAATGTGGTTGGTTGGGGGATTGATCCGTAATTCAACAACTCTGCGAGAGCCCTTAAATTGATGGTGCGAGGGATGCCGGTATGGGCTAACAAACCCTTCATTTCGGAAGCAAACACCAAAGATTGCTCTCCCGAATGATACAACAACGGCTTAATACCCAGGGGATCTCGGGCTAATAATAATTGTTGATAGTTGGGTCCGGGGCGTTGATCATAAATCGCTAAAGCAAATATTCCGCGCAACCGTTGCAAAAAATCATTACCATAAATTTCATAGAGTTTTAATACCACTTCGGTATCAGAATTAGATTGAAATTGGTGTCCTGCTTGCGCTAATTTATCCTGCTCTTCCCGGAAATTATACATCTCGCCGTTATAAGCAATCCAAATATTGCCGGCCGAGTTGCTCATCGGTTGATGACCGGCCGCAGACGGATCGATAATAGCCAATCGCACAGCGCCCAAAGCTGTGGTTGGATTATGCCAAGCTCCCTGATCGTCAGGCCCGCGATGTTGCATCGCAGTGAGCATGTTTTTGATTTGATCAGGCTGGCTGCTAATCTGGCCAGCGATACCGCATATACCACACATAATTATTTCATCAATAATGATTGAAAATTCACGATATTCTTTTGCATGTCATGGTTGGCGAAAAAAGTGGCTTGAGCTTTTTTAATCAGATTATGAACATACGGTAAATCTGTGAGCAAACGCCGGATGGCCAGCTGCAATTGATAAACGTCTTCCTGATCAACTACGGCGGCGAAATCATTCTCTTTGGCATAATGAGCCAAATGGCTGGTAGTGGGAGCATGCACTAAAATTGGTCGGCCAGAAATTAGATATTCCGTCATTTTGCCTGGAGTAGCGGTATTGATAATGTCGGGGCTATCGGTATGCCACGAGAGGGGTAAAAATAAAATATTAGCCCGACTTTGAATCCGGGGCATCTCGGTATTGGGAGCGGCTGCTACGTGAAGGTAGGGGCGATCCAACCCAACTGCTTTCAGATAATCCCGAGATTGAGTGGCATAGATATGCAATTCGATTTCCAAGTCAGTTAATTGGTCGATCGCCTTAATTAAATTACGCATACTACCCAATTGTGCCCAATAAACATTACCGGTAAAGAGAATAGTGTAAGGCGACTTGGGTTGGTAAGGGGTTAAGAGGGGAAGATAAGTATTTGGATCAGCAGCGTTATAGATAATTTCAATTTTTTCAGCGATCTTATCACCGTATCTTTGCCGATAAAATTCTTTAGTCCCCTCATTATTGACAATAATTTTTTCTGCTGCGGTGCACAGCCGCTTTTCATAGAATTGGGCTACCCATTGGCCGAGAGTTGGGAGTAGATTCCCTTGATAGATATCAAAAAAATAAACAATAAAAGGCACTTTAGTGGCTCGATGGATATGGTAAGTTGAAATTAGTGCTGGCCCATAATCAGAAAATCCAACCAGTAATTCAATTTTGTGAGAACAGACAGCTTGCTTGCCGACTTTGGTGAGCATAAGAATTTGTGTGATAGTGGCGGGGTCGCCCAAGATTGCTTTGACCCACTTATTTTTTTTGGCGGCCAATTTTAGCCGAGTAGTAATATTGGAATTGACAATGGTCACCGACAATTTGGTCAGCCAACCTGTAGCGAGGCCGGTCCTGGTGTTGACGGAGGTTTCTTGCTGATGAATAGTTTTAGTAGCTCCGGGGCGGTCATAAAACATATAATCACAGGGCAGCCAGCTGCCTAATTTCGCCGAAGTACTGTCTATATTATAAAAACTGGTTAAAATGGAGTATGAATCAATTGGCAAATCGCGCAATAACCGGTACATTATCTGGGGAGCTCCTGCCATGGTTGGGGGAGCGTATGATGAGATGAGAAGAGTTTTACGATACAAACCAGTCATAATTTTAGCCCATGCCTAGAAAAAAAGTCGTTTTTATCATTAATAATTTCGTGGTCGGAGGGGTGGAGCGATTTTCCCGCGATCTCTGGTCGCATTGGGATCACCAGCGCATTGAGTTAATCGTGATTTCAGTATGGGGGTCAGGCGTGTTGGTAGACAGCTATAGAAAGGCGGGCATCCCTGTTTATTGGGCAGGCAGTAAACTGGTCTATAGTAGCAAAAATCCTCTCCTGAAACTATACTTCACTATTATAGCACCCCTGGTTTGGTGCCGATTGGTGCTGCTATTACGCCGATTGCGACCGGCAGCGGTACTGACATGTCTAACCCAAGCCGATATTTTGGGCATTGCCGCTGCCAAATTTTGTCATATCCCTGTCCGCATTATTCGCCAAGCTGACATTAAAGTTGTCCATCCTCTGGTCAAGTGGCTGAAACAAAATTTGGCCGTGCGTTGGGCTAGCACGGTAATCGCTAACTCTGCTCCCACCGGAGAATTTATGCAGAACTACTTTGGCGCGTCGGTGTCTAAGGTAATCGTGATTCCTAATGGGATTAATTTGAACAGATTTTCTCATATTTCCACCCAGCCCATTCGGGTGCAGCGCCCAGTCGTTGGGTTTCTGGGTCGGTTAGAAGTAATTAAAGGCATCCAGTACTTTGTTCCGGCGATTAATTTATTAAAAACCCAATATAATTTAATGCCTCCCGTAGTCATCTTTGGTGATGGTAGTTTGCGAGAAGCGTGGGAAGCATTTGCTCAACAAAATCAGCTTACTAATATTAGCTGGCGGGGTGAAGTTTTACAGCCCGAGTCAGCTTTACCAGAAATAGATATTTTGGTGATGCCTTCGCAAAGCGAAGGTTTTGGCTTCGTATTATTAGAGGGTCTCGCGGCAGCACGAGTGGTAGTGGCGTCTGATTTGCCGGTGTTTAGCTATATCACCAAATCATCAGATATTGTGTCCTTTTTTCCCATGGGGAACCCCCCGGCTCTGGCTGAGATTTTAGCCCAACTTATTCAAAACCCGCAATTATTAATCCAATTGCAAGCAAAAGTGCGCGCCTGGATGATTAAACACGGTTCGACCTATGATTTAGCTAATATAGCTCAAGCATATCAAGATGTTTTAGTCGGCTAAATCGTCGAGTTCTGCCACAAGGCCCTGATCCTACCAACTAAGGGTTCTTTGAGAACGATCAAAGATAGTCCATAAACTACTACTGATGTAATTATGATTGAATAGATATTAAACCCAGCTAACTTGCTTAATTCTATCGCAATAGTCATAACAATTGTTGCCAAAAGAATGCGATAAATATGTTGCAAAATATTGAAATTAAATATTTTTTGCACGACAATGTAGATCCAACCGTAGGCGATAAATTGGGAAATAACAGTAGCAGTAGCGGCCCCTGCAGCGCCCCAGCTTAAGATAAACCAGCCATTAAGTAAAATGTTTAGTATGGCTCCGCTGGCCATTTGCACAATGAATCGTTTTTGGAGGCTGTTAGCCAGTATAGCGTGATAAATTACCATAATAGGGAAAGTGATAATAAATGAGCTGGCTAATATTTGTAATGGCAATGCGGTCATGGTATAACTATCACCGTAAATTAGCTGGATTAGGCGCGGACCCAAAGTAATTCCGCCCGCCATCAAGGGCAAACCAGCTAATAGTGCCAGCGCTAAAGTCTGTTCAAAAATCTGTTTAAATTTTCCGTGATCTTGTTGGGCGAATCTCGATAAGGCTGGGAAAGCACTGGCCGCAATAATAGCTGGTATGGCGAATAATAATTGGATAGGTCGTTGTGCAGCTGAATAAAATCCAACTTCTTTTGCTGTACTCAACCAACCCAACATCAAAATATCGGTATACATCATGATTGACCAGAGCAAGTTAGTAACAGCGAAAGGCCATGCCTCCACTAAAACTGGTTTGATCAGCACCTTTTGAAAATATTGGGTTATCTTGCCCAATGTTTTATGTAAGCCGATTAGAATAGCTCCGGTGCCGACGAGACTAGCTATGACATATGCAGTAGTTAAAGCCATCGGCGTGGGCTCGCGGGTTAGAGCCACCCAAGCAATTATGACAGTAGCTAAGTTGGTGCCCAGATTAATGACCGCTTCCCATTGCATCTTCTCGGTTGACCTAATGACAGCGTAGCCGAAATCCCTGATCCCGTCTGAGAGAAGCAGTACGGCCAATAGGGGCAATAACACATTGGCTTCCGGCAGTTTACTAAAATACGGAGCGATGATCGCTGCCACCAAAGCGGTGAATGATAGCAAGCACAATTTAATCGTAAATACGGTGGCGATATAGTGATCGCGTTCGCTGGGGGAACAAGAGATTTGTTTAATTAGAATGCGGTTGACTCCAATATCCGAGAACAATATGGATAACAATCCTGTGATTCCCAAGGCATAGGCGAATACGCCATAATCGTAAGCTCCCAGGACCCGCGCTGCATAAATGACAATAATCGCGCGGATTAATCGACTGGCAATCTGGCTAGTGCCTAGCCAGATAGTATTTTTGGCGATAGTTTGGCTAGTAGTCTGGTTAGTGAACAAAATGTTACTTATTTTAGATAGCATTTGTTAAGTGGTTGCTGACAAGTTTATACTCCTGAATTATAGCTGATTTAGTAGTATACCAGAATATAAAACTAACCCATGC
>DQGN01000007.1 GCA_003524745.1 Patescibacteria group bacterium
GTGACTGAAGAGGGTAGCGATATCATTGTTAAGAGTGAGGCCAAAATAGTGGCAGATACCATTACCGAATTGACCGACGATTTATTACACCGCCTGCCCAATCTCGATCAGGCTCGATCATCCGTGGTTTTGCCGTCAGACCAGACTACGAAATTTACCTTCGCGGGGAGCAATCTACTAATCAAAGTGCCAAAATCATTTAATGGGGATGGACTGAAAATGTTAAAAGATACTCTGGAGAGACACCCTGGCGAAATTAGTGTAGAATTAGAGGTCTTTGCTAACGGGCAGTGGCAAAGATTAAAGACGAAAACCAAAACTGCTCAAACCGATCAATTAGCTAAGGAATTGGCTAATATCCTGATGTAATTTTGACATTTTGAACAAAAAGGAGTGATGGCACATGCGGGCCATAGCGCTTATCTGCTTGTCTTTAGTGCTGTTGGGTTGCGGGGGTTTACCGAATAATAACCCTGGCAACCACCCAACTGCATACGGCCCGGGCCAACTCTATAAGTTGTCTGGGCAATCCTTCACCTCTTCCAAAAAAGTCCTGTTTATTCATGGTCGGTTTATGTCAGACACGACTTCCAATGGGCAGTCACAAACTGCCGTTGAGCGTTTGTTCGCGTCCAAAATCGACCAACTGGACTATGTGTGCAAACAGCAATTGGCTGCTCCGCTCAAAGATAATGCGGAGATATGGTTTTACACCTACAACACACATCAAGATGTGGGCAAGATCGCGGATGATTTAGCAAGCGCGATCAAATCCCATCCCAATTTTCGCGAAAGTGAAATTTGTATTGTGGGGTACAGCGAAGGCGGAGTAGTGACTTGGTTGTTAGACCAGCGTTACCAACTCATAAAAGGCGGTGTTTTACTGGGGGCACCTATTTTAGGCAGTCCCTTAGCCAACTCCACGCTGACAAAAACTGCCGCCAAGCAAATTTGGCCCAATTTGTCTGATACAATTTTGCAACCATTTATTAATTGGTTGTTGGGGGGATCGGATAATTTGGTTGCCGGATATCCGGAATCAGCCTTGGCAAAAAGTGAGTTAATGATGTTTTCTGGCAAAATCGATTTGCCGAGCGGAGGGGCAGTTATTCAGCTGGCGGATGCCATTATTGAGTGCGTAGATAGTACTAAATATGGCCAGGGCGTGCAGGCGAGTAACCGCCAAGTTGCGCAATGCGGGGCTCTGTTGATTAATGCTATTGATTGGCGCGATAACTCATCATTAGACAAACAAAGCGACGGAATTGTGCCGGTATCGTCAGCCAACTATGGCAGTAGTAATGTGCGGATTTGGGCAGACTACGATCATTACGATTTATTATCGGGCAAAGATGATCTCGTACTTGATCAAGCTACTTTTGACTGGATTGATCATGTGCTGCGTCTTAAGCCAGAGTTTGCCAGCGGGAGCAACCTCCCAACATTGCCGGAGATCACGCTAAATGTGCCGCCAGTTAATTTGTTGAGCAAAATCAAATTCGCCTATATTAAAAATGGGCAGTTAGTTTTGACCGACAGCAATTTTGCTACGCAAACGAGCATTGCCGGCAATAATGTATATCCGCGATTCAGCGCCGATGGGTTAAATTTAGTCTGGACGCAACAATCAAGCGGTAATTACGGCATCTATTTATTGAATAGTGGCGGGATTACTGCGGTGACCAATGGTTGGTATGGCAGTTTGTCTCCTGATGGCAACCAACTAATTTTCCAGCGGGACGACAAATTAATAATTCGCGATCTCTCAACTGGCGCCGAAGCCACAGTTGTTTCTGGAGTGCAGCTTACTTCGCCTCCGGTTTGGTGGAAAAGTCCTTTAGCCAGCCGAATTTATTTTGTGCACAAGGACGGCAGTACCCACACCAATTTATACTGGGTGGATAGTAAAAATCGGGATGTGGCGATGTCTTCAGCCAATCTTGTCGCGAGTAATTGTGATGTGATATTTCCCTTTCACGGGTATATCAGCGGAGTGGCAGCAGCAGCTGTTTCTGGCCAAACCAGCAAACTGTGGTTAGTAGCCGGATTGTTAGGGGATGATCTATCGTTAGAATTCCAGGCCGATGCCGAGCAACCAGAGTTTGTTGTTAAGGGTACTGATCAAACATTCAAGCTGGATCAAGACTGCCAGTTTGATGCAGCCGTGACCGATTGGGAAACTGGCCTCTATTTGACCGGCAGCCTGAACGGCCAGATCGGCATCTATTATTTGGATATAGTGCCATTAACAGCCACGGCGATGGGTTGGAGAGATATGCTATCGGCCAAGCCCACCACCACTCCCCAAATAGCCATTAGCGATGTGCTCAAATTAGCTGTCCCAGATGGCGTGCAACTTGATATTAAACCCGCCCCGAATTGATTTTCGGGGCTGTTTTATTTATCACACGCTACGTAGCGTGTGCAATATTGTAGGGTAGAAACCGACTGGGTTATTTACGAATAGATGGTTTTTTGTATAATAGAAGCATTAAAACGGCAACAACCGTTTAGTACATTATCTTTTTCTCCAAGGAGGAGAATATTGTCTATCCAAGAAGAACTTAGTAGTGAAAATCAAGAACCGATTTTCACAAAGCCAAGGCGTTGTGAGCTCCACGCGGCGCTCATCGAAATCGACATCCCGGCTGCTCTGTCCGGAAAGAAAGCGTTGGATCATGTCAAAGACAAGGTCACAGACCGTCTGGCCAATAAGTACAATTGGCCAGGTAGACTGATCGAGCCGATAATTCAAAATATTGAGAGGCTTGTCCATATCGACAGGCGGAGCACTAAAGTCACGCCAGGGTTTAAAGATACCCTGGTCGAACTGTTCTGACTTCTTGGAAACCATAAGTGGAGGGGCGGACTGAATGTCTGCCCTTTTTTTTGGTCTGATCTCCACCCTTGCTATGGGGATATTTTTCTGCTACCATAGCGGGGTATTAGATTAAATCCTATAGCTATGGCAGGAATGCTGAAATCAACTAAAGCAACGGTCTCTCCCGAAGTTCACCCGGGGGATATTGTGCGAGTCCACCAAAAAATTAAAGAAGGTGCCAAGGAAAGAATCCAGGTTTTCGAGGGCATTGTTATCAAAACTCATGGTAAAAGCGGAGCTAACGCTACTTTTACTGTTCGTAAAATCGCTTATGGTGTGGGGGTAGAAAAAACCTTTCCGTTGCAATCACCCACAATAGTAAAGATCGAGTTTAAGAAGAGTTCGGAGGTGCACCGAGCTAAGTTGTATTATTTGCGCAAATTGTCCGGCAAATCATTAAAGATGAAGGACAAAAAGATTGATCGGGACATTTGGGAGTTAGTCGCCAAAGTTGATGCCCAACCCGAAGAATTAAGCGAGGATGTTTTAGAAGAAGCAGTTAAGGCAGAAGAGAGNNAAGCCGAAGAGAGTAGTAATGACGCTGAAATTTCCACCGAAGCACCAGCCGAAGTAGCCCCTGCCAGTATTGAGTCAGAACCCGCGAAAGATGGTACAGTAGAAGCGGAGGTCGATAATGGCAATGCGGAGGCAGCCGACACCGAATCTTAAGTTCGAAAAAGCTCTCCAGCAGCAGGGTTGTTTGGCGGTTGCTGGAGTAGATGAAGCCGGTCGGGGAGCTTGGGCAGGGCCAGTCGTAGCTGCAGCCGTAGTGCTGCCGTTTTTAAATCGCTACTATGGCATTAACGATTCCAAATTACTCACTCCTTTGCAACGAGAAGAGATTTTGCACAAGATTTATAAAATTGCCGTTGATATTAGCATCGGCATTGTGGATGTAGCGGAGATTGACACTATCGGAATCGGGCGGGCCACTTATTTGGCCATGCGCCGAGCCATTAATAACTTGCATGCCCAACCCCAATATATTTTAGTCGATGGTTTTAAGGTGGGATTTGCGGAAATTCCTTCCCAGGGGATTATTGATGGCGATAGAAAATCTGTATCGATTGCGGCAGCTTCGATTGTGGCCAAGGTGGCGCGCGATCGCATTATGGCCGAGCTGCATGTCTTGTCGCCCGAATATGGATTTATTGCCCACAAAGGCTACGGAACTGAACAACATCAGCGCATGATCAAGTGTTGCGGTGTGGGAGAATGGCATCGCCGAAGTTATCAACCTATTAAAGATCAGATTAAAGCAACGGCTAATTTAGAGATACCATGTTAGGGGTTAGTTTGGGGCAACAAGGCGAGGCCGTGGCGGTGCAACACTTGTTGCAACAAAAATTTGTCATCGTGGCTAAAAATTACCGCTGTCCGATTGGCGAGATAGATTTAATAGCCAGCCAAGGCCGCACGCTACACTTTATCGAAGTTAAAACCAGATCATCGGTACGGTTTGGTCGGCCAGCAGAAGCAGTTAATCCCGCCAAACAGCACAAATTACGCCAGTTAGCGCTGTATTATACTGCCAAGGTTCACCACGAGGGGCCAGTAGATTTTGGAGTGGTGGAGGTGCTTTATGACGACGATACAGCTAATCCTGAAGTTAACTTTATCCTCGGGGCGTTTTAATTTGACAATGCCGAGGCTTTATACTAAAATTGACCTAGCTTGAATCATAAGTGGGTTACCCCACTTTTTTAAAACCTTAAGGAGTTCATATGGATTCACAATTTATGTCGGCGATTATGCAAATTGCCGAAGAAAAAGGCATNNAAAGACTTCGGTCAAAAAGAACAATTAATCACCGCTACTATCGACCCCGAAAGCGAAAAAGTGCGGTTGTTTATCGTCCATAAAATTGTAGAGATAGTAGAAGATCCTATCCGCGAAATTTCTTTAGAAGATGCTAAGAAAACCGATCCGGAGGCGCAGATTGATGGCGAGGTTAGGGAAGAAGTTTTTCCTCCGGCGGAATATGGTCGGGTGGCTGCCCAGACTGCCAAGCAAGTTATTTTGCAACGGTTGCGGGAAGCCGAACGAGACGTGATTTTCCAAGAATATAAATCCAAAGAAGGTGAATTAATTTCTGGTACCGTCCAACGGATCGAAGGAGACGTGGTGATGGTAGATATCGGTAAAGCCTCCGGCGTGTTGTTCCCTTCAGAACAATCTAAATCCGATCGGTACTATGTCGGTCAGCGATTAAAGGTCTATGTGATAGAAGTGCAAATTAATAGCAAGGATCCGCAGGTGATCATTTCGCGTGCTCACCCCGATATGATTCGCAAATTATTTGCTACCGAAGTACCGGAAATTACCGGTGGCACTGTAGAGATCAAGGCTATCTCGCGGGAAGCGGGAGTACGCTCCAAAGTGGCAGTTATGTCGCACCAGGAATCAATCGACCCAGTAGGATCATTAGTCGGCCGCCGGGGAGTGCGAGTACAGGCGGTAATGGCAGAAATCGGGGATGAAAAAATCGATATCGTGTTATGGGACCCCGATCCTAAGACATTTATTACTAACGCCTTAGCTCCAGCCAAAGTGCGCGAAGTCGAGATTAGGGAAGCAGAAAAAATGGCCAAGATCAAAGTCGATAGTGACCAATTGTCATTGGCGATCGGCAAAGCTGGGCAAAATGTCCGTCTAGCCAGCAAATTAGCTGGTTATCAAATTGAGGTAGATAAAGAGGGGATGCCGCCTATTGCCATGGCGGAGACAAAAGCAGCTGACGATGCCACTCCGGCCCAACTTGCTGCTACCGAGAGTGCCGATGTTGCTGATGTAGCCGAACCAGAGACCACTGATACAGGGGGAGATACCGCTACTGCCGAGAATTAACGGTATAATAAGTGGTATAAATATAATATGGACGGCAACAACTATTTAGATAAATTTACCACCAATGCCAAAAAGGTCTTAACTAATGCTCAAAAAGTAGCTCGAGATTTGGGTTCAGCGCATTTAGGCACCGAGCATCTGCTTCTGGCCATGCTTAATATCAAAAGCGGAACTGCTTTTGAGATTTTGAGCAGCCTCGGTATTAGCGGAGAAAAGGTTGATATGGTAATTAACTTGTCGCGGGCGGAGAGCAAAGTAACCAAAGTTGGTCTTACTCCTGGGGCGCGCCGATTGGTCGAAACAGCTGTGTTGATTGCAGCGCAATACGGCAGTTATTACATTGGCACCGAACATTTATTGTTGGCGATGTTGCAGGATGCCAAAAACGAAGCCTATAAAATTATCAAAAAATTAGGGGTGATGCCTGCCGAGATCGTGGCTATGACTTTAGCGGCTATTCAAGCGACCGCCTCACACGAATACGATACTATGGACGAAAACGGTGCTGCTATGCCGGGTAGAGCTAAGAATGCGCATAAAACTACCACTCCCATCCTGGACACTTTCAGTATTGATTTAACTGGATTAGCTAAATCGGGCAAGATCGATCCGATCGTAGGGCGGGATAAAGAGATCCAGCGCGTGATCCAAATCTTAAATCGGCGCACCAAGAATAATCCGGTATTAATCGGCGACCCCGGAATTGGTAAAACTGCCATTGTGGAAGGGTTGGCTATAAAAATTATTAACAAAGAAGCTCCCGAAAATATTGCTAACCGTCGCATTATGGTCTTAAATCCTTCGGCTATGGTAGCGGGGACTAAATATCGGGGGGAGTTCGAAGAAAGGATTAATCAGATTGTCGAAGAGGTGACCAAGGCCAAGGACGTGATCTTGTTTGTGGACGAATTACATACTTTGGTGGGGGCGGGTAGCGCCGAAGGGAGTTTAGACGCAGCCAATATCCTAAAGCCAGCGTTAGCGCGAGGAGCTTTGCAGTTAATCGGCGCCACTACTTTGGATGAATACCGGAAACATATCGAAAAAGATGCTGCTTTGGAGCGGCGCTTCCAGCCGATTTTAGTGGGGGAACCGAGCCCGCAAGAAACCATCGGCATATTAATGGGCATCAAAGAAAAATACGAAGAATATCATAAAGTCATGATTCCTGCAGACACGATTGATAGTGCCGTGTCTTTGTCTGTGCGCTATATTAATGATCGTTACCTGCCCGATAAAGCGATTGATTTAATTGATGAAGCGGCTTCTGCTGTCAGAATTGCTGCGGGCTTGAGCCAAGTGGGTTCTGCCGAAGAAGCGACGCAATTAGAAAATGTGATTAAAGAAAAAGAAAAAGCTGTCGAAGGCCAAGACTACGAAAAGGCAGCTAAATTACGGGGGCAAGAGTTGAGGCTGCGCAAGAAAATCGAGGCGGCGCAAAAAGAATCGGCTGATGGCGACAAATCAAAGTGGCCAATCGTGACCCCGGAGGCTATTGCTGCTGTGGTGTCATTGTGGACCAATATCCCAGTTGGTGAATTGGCCAGCGAAGAAATCAAGAATTTATCCCGCTTAGAAGATGCCCTCAAAACTCGGATTATTGGCCAGGATGAAGCTGTCGAAGCGGTCGCTTCGGCCGTCCGGCGGTCGCGGGTACAGATTGGTAATCCAGATCGGCCAATGGGATCGTTTATGTTTTTGGGGCCGACGGGTGTAGGTAAAACTGAACTGGCCAAAGCTTTAGCGGAAGAAATTTTCAAAGATAAAAGTGCCTTGATCCGCATTGATATGAGCGAATTTATGGAGAAGCATAATGTAGCTCGGTTAGTCGGAGCGCCGGCGGGTTATGTTGGTTACGAAGAAGGCGGCAAGCTCACCGAAGCTGTGCGCCGAAAGCCCTATGCGGTAGTTTTATTAGACGAGGTAGAGAAAGCTCATCCCGATGTTATGAATATTTTATTACAGATCTTAGAGGACGGCGCTCTTACTGACGCTAAAGGTCGCAAAGTATCATTCAAAAATACCGTAGTTATTCTTACTTCCAATGTCGGAACAGGGATGTTAAATCGGCAAGCCATCATTGGTTTTCAGCAAGATAATAACCAAGCGGCTAATGCCGAATACGGCCAGTTGAAAGACCAAGTAATCAATGATTTAAAAAAAACATTCCGTCCGGAGTTTCTTAATCGGGTAGATCGGATCATTGTTTTCCATCCTCTCACTAAAGCTGTCATCCGGCGGATTGTTGATTTGCAATTAGACCAATTAACCCAGCGTTTGACTAACCAAAGAATTGCTTTGGAGGCAAGCGAAACTGCTCGGCAGTTTATTGCTGACCAAGGTTTTGATCCAGACAGCGGGGCGCGGCCAGTTCGGCGGGTCATCCAGAACATGATCGAGGATGATTTGGCGGAAGGCATTTTGAATGGTAAATTTAACAAAGGAGATGTAGTAAAAATTGAAAAGCGGGGAGACAAATTATTGCTTAGTGTCAAACCTATTAAGGCCAAAGCAGTAATTAGCAAGTAGAGCACCTTGGAAAATTTATTTTAGGGATTTATTTTATTATTTATTTTTATTCACCATGTTGTTAGGACAGATTTTTGGGGTCATTGTCTTAGTCTTATTGGTCACCTATCTTGTGTTCATCAAACGAGCGATCGCTGTGAGATCGGCTGATTTTGCTATTATCATTGTCGGGGTAATCTTAGGGTTATCGATTGGCGCCTTGATTTCCCTACCTTTTAACAAATTAGAAGGTTGGTTAGTCCAGTGGCTGCCCTTAGCTATTAATATTTTTAGTGTGGCGGTGGTTACAACCTACTTTTATAGCCAACGAGCCAATATCAATAAGTTTTTCGGACAATTAATTACCTTTTTGGCTTCCATCGCTTCTAGCCGGAAAGAGCTGGCGCTGGGCAGCGGTGGCAGCGGAGAGGATGTTCTGATCGATACCTCTGCTATTATCGACGGGAGAGTGTTGGAAATTGTCCGAACCGGGTTTTTATCAGGGAAATTATTGGTGCCTAAATTTGTTTTGACAGAATTACAGAATATCGCTGATTCGCCGGATGATCTTAGGCGTAGTCGAGGTCGCCGAGGCCTAGATATTTTACACGAATTGCGCCGGGAAAAAGTGGTGCAGGTGGTAGTAATCGAGGATGATTTTCCTTCCGAATTAGATGTGGATGCCAAAATGGTGCGCTTGGCGAAAAAACGGCATGTGCGCTTGATGACAGTAGATTATAATTTGAATCGGGTGGCGAATATTCAAGGTATAACCGTGATGAATGTCAACGAACTGAATAATGCTTTGCGCCCAGTAGTGTTGCCGGGTGAAGAGCTGAAGATCAAATTAGTACAAGAAGGCAAAGACCGCCATCAAGGCGTCGGGTATTTAGATGACGGCACGATGGTGGTGGTGGAGAACGGCAACAAGTTGATCGGACAGGAAGTCAAAGTCATGGTCACGCGCGTTTTTCAAACAGTAGCCGGGAAAATGATTTTCGCTACTATTAACGGTAATCAATAATTAATGTCTTTGCGTCGCATTATCCTGCGTCAGCAATTTTTTGCTCGGCCAACCTTAATTGTTGCCAAGGATTTGCTGGGCAAAATTTTAGTTCGTCAATTACCGGCCGGTACGCGTCGCTATCGTATTACCGAGATCGAAGCCTACTGCGGGGCAGCCGATTTAGCCTGCCATGCAGCCAAGGGGTGCACTTCCCGCACTAAAGTCATGTTTGGCCCCGCCGGCCATATTTATGTTTACCTAATTTACGGGATGTATTATTGTCTTAATTTGGTGACAGCGAATGTGGGGGAAGGGGAGGCAATACTGGTGCGTGCCGTAGAGCCGTTGTTTACTACAGATGAATGGCCAGTCGGTCCGGGCCGCTTGTGCAAATATCTTAATATCGACAAACATCTCAACGCAGCTAAATTAGGCCAACAATCCGGATTGTGGGTAGAAGACGATGAGTTAGTTGTGTCACCCAGCCAAATCAACGTATCGTCTCGGCGAGGAGTAGGTTACGCCGGTAAATCTGCTCTTAAGCCCTGGCGATTTTATTTGAAAGATAACCGCTTTGTTTCCTAATAAGTATCCCCCAAAATCCTCCCCTCCCTGAGGGGAGGATAGGTGGGGAGGGAGTATAATATTTCTCTCCCCTCTCTTTTCTCCCCTCGGTGAGGGGAGAAGTACTTGTCCCTAATACTTATTCTGGTATATTCAGCGATCGCTGAATATAGAAGATAAGAGAGAGCAAACTAAACTCGAACTCCCGTAGCTACCTAACAAAACTTGACTGGGAGCGAATTTTATGATATAATAAATAAATATCTTAATATAAGGTAGGGCATGCTAAAACAAATATCAAAAATCAAAACCATTATTCTGGAGATCTTAGAGAAAGAGCTGATTACGGTTTTGGCTTTGAGTATGGTGATGTTGGGGATATGGTTAGTTAAAGCCGACACCGATTCAACAGAATTAAGTTTTGTCATCCTTGATTCCGGCACGGTTACCGTCACAGCGCCGAATGGGTCCGAAGATTGGCAAGTCGATAGTACCCAGCATATTACTTGGGACAGTACTGGCAGCATTAATAGTGTAAAAATTGAATTACAGCGGGAAACAGATGGTTCTTGGGAGACTTTAATTGCCTCTACCACTAATGATGGGGACTACCCGTGGTTAGTGACTTCACCTACTACCGCTACCGCAACTATGCGTATTACCAGCACGACTGTGCCGGAGATTACCGACAGCAGCGATGTTGTATTCACAATCTCGGCTGCGCCAGAAGCATCATCGGGATTGGGTGGCTACCTCCCTACTTACCCAGCGATTGATAGTGTTAGCCCAATGAGTTTTTATTATGATGATGCCGTCGAGCTACTTATTCGCGGATTTGGTTTTGAAGATCGGGTTTGGGTAACGATTAATCAAGTTACTTTCCCAGTCCAAAAACCTCACAGCCAAAATCTTATGCTGATAAATTTACAGCCAAATACTTTGACTGTAGGGACATATCGATTATGCGCTTACAATACCTTGCGGCAATACGATTGTTATTCGCGATTAATTACTGTTACGGATAGAACCAAGATTACTCCGCCCACTACGGGCGGCACCGGCGAAGAGTATGCTGCTACCTTAATCAGGCAATTTTCTCTCAAACCAGCAGATGGAGCACCCCTACAAACGGGACAAAAATTAACCGGGCAATCGCCTGACATAGCTCTTAAGGCAAGGGAAACAGCAACTTTATGGGCGGAATTTAAAAATACCGGTACCGCTACTTGGTATCAGGACGGATCTAATCCGGTACGGTTAGGAACTGACAATAAACGTGATCGGCGCAGTCCGTTTTATCACTCGTCTTGGATTAAATTTAATCGTCCCACATTGGTGAACAAAGTGGTCAAGCCGGGCGAAATTGGTCGGTTTGAATTTGCTGTCAAAGCGCCCTGGCGCACGGGCAACTATGTTGAATATTTCCGGCCAGTAGCCGAATGGAAAATATGGATGAATGGTGATAGCCAAGTTAGGTGGGTGATTGCCGTTAAAAGTAAGCCCTTAGCTGAATGGTTTAAAAAACCGGCTCAAGCCGCTCCGTTATCAACTCCATTAATCAAGCCAACCATTCCTTCTACCGGTGGCACTATTGAGCTACCTTTCCAACCCAAAGACACTCTTGTCTTCACAGATAATATCGAAAGAATCTACCAAAAAACTATTCAAACCATCACAGGCTTCTTTTCCTCCCTACTGAAATAACTAGACATTAAATCTAAAGAGCATAACATCGCCATCTTGGACGAGGTAGTCTTTGCCTTCCTGGCGGGATTTGCCGGCTTCGGCCGCCCCTTTCCAACCTCCATATTGAACGAAGTCGGTATAAGCCACGGTTTCAGCCCGGATAAACCCTTTCTCAAAATCGGTATGAATGACTCCAGCGGCTTCCGGGGCTTTGGCACCGAAGGAAATCGTCCAGGCTCGGGTTTCTTTGGGCCCAGCGGTGAGGAAAGTAATTAAGCCCAGCAACTTATAACCAGCCCGGATGACTTTATTTAATCCCGGCTCGTCCATCCCTAATTCTTTCAGTAATAAATCCTGGTCCTCTACGCACATCTGCGAGAGTTCTGCTTCCGCTTTGGCATTTAGGGCGATAATTTCTGGAAAGACATCTTGTACTTGCTCTTTGAGACGAATAATTAAACTCGGGTCTTTGAGTTGGTTATCGTCTACATTCGCTACATATAAAATAGGTTTACTAGTAAGGAGACACAGTTCTTTTAACCAAACCTTTTCCTCGTCATTAGTAGAAAAAGTTCTGGCTGGCTGACCGGCATCAATATGGGATTTAATTTTGTGAAAGAATTCCATTCGCGGCTGTAGTTTGGTATTAGCTTTAGCCTCTTTAGCTTCTCTGCCGACGCGTTTTTCCAGAGCCTGCATATCAGCAATCAATAATTCCGTATTAATAGTAGAAATATCTTCTTTGGGGTCCACATTGCCACTTACATGGATAACATTGGCATCATTAAATAAACGGACAACCTCGATAATGGCGTCGCATTCCCGGACATGTCCTAAAAACTGGTTACCAAGGCCTTGCCCCTCGCTAGCACCCTTGACCAGCCCGGCAATATCGACAAATTCCACGGTAGCAGGAACAATTTTTTCCGACTTTTCTAATTTAGCCAGGATGACTAACCGGGGATCGGGAACAGGCACGGCGCCCACATTGGGATCAATCGTGCAAAACGGAAAATTACTGGCGGCGGCTTGGGCTTTGCCCATTAGTGCATTAAACAATGTCGATTTTCCAACGTTTGGTAATCCAACTATACCTATAGATAATGACATAAGAGTTTTAGAGTTTAGCGGATAGAGTTTTAGTGGGGATTTTTGATTTTAATTTCCAGATGATGCCCGATAACATCTTATTGATCTCATTAAGTTGGTTTTCGATTTCTGCTAATTTTTCTGATGAAACATAGTTCAGATCTGATCCTAATAATAATTGGGTTTCTAATTCTGCCAGAGAACCCCTTGCTATATAAAGGAAATTAATAAATTCTTTGGTTGAATGTCTTGCCCAACCCTCTGCTATATTTGATGGTATAGAAATAGCGCTACGATTTATCTGACTAGTCAAAATGTATTGTTCGGATACCGGGAAAGTTTTGGTGAGAGAATATATGTTAGCAACCAGATGTCTAGATTTTTGCCAAACTGCCAGTTCTTTGTATGTGTTCATGCCCCCTCTTGTATTTTTTACACTCTCAAACTCTTAACTCTCACACTCTTTCTATATAACTGCCGTTGCGGGTATCGACCAAAATAGTATCACCNNGGGTTAGTTACCGTGTCGCCTTTGACTGCTGGATCGGCCTCCGTGACTTTAAATTTCATCTTTAGGGGCAATTGGATGCTGATGGGGTTGCCATTAAAATAAACTAATTCTATTTCTTGCCCTTCGACTAAATAATTAGCGTTCGTACCGATAATATCTTGCCGCAAATTGAATTGTTCGAACGACTTACTATCCATAAAAGTAAAACTGCCGCCATCTTTGTAAAGATATTGAGCTTTACTCCGGACGATATCCGCTTCGTTAAATTTTTCGCTCCGGAAAGTCCGTTCGATATTGGCGCCAGTCAGTAAATTTTTTAAAGTTGTTCGCAAAATCGCGCCTCCCCGACCCATTTTCGTATGCTGATAGCGTACTACTTCATAGGGGGCGTTATCTAATTCTATGATGACACCAGTTTTTAGATCGGTGATGTCTAACATAAGCTTATCTAATGGTAAAAGGCAACAAAGCCATGTGTCGAGACCGTTTCAGGGCGCTGGCGACCATGCGTTGATGCTTGGCACAGCTACCGCTGCGCCGACGGGGTTCGATCTTCATATACCGCGACAAATACTTGCCCAACAACTTTGTATTTTTGTAATCGACATAGTCAATTTTCTCATGACAAAAATGGCAATATTTTTTTACTGTGGTAGTAAAGCGGGGGAAAGTAGCCGGCTTTTTCTTTTTAAATGTTCTTGGACTCATAGTAGTTTAGAAAATTAGATTTTAGTATGGTACTTCTTAAAATGGTATATCTTCGATATCGATTTCCTCGGCAGTTTGTCCGGCTATGGGCGTGGGCACACTATTAGCAGCTACTGTCTGGGTTACCAATTCGGGTGTGTTAGTAGTGTTATTGTCAGGCAATTCGGTAGCCGGAGCTGCGTTGTTGCCGTTTATACTAATGCCTTGGGGTTTGTCTAAAACAATCAAGTCGCTCGCGATTACTTCGGTTTTGTATCTTTTGACATTGTCCTGGCCTTCCCAATTGCGGGTTTGCAACCGGCCTTCAATATATACTCGCCGGCCTTTTTTTAGGATTTGTCCGGCGATTTCAGCTAATTTGCCCCAAGCTACTATATCGGTATATTCTACGGCTTTTTGGAGCTCGCCGGCATTGTCATTCCAACTGCGGTTAGTGGCAACTGAAAAAGAGGCGACGCTTTGCCCAGAGGGGATGGTTCTAATCTCTGGGTCGCGGGTCATATTACCAATCAGCATTACTTTATTTAGATCGCGCATAGTTTTAGGTTTAATTCCTATAACTTTTTATTTCATTTTTCCGTCAGTTTGGCTTGTCTCACTCCGTCATCCTGCCTGCCCGTCGTAGCCCGAAGGGCGAAGTCGGGAACTTGCCTGCCCCGCGTATGCTGGGGATTCAGGATCTCTGGCACAGATTCCGGATCAAGGAACGTCTGACGTTCCAAGTCCGGAATGACGCAAGGGCTACTCTTCTTTAAATATTTGATCTAACTTTTCATCTAATGCTTTCAATCTATCTGCAGCATCAGCTTCGTTGATGACTGTTTCCACAGGAGTCGTTTCGATGCCAAGAGGAGCTTCTGGTTCTGCTATGACAGGTTCATTGGCTGGGGCTGGTTCAACTGGGTGTAGGATTTTGGCTGATCTCCGAGTAGCCCTGGTAGCAGCTTTAGCTTTGGGTTCTGCCTTTTCTTTCATCATTGCAGCAATCAATGCCACTTCTTTTTCGGGGGTAAATAATTGATCGATAGTCACGCCTTCTTTTTCTAAAGACAAACTAAGATGCCGGATGACTTCTGGCACCAACGAAATATCGTGGGAGAGTTCGTTGATTGATTCCTTGGCCAGAGTGAAGATAATGGTAAAATAATAACCAAAATCAGCTGTTTTGATCGGGTAAGCCAACCGTTTTTTTCCCCAAGTATGTTCCTTGATAATCTGGCCATTACGACCGATGACCATAGTTTTGACCTTGTCGGCCACCTTTTGGGCATCGAATTCTGATAGATCAGGCGATACTAATAAAGTGAGCTCGTAGGTCGAAGTTAGAATCTCTTCTTTTTCCATTTGAAAAAATATCCTTTCCCGTGGGAATTCCCTCTCGGCAACGCTCGAGGGAGAAAAGGTTAAGTTATAAAGTACTCCGAGTATAGGAGATTTTCCTTGTCTCGTCAACCCTCATCATATCCGTCATTCTGGGGAGCCCCTGTGGCGACTCCAGAATCGTATATCAACTCCTGCTACAATAAATAATAGAGTTATTAGTAATAAAGGTAATATGAGCGAAAAGAGAAAAGTTAATTGGTTGTTGGTTTTATTGATGTCTGTATTCTTTGGACAGATAGGAGTGGATAGATTTATCATCGGACATACTGGTTTGGGAATCTTAAAATTACTCACTTTTGGCGGATTTGGTATTTGGTGGCTAATCGATATTATTTTAGTCGCTTCCAAATTCCAATTCAGCGGTGTTGAGTGGGTCGATAACAATATCCGCTAAATTAGTGTACATTGGTTAAATTGGTAATTGGTTAATTGCGCCGATAGGCGCTTTGTGGAGAGGTCGCATAGTGGCCTAGTGCACTCGCTTGGAAAGCGGGCATACCGCAAGGTATCGCGGGTTCAAATCCCGCCCTCTCCGCCAGTCGGGATAAACTCCTCGCGAAGCGAGGATACAATACGGCGAAATCCAGTCCCATAGCAGTTCCCGCGAATTCAACTTGAAGTTCGAGCCGACCTCCGAAATGATGGTTGATCTATTTTTGATATAATGTGATTAGTGATATTAAGCTACTCGTGTGGATATCAAATCATTACGACAACATAAATTTTTCAAAGTATTTAGCACCACAATAATCCCGGTGGCGGTTTTGGCTGTAGTTGTGATAGGAATTAATCAAACTTACACTATTATTCGAAGATCGCAGGCAGCGGGGGTGGAAATCCCTGAATACGGTGATCATGTCAGGGTATCTGTAGCTGGCAAGTCGATCTATCAGAATATCAATAAAGAAAAATATGGCGATGTTGATCAATTCGAAGCGGCTACAGGCGAATTATTGGTGCGGCTTAAAGCCGGAGTGCCTTCATACGAAATCGCGGTTATTGCTAACAGGTACGGTATGGATATTTTAACTAAGTACAGAAGAGATTATCCGTCGTACAGATTAAGATTCTCAAATTTAAAAACTCCGGATCAAGAATCATCACGAATTAATCCGGGTTCCAACCGATTGCCAACCCAAACCAACCCGTTAACCGTGCAACAGATTCCCAATCTGCAGAATCCAGCCAAGACCATCGAACAAATTTGGCAAGAATTGGATGCCAACCCGATCATCTACTCAGTGGTACCTAATTCTGTATTTTATCTTGAAGGCGAGGAGTGGGACGGAGGTTTTTGGCCTAACGATAAACTAATGAATTCGCCAGCTAAACCCGGCAATAAAGAAGAATTGCAACTCATCGGAGCGCATAAGGCCTGGCAAATATTATTAGACAAGGGTTATCCGGCTGGTGGCAGAGAAGAAATCTGGACGGCAGTGATTGACCAAGGAGTGGATCTGGACCATCCTGATCTGCGCGACAATATTGCTAAAGATGACAACGGAGTAATTGTGGGTGCCAGCTTTGATCTATGCGAAGAGGGTAAATATAACGAGCCCTGTGATGGTTGGATTTATTTAGGCGGGGAATCAGGCGGCGATGGCATAGACAATGATGGCGATAATCTTGTCGACGAAGCAACCTTCCACGGGACAGTAGTAGCAGGTATTATCGCAGAAACTGGCGAGAATATTTCTCATTCTGCGGGTGTGGCTTTTAACACTAAAATCGTACCCATTAATGTTAGTGATAAGCAGGGTGATGAATATGGCAACATCTACCACGATGCGATGATTATGGGCATTGATTATGCCGCAACTTTATGGAATGTTAAAGTAATTAATCTGTCATTAGGGGGGTATATCACCGGACCGGATTTAGAGAGTGTGGTTCACTATGCCTACGGCAACGGGAAAATCATTGTGGCAGGTGCAGGCAATCATAATTCTAGCATCAAGATGTACCCGGCGGGTATTGATGAGGTGGGCGGGATAAATCGGGTAATTGCAGTGGCGGCTACTGATATAAATGGGAATAGGGCTAGTTACTCTAATTTCGGTGATTGGGTAGATATATCAGCCATCGGTGACAACATTACATCCACAGCTTATGATGATGCTTATTTGAAATTCGCTATTGGTGGTACATCGTTTGCTACCCCTCAAGTTTCCGGCGTCGTGGCATTATTGTTATCGGCTTATCCATCATTGATAGCACAGACCTCAATTATTAAAACTATTATCCAGAGAGCCAATACCATCTATTATCCGGACGCTAATAAAACATTGGGTTGCGGGGTGGTGAATGCCGGGTTTACGCTTGTTTCGAGAGCGCCTCTGATCAAGTCCCCGGATTGTATAACGCGGTTTATTTTAGGCCAGCCGATTGAACTATCTTGGAGCATGTTCATTGTTGGTCCTCCGCCAGATTCATACCGGATTTGGTGGGGATTAGAGAATGGGGCCTTTTATGTGCCTAATAATGAAGCAGGTGTGGATGTGGGTTCTACCACTTCTTATACCCTGGCTTCTCGGGATATGGAGGCCTATTGGGATGGCACTTGGACCTGGCGAGTAGCGGCAGTGTATAATAAAGATCAACCTAATGAAGAAGTTCGTTGGACCCAACCCCAGACCATCAAAAAGCATACCGGGGCCTGGATCGACCCGCCCATCGGGATAAATCCGCCTACCCCCGGCGTGGTCGGGCCGGGGTATAAGTTTGATTGGGAAGATATTGAGAACATAAATAATTATATTGGAGAACTAACCTGTCCTAATGGTTACGCCCTGATTGCTAAAAATGACACCATTTCTGAATACACTTTAACCGGCCTAGATTTCACTATGTTACAGCAAGTAGCCGGCTCTGGCATTTGCGAATTATCGGTAGTCGGTACAGCTTTAGGAGACAATCTTTCTTGGGATAACGAAGACGACCGGGCATTAATGCGCATTCCGGTACAAGGGGCAGCCATCAGATTTTATGTCGCCGATTAGAGTTTTCAAACGAACTCTAAAGATATGATAGGGTAGTTTCGCAAACACTATTGACTGATCAAGGGAATTGGTTTATAGTATGGGTCTGTCAAAATTTTGCACATTTTATTTCGGAGGAGATAGATCGTCAGATGATTAGACACAAGATTAGAACTGACCCCGTTGCATTGCGTCGGATCCATGAGTCGGCAATGGCTGGGCACGATACCCTTTCTGTCAACCCGGTAGACGAGACCATAAGACTGCTTAACCAACTACCCAGAATTGATAGTATGGTTTACAACAGTCTCGATCTTGTCGCAAGACTGAATCCGGATGATGTAACAAGAGTTGTGCGCCAGCTCAAAGCCACCAATCCGGGTATAGTGAATGTGATCAAGGAACTGGGGTATTGGTTCCCCCCGGACGACAAGCACCATGTTAGGCATGCCTTTGTATGTTTTGCTAGCGCAGTAGCTGCCGGCTCTGCGCCAATTAAACTTCATCGGCTTGAATGACTGCCAGTTTCTTATCCGAATCCGAATTATCAGCCCGCGCAATGCGCGGGTTTTTCTGCAATGTATAATAGAGAATATGAAAATAGCAGTAGATTTAGATGATATGTTGTGCAGTTTTATCGCGGAATTTTTAAAGTGGTATAATCCGCAACATGGTGCTAATTGGCAATTTGAGGATGTAGTGGATTACCATTGGTCTAATTTTATGCATATTACTGCAGAGCAAGCCATCCAAGATGTGCATGACTTTTTCTTAACATCCGGGTTTGCTAATTTGCCAGTCATGCCTGGTGCGCAGGAGTTTATTCGAAAATTAGCCAAAGAGCACGAATTATACATTGTGACTGCTCGGCAGCATGTGGCGGAAGCCACTACCTATACTTGGCTGGAGCAAAATTTCTCCGGTGTTTTTCGCGGAGTGTTGTTTGCCAATCATTATTCGGCAGACGGCAGCCCATCTCTTACGAAAGGGGAGCTGTGTCAACAAGTTGGTTGTGAGTTGATTATTGATGATGATGGACGGCATCTGGGCTCTCTCTTAGCGCATAATATTAAAGCAGTGTTGATAGATAAACCATGGAATAAAAACGACATACTGCCAGCCGAAGTCATCCGCGCATATAATTGGGATGATGCTCTGCGGGCAATCGAAAAGTTGTTGGCAAAATCTATAACTATTAATTAAGGGAGGAATATGGCAATTGTAAAAAAGAAAATGTGGCCGGGGTATCTTGAAGATATAACTTCCGGAAAGAAGAAATACGATATGCGTTTGAATGATTTTGAAATTAACGAGGGTGATACATTGGTACTGGAAGAATGGGACCCAGCCACCCAACAATACACCGGGAGAAACATCGAGAAAAAAGTTGCTTATGTCGGAAAGTTTGATCTCAAAAATTCATTTTGGCCCACGGAAGAAATTTTAGACAAAGGTATCCAAATTATTTCTTTAGAATAGATATAAAGTCACGATTTTCTTGACTGGGAGAGAATAATTTAGTATTATAAAAATATAAATCCTGACTCAGATAAGCAGGTTGCTCTTTTCAGGGCATGTTCTTTACATCGGGGAGGTGTCTTTGATGGGACAGTTAAAAATTGTTGATGGCCCAACCAAGCAGGAGCTAAAAGATGCGTTATTTGAGGGGGATTATCTCCATCGGCAACCGGTCCAGTTTACTGTTTACGACAGCCCCCAAGGTTCAAGGCGAAAATGTTTTATTGATTCAGTCGAACGTCAAATTGGGGGAAATGAAGAGTGGCAATTTGCTGGTGAAGTAGAGATAAGCAAGCATGGTGGTTCGCTTTGTAAAGTGAAGGGTGTTTTTTCCACCGCAACTCGTCAGGGATTATTAATTTTCGATCTTGAGTGATCATCGTGGCCAAATTGTACCTATCCAGAATATACAACCAACCTAATAAGGGTTGGTTTTTCGTAGGGGTATAATAAGAAATGATGGATCAATTAGAGGAGATTAGGCGGAGGGTAGATATCGTCGAATTTATCGGCCAATATTTGCCTTTAAAAAAAGCTGGACGCAACTACCGCTCGGTTTGTCCTTTCCATTCGGACAAAGATCCTTCTTTTATGGTGAGTCCGGACAAGCAAATCTGGCATTGTTTCGGTTGTGGTTTGGGGGGAGATATTTTCGGATTCCTTATGAAAAAAGAAGGGATAGAATTTCCGGAAGCCTTGGCCCAATTAGCGGATCGGGCGGGGATCGAATTAGCCAATCGGCCTAAAGATTGGGGCGTCAAAAATAAATTATTTGCCATTAACGAACTCTCCGCTAAGTTTTTTGAAAAATATATGGCCGATACGGCAATAGGCAGACAGGCAGCCAACTATTTAATTAATCGGGGTCTGTCGGCGGAGACAATCAAGCAATTTAATTTGGGTTATGCTCCAGCGGGGTGGGATTATTTAGCAAAGTTTTTAGAACGAAGAGGTTATACCAAAGAAGAAGCCGAAAAAGCAGGCGTGCTGACCCGGCGGAGTCAGAATGTGATAGATAAATTCCGCCACCGCTTGATGTTCCCAATCACAAATATTAGCGGTAAAGTCGTGGGTTTTACTGGCAGGGTGTTGGAGGTCAAAGATCAGCCTAAATATTTAAATTCGCCCGAAACCCCGATTTTTAATAAAGGGCGGATTTTGTATGGCCTGTCAGTGACTAAAGAAGAGATCCAAAAAAGCAATGCAGTGGTGTTAGTGGAAGGACAAATGGATGCCCTCTCCTCGTATCAAGCGGGAGTAAAAAATGTCGTGGCTTCGTCGGGCACAGCTTTTACAGGAGAGCAATTAGAAACTTTGCGCCGATATGCCGAAACTTTAATTTTGGCATTAGATGCCGATAGTGCCGGGAGCGAAGCCACCAAACGGGCGATCGAGTTGGCCTCTGCCGAAGATTTAGATGTCAAAGTGGCCTTATTAGAAGGGTATAAAGATCCGGATGAATGTGTTAAAGCTGATCCTGCTAAGTGGCGGGAAATTGTGGAGAGGGCTGTGCCCATTGTAGATTTTTATATCGACTATGCCACCAAAAAATTTGGCGTGGATTCGGTATCGGCCAAGAAAAAAGTGGCAGCGGAGGTATTGCCAGTTATCGCTTTGATGGATAGCCCGGTAGAGAAAGACCAGTACATTAAACATCTGGCAGGAGCGTTGAATATCGATTCGAACAATCTCTACGAAGCCTTGTCCAAGGCGGTAGCGGGCAAAGGCGGTAGACTGCCAACTCATAAAGGCAAAGACCCGCATGAGACCAACGAACCAGTTTTAGACCGGTTTGATTGGTTGGAGAAGAGGGTTTTGGGTATGGTAGTAGCCCAGCCCGATCGGCTCGGAAAGGTGGCTACTGACTTTGCTACAGATATTTGGGTGACGGCGTGGGCAAAAAAAGTTTACGCAGAGCTAAAAAATTGCTATACTGGGAAAGAATTTTCCCTGGACGAGCTATTGGCAAAATTAGACTATCCCGATAAGGTAGTTCTACTGGAAATCCTGATGACAGTAGAGGAGTACTATGCCGACATGCCTGATGTCGATGTCGATCAGGAATTGAGATTTTATATCAACCTACTCAAACAGAAAAACACTCGGATAGCCTTGGCCGAACTCAATCGCCAGATCGTTGTCGCCGAAAAATCCGGAGATGTTGCTAAGCTCCAGGCTTTGTTAGAAGAATTTAATCAGCGTTTTTAATCATTTTATTGTTATATGGCGGCAAAAAAGCCTCACAAAAAGACTGCTTCTCGCAAGGGCAAGCNNTAAGCCTTTGAAGAAAAAGGCTACAATTCTTAAGAAGAAAGCCAAACCGGTCCCAAAGGGATCCCTAAAAGGATTCGGGACTAAGGCAAAACCGGTACAACGTAAACCGGCTAAGGCCACTAGCCGGGCAAACAAAGTGGTCAAAAAAATCGGAAAAACTTTGGTCGGCAAAAAAGCCAAAGTCAAAACAAAATCACAACCGTTTGTTAAGGAAAAAATCAAAGCCAAGAAAGTGGCTGATCTTGCTGAAACAGCAGCACCGGAAGTTGTCGAAGAGCCGGAGTTGGATTTAACTGGCGGAGAAGTGGTAGAAGAAATCCAAAGCTTCAAGGACAAAATAAAAAAATATAAGTTTCCGCCCGAAATCGAACATTTGTTGTTGAAAGGACAGGACCAGAATTTTGTTACCCAACAGGAATTAAATCAAGCCATTCCGGTAGCGGAAGAAAATGTGGAATTATTGGATAAACTTTACGAAGCCTTCTTAGATTTAGGCGTCGAGGTAGTGGATTTGCGTGATGATTTAATCTGGCAAACAGCTACGGGGGCATCTTCGGATGTTGAAACTAAAAAAACGAAAAAGGCCAAAAAAAGTGTTAAAAAAGGTCTTAGCGGGGACGAAGCCATCGAAGCAATTGGCGAAGATTCGGTACGGATGTATCTCAAAGAAATCGGTCAAATTGCGCTGCTCAAAAAACACGAAGAAGTAGCTTTGGCCAAACGGGTATCGGCGGGCGATAAAATGGCATCGAAGCAGTTAGCCGAAGCCAATTTGCGGTTGGTGGTTAGTATCGCCAAAAAATACATCGGTCGGGGCTTGTCGCTGCTTGATTTAATTCAAGAAGGCAACATTGGCCTCATGAAAGCCGTAGAAAAATTTGATTATAAGCGCGGATTCAAGTTTTCGACCTATGCGACTTGGTGGATCAAGCAAGCCATTACCCGGGCAATTGCCGATCAAGCCCGCACTATCCGAATTCCTGTGCACATGGTCGAAACTATGAATCGGCTAGCCAGAACACAGCGACAATTGGTGCAAGAATTAGGTCGACCGCCTTCGCCCGAAGAAATCGCCAATGAAATGGGTATCGAAATCGAAAGAGTGAACCATATTTTGAAGATTTCACAGGAAACTGTGTCGTTGGAAAAATCGGTTGGAGACGAAGACGACAGTTTGTTAGGCGACTTTATTAAAGATGAAGAGAATCTGACCCCCGATGAACAATCAGCCCAAGATTTATTGAAATCAGATATTAGTATTGTGCTGCATTTGCTTACTCCTAGAGAACAACGGATTCTGAAAATGCGGTTTGGGTTAGAGGGGGAATGGGCGCATACATTAGAGGAAGTTGGCCACGAATTTGGGGTAACCCGCGAACGGATCCGCCAAATCGAAGCCAAGGCCCTCGCCAAACTCAAGAAATCCAAAGACTCCAAGAAATTAAAAGATTACCTTGAGTAATCTCTCTTCGTCATTCTGAACTACCCCTCCGTCATCCTGAACTGATGAAGTATTCCTTACTTCGTCATCCTGGCCTCGTCCAGGATCGTATAATTGTTTCAGGATCTCTGTCTTGTCCGTCATCCTGAACTTGATTCAGGATCTACCCACCGTCATTCTGGCTTGCCTGCCCTCCGTAGCCTTGGCGAAGGATGGGTCCAGAATCTTATATCAGATTCCAGAGTTGCTATTTACTGCTTTTTAACTCATAATTTTTAATTGTAAGTCCGAGGCACATTAATAATCCGGGGTAGCTCAGCGGTAGAGCAGTTGACTGTGATCGTAAAACGCAGCCCTTGGTGGAAACGCCAAGGTGAACATCTTGGGATAACGGTGAAGACTAAGTCGTGAGATATGTTAACACCGTGGGAACCCGCCTAAGTTTTATTAAGTTGTGGCGGGGCACCGTAGAGACTAGATACCGAGATGCCTAAATCCCATTCGTGGGACACGGTAAAGATATAGTCCACACCGTAATGAAAATTATGGGTTTGTGTAATCAATTGGTCGTGGGTTCGAATCCCTCCCCCGGAGCCAAAATATTCTCTGCTATGGAAGCAGATAATTTTTAGTACCCCAGAAAGGATTCGAACCTGATAAGATAAATATGAGAATAACAAGGCACTTATTATTTTAAATAATTAAGTTATGAAATATATCGATGCCATTAAGGGAAGTTTAATCGCGCTAGTTATTTTTGTGGTTGGCAGTTACTTAATTGTGGGCAATGGGCCCTCTAATGAAATCCAGATAGTTTTTACTGTTAGCAGTTTCTTGTTTGCTATCCTTTCTGGGTTTTTTATTTCTCGGTTTAACGCTCGCTATGATAGAGTCAGAGAATTGATTGTAATAGAAGATGCACATTTTCTTTCGATTTATAAAATAGCGTCTTTTTATGGTAAAGAATTTTTAGAAAAAATAACTGATCTGATCGATAAATATTATATTTTAGCCTACGATATGGATACCTCAGAGGGACACACAGAATACAAATATAATGCCAAATATTTTTTGGGTATTTATGATGAGATGGGGAAATTGGATCAGAAGTATCGTAGTGAGAATAGTTTTGGCATAATATTAAGCGATTTGGTTGAAATTGAAAATAGTCGCAATGCCAGGTCTGTGTTAGCAGAGGAAAGAGTCAGCATAGGGCAATGGGCAATTTTGGTTGCGTTGTCTGCCATAGTTGTGTTTTCAGTATTCTATATGCAGATGCCCACAATCTATTCCCAAACCGTTACAGTATTGTTATCAACAGTCGTTGTTATGATCTTGCTCATTCTAAGGGATTTACAGAATATGCGTTTGAATGGGAAGTTGGTTGCGGTAGAATCTGGCCAAGAAGTGTTCGAAGATATTGGGAGGTTGCGTTATTATCATCAAAAATATCTAGATGAAGGCTCTATAGAAATTCCTGAATTTGTTAAAAGTTACCGATTGGGTACACACATACCTGGCCAGGAACCCAAGATCAAGGTAATTAACAGGTAATCATCTAAAGTTGCTCAGCAGGTTATAACATTCTCCACCCAGGGGAGCCAAAAATATTGTCTGCAGTAGTGGCAGATTATTTTACATACCAAATATCAGGTTAGAACTGATAAGATAGATTTATGAGTAAATATGACGGCACAGTAGAAACAACGGCTTGCCCCCTGATCATCAACGATAAGGATGAAATTTTACTGATTAAATCTCCCAAGTGGGGAGATAAATATATCTTACCGGGTGGGCATATAGAGCACGAGGAAACTATTGTTCAAGCAGTTATCAGAGAAACCAAAGAAGAAACTGGTTTAGATGTTAAACCATTATATTTAGTTAATATAGGCAGTGTTATTAATGACCCGTTTTTTAAACGCAAAGCCCATTTTGTGTTCTTGGATATCGCTTGCCAATTAATTAGCGGCGAAATGAAAGCTGACATTGAAGAAGTCTCTGAAACTATCTGGGTATCTCCAGAAGAAGCATTAAAACTACCCTTAATAGCTGGCGTAGAAACATCAATCAGAAATTATCTGGCTGGTGTCAAAATGAATATTGATGAATATGTTTTTTAATATGAACGCGGAATTTATTAGATTTACTACAGACGACCAATTAATCCTGCAGGGGATTGTTTATCATCCAGATAGCCAAACCGAAAAGGTCTATCTACATATCCACGGTATGGCTGGCAATTTTTACGAGAACAGATTTTTGGATGCTATGGCAAAAGAGCTAACAGATAATGGCTATGCATTTATGAGTATTAATACCCGGGGACATGATTACATTGCTGATTTCCCTATTGCTGGTCCAGAAGAGAAGTCCAAGAAGATAGGGGATGCCTATGAAATATTCGAAGAATGTTTGCTGGATTTTAAACCGGCCATAGATTATTTACAAGAACACGGTTATAAAGAAATAGTTTTATGTGGGCACAGCTTAGGGGCAGTAAAAGTTGCTTATTATATAGCCGAAACTCAAGACCAAAGGATTAGTAAACTTATCCTAATGTCTCCTCCAGATATGGTTGGGCTGACAGAGAAAGAAAGCAATTTTGGAGAGACGATGGAACAAGCCAAGAAAATGGTCTCTGATGGAAAAGGGAATGAATTATTACCTGGATTGCTGTGGGGTTGGTATTATCTATCAGCCAATACCTATCTAAACTTCAGTATTCGGGATAACCCTATAGATATTTTCAATACATATGACAAATCTAAACCATCACTACTTAGTGAAATTAGAATTCCAACGCTTGCTTTCTTGGGCGAGAAAGATGACGCGGCTATAATGCCTCCTCAGGAAGCTTTGGAGATTCTGAAAGCCAAAGCCAGAAATACTTCGAGGTTCGACATAGATATAATTCCAAATGCCCCCCATAGTTATTTTGGCTGTGAAAAGGAAATGGCTCAAAGAATAGTGAGTTGGCTAGGGGTAGAGCAATAAACAGGTTATGACATCCTCCACCCAGGGGAGCCACATAGAAGCTAACCGTTGCTTTTTATTGGCATTAGCGTATAGTACCAGAGCTATGAGGAATTTTGATCAACGGGGAGGCAGTCGCGGGGGGTTCAAATCTGGTGGAAGCCGGGGTTTTGGCCGGCTTAAGTTTGGCGGCGACAGAGATCGGCGCGGTGGCGATCGTGATCGCGGGCCAGTAACTATGCATAAAGCTGTCTGTGCTACTTGTGGCGAAAGCTGTGAAGTACCTTTTCGTCCCTCGGGCGACAAGCCGGTTTATTGTAGTGGTTGTTTCAGGGCTGCTCAAGATGGCGGCGAACGCGGCGACAGAGCTCCCAGAAAAGAGTTTGGTCGACCTAGCTTTACCAAGAGCCCGGATTATCGGAACAGTGGTGGTAGTGACAACAAGCGTGAATTCGAGACCATTAATACTAAATTAGACAAGTTAACTACTTCTATCAATAGATTGGTCGATGTTCTGGCAGACAACAAATCCGGTATTAATGCCGAAAATAAGTCAGAAAAAGTTGTGAAAAAACCATCAGCCAAAAAACCCACCGCAGTTAGGAAATCAATCAAGCAGCCCAAGAAAAGTTAATCTAAATAGTTTCCTGATAAAAATTGGCATCGATTTTTGATGAATGTCCGGCTTTGTTATACTAAAAGTGTTCGGCTGGCTTAAGCTCTCTGGGAAGTTGCCCGAAATTTCATAAATAATGAGCTGCAAATAGCAGAAGCTTAAGTTAGGCTCGAACTTGGCTCTCACCAACCTTTGGTGAGAGCTTTTTCTAGGCAAAATTGACTTTTTCTGGGGATAGTATAAGATAATCCCGATTGCGGGTTTCTTGTGTGTAAGTTATCTGGATAGTAGCAATTTGCTTAATACCGAGTAACTTTCCAAGAAAGAGATCGTCCGCTGGGTATATTAAGTTAATAAATTGCTAACTATGGAAAAGAAATTATTTGTTGGCAACTTGCCTTGGTCGATGACTGAGGAAAGCTTGCAACAATTGTTTGCCGAGGCTGGTACAGTAGAATCTGCCACTATCATTATGGACAAGATGTCGAANNGAAGGTCGCAACATTACTGTCAATGAAGCTCGGCCAAAGGAAAATAGCTAATCAACTTGAGATTACGAAAATTAAAAGCAGCCAGAGATGGCTGCTTTTAAGATTTGTATTTACATTATCCGTTCTTCCCGCATAATTTAAGTATCATATTAATTAATCTTGGGGGCCAAATGGCAAAAAAGAAAAAGGGGAAGAAAAAGTAAGTTTTCCGGATTAATTTCGTAGGGCGCGAACAGTTGTTCGCGCCCTTTCCTATTAGACAAAACCTGATTAATTTGCTAACATAGCAGGCGACGACGCGGGGTAGAGCAGTCTGGTCAGCTCGTCGGGCTCATAACCCGAAGGCCGTTGGTTCGAATCCAACCCCCGCTACCAGAAAAATGCTATTCATGGGATGAATGGTATTTTTCTGGTAGCGGGGGTTGGATTCGAACCAAAAGAAAGGGGTCGGGGAAACATTTGGTTCCCCGTTCGGGGTGACTGAAATCTTGCCTTTTGGCAAATTTCAGACAAGAGGGCGGAAGCCCTATTGAACGGAGACAAAGCGAATAGCTTTGTTGAGTATGGTTCCATATCCAACCCCCGCTACCACGTCGGAACGGCCTCCGCTTCAGCAGTTTTGCCAATGGAATTAGCAAACCTTACCGCTCCGTTGTCCCGTCCCCTAAGAACTTTTTTAATCGGAATTGATGAACATTAAATTGAGGATATGAAAAAAGCCCTGTCAATATTGACAGGGCTTTATTATATCTGCGCAGGTGTACCTACGCCAATGTACAAAGTGGTGGCTGGGATGGGAGTTGAACCCACGACCGACGGGTTATGAATCCGTTGCTCTAACCAGCTGAGCTACCCAGCCGTTTGCGGCCAGTAAGGACGGTAAACATTCTAATCACTGTCTGCCCTTTGCATCTTGTCTATCTCTTCTTTGATAGTTTCTTTCTCGATTTTCCTGATCAGAACAGAAGGAGGGATAATCTGTTTACCACCAAGATGATAGGGTGCAAACCGCCAAGTAAGGTCAGTAGTACCCAAGTAACTATTTAATCGCTCAATAGGTTGAGGGATAAAAGGAGCTACTAATCGACGCAGGGCATCACCAATGGCAGCACAGACTGCTAGTGATATGCCCGCATGGTTACGATTTGTCTTGGCCATCTTCCAAGGTTCACGCTGATTGAGATATATATTGCCGGCTTTAGCCAGATCTAATACCTCAGAAAGAGCTGTGCGCAAATTCCCCTGCTCGATTGCTTGACTGACTATCTCGAATGTAGTGGCAGCTTTTTGCAATAAAGTTGTCCCATGGTTATCTGCGGGATAGTCTTGAAGACTGGGGATGGCGTCGAAATTTTGAGTGATCATGGCAAAGGTTCTTTGCCAGAAATTCCCGAGTGTGCCGATAAGGTCGGCATTAACGCGTTCGCGGAAATCATTCCACCGGAAAGAAACATCTTTGGTTTCCGGCCCGTTGAGAGTTAAGTAAAACCGGATGGCTTCCGGATCAAATTTTGCCAGAGCTTCGGGTAGCCAGATGGCAATTCCTTTACTCTTAGAAAATTTAAGCCCCTCAAAGTTGAGATATTCCGATGAGATGATCTTGTCTGGTAGATGCAGGTTGAGGGCCATTAGCATAGCCGGCCAGATGATAGTGTGAAATGGGATATTGTCTTTGCCGTGCACATAGTAGTGGATGGCTTGATCATTTTCCCACCAGTCCCGCCAAGCTTCCGGAGTATTCTGGAGAACGGAGTATTCTCTCGAACAAGAGAAGTACCCCATAACTGCCTCGAACCAGACATAGATGCATTTTTCTCGGAATCCTTCTACAGGTACCGGAATGCCCCAACTTAGATCACGAGTGACGGGACGATCTTTCAGTCCCTGGTCGAGCAAAGCACTTCGTGTCGTGGTAATGGCATTCTCTCTCCAACCATCAGCTACTGTTAGCATCCAGGCGTCGAGACGGTCTTGGAACAAAGGGAGTCGGAAATAAAGATGCTTGGATCTACGCAGTACCGGCGTGTTATTACAGATTTTGCAGGTGGGTTGAAGTAAATCCTTAGCATCGTGCAATTTACTGCAACTGTCACATTGGTCTCCGCGCGCTCCGGTAGCTCCGCAGTTTGGACAAGTGCCTTCGATGAAGCGGTCTGGAAGAAAACGGTTGCAGTAGGCGCAGAAAAATTGGTCTTCTTCTTTCGCGACCATGCAATCATTGTCGTAGATCTCTTGAAAAAGAGTTTGCGCCACAGACTTATGAAAATCTCCCATGGTCTTGGTATATAGCGAGTAGCTAAACCCGAGACGGTTGATTAACATGTCCACTGCTTCTTGGTGATATCTCTCCGCGATGACTTGGGGGGACACACCTTCTTTTTCGGCAGTATTGAGGATCGGGGTGCCATGGCAATCACTGCCAGAGACAAACAAGACATCATCCCCATGCTGGCGATGATACCTTGCAATGATGTCAGCCGGGAGTAAGCCGGCGACATGCCCTAAGTGCAACGATCCGTTGACATAAGGCCAGGCCGCTGCCACTAATATCTTTCGAAAATGGGGCATATATAGACTCCTTCGCCTTCTGGGGCACAATATTTTGAGTTGTCAATGAGCAGAGCTCATCGCTTGTAAGATAGTGTTTTCCCATCAAGTTGTCAATAACGAGTTATCCACAGCAGAACAAGATTATTCTTTATTTAAGTCATTGTTAAAAGTTTGAAAAGGGGTTATATTGGATGCAGTTGGTTATTCCGTGTTTATACAGGAGGAAAATCGTTTAACAATACTGTTTACGATAATTCTCAATTATGACCACGGGTTCTTTGACAAACCAATAATCCATTTAAAAAGGTGACGTTCTATGACAGAACACAGTGAGGGCATGTCTGATATGGGCATGCGTATGAGCGGGATTATGACGACCGAGTTCGTCAGCCCGGGCCATCCCGATAAGGTTTGCGATCAGATCGCGGACGCTATTGTGGATAAGGCGCTTTCCCATGACCCCAAATCGCGTGTGGCGATGGAGGTAACGGGAGGGCATTACGGCTTGGTAGTGATCGGGGAAATAACGACTGCCGAACAGTTCGACATCGCCAAGGTGGTGAAAGAGATCTATAAAAGCATTGGCCACAACGACCATGACTTGGGTGTTTTCGTCAATGTGGTGAGCCAGGCCTCTGACATTGCTCGCGGTGTCGATATCGGCGGAGCGGGCGACCAGGGAGTCATGACAGGGTATGCTGTCCGTAACCCAGAAGGAAATCATATGCCTCCGGTTTACATGATGGCGAGAGCCCTGACTCAGAAGATGACTGATCTGCGTTGCACGGGTACAACCTGCTTACGGCCTGATGGCAAAAGCCAGGTTGTGATGATGGATGGCAAGGTCACGCATGTGATCTTGGCAGCGCATCATGCGGCTGATATCTCAACGGATGATCTGCGCCAACTTCTGTTAGAACAGGTGATCAGACAGGTGGTGCCAGCTACTGACCCCGTGATGGTAAACCCCGTCTTGTTCGATCAGGCAATATATCTCACAGACGGCATTTCCGGCAATGTGGTGATCAATGGCACCGGTGCATTCATTCAGGGTGGCTTCAACGCCGACGCCGGCACAACTGGCCGTAAACTCATCGTTGATAATTACGGCCCCAATGTCGAGATTGGTGGCGGATGCTATTCTGGTAAAGATCCCACCAAAGTCGACCGGAGCGCTGCCTATTTCTGCCGTTTCGTGGCTAAATCGATTGTGGCGGGCGGTCTCGCTACGGAAGCTCTCGTCAAAGTCGGATATGCCATTGGTGTGCCCACCCCGTCCTTCGTTACTGTGCAGACACCCCTCTTGCTGGAAGAAAATAGCAAGCTCCAGGCACATATCTTGGAGAAATTTGATTTCCGTCCGGCGGCGATCATTGAACGATTCGGTTTGCAACGTCCTGTCGGCTGGTGTTATCGCGAAACTGCGGCGGCCGGCCATTACACTGACCCCAAATTCCCGTGGGAAAAGACCGTCGACATCTAAATCGTCGACGCGTTCCCAACTGAAATTGTCAGATAGGGCGCTGCATATTGTAGTGCCCTTATTTTAAGCTTAGACACATTTGGAGGTGTCATCCCCCATGTCGGAAAACGACAAAATGGATATGGCAGGCGGAGACCAGAGACCGGATTATAAAAATCCACATCTGGAGCTCCACCCTTCTACCCGTCCTTTCGTAGTTGGATACGACGCAAAACTTTCTGCAATGGCGATCCAACCGCCTGTGTTCAGAACATCTACTTTTGAGTTCTCCAGCGCAGAAGAAGGAGAAGAATCCTTCGGGAATGCCTATGAGTTACCTAATTGTTCTGGAAAAGAGCCGGGTTTAATTTATTCTCGGCTGAATAATCCGAACATGGAGATCTGGGAAGACCGCATGGTAGCGGTTGAATCAGGAGCTCTGTGTGCAGCGGCGTTCCCTTCGGGCATGAGCGCGATTACTACTATGGTTATTGCTCTCTTGGTCCGAGGCGGCCGGGTCCTTTATACCGATCCGGTGTATGGAGGGACTTATTACTTTTTCAGGCATCTGGCTGAGCGGTTTGATTTCAAGGCGGTGCCGGTGGACACTAGTGATCTCAACAAGGTTGGAAATGTTTTGGCGGCTTCTAAGGAACCCTTCGACATGATCTTTATTGAAACACCGGCCAATCCGACTATGGCTGAAACAGATATTGCCGGAATCGTTGAGTTGGCTAGGTGCCATGGCGAGGGCAAAACCTTAGTGGCAGTAGACAATACCTATCTTGGTCCAGTATTCCAGTATCCTTTTGAGTTGGGAGCTGATCTGGTGGTCTACTCTGCTACCAAGTTTCTGGGTGGTCACAGCGACCTGATTGCCGGACTTGTGCTTGCTCGGTCAGACAATTTGATCAAACAGATCAAAGGGTATCGGACAATTTTAGGACCGACCATAGCGGCCGATACTGCTTGGCTGTTGACGCGTTCCCTTGGGACTTGTTGGATTCGCATGGAGGCCCAAGCCAAAGGTGCCGGCAAAGTTGCCCAAGCATTAGTTACTCATCCTAAAGTCGATCGAGTGCTCTTTCCGGGGTTGTTGACTCCAGAGGATGGCAACCAATATGTCATTCATCAGAAACAGTGTTCGGGTCCAGGTTCGATGATCACTTTCTTCCTCAAGGATCCCAAGAAGTCAGCGGCTTTCCGGTTGTTGAATGCAGTCAGAGTTTGTCATCTGGCGGTTTCCTTGGGAGGGATTGAAACTCTCATCGAACACCCGCGAACCATGACCCATTCTGATATGTCGCCCGAAGATCTTGACAAATGCGGCATCACTCATTCCATGATTCGTCTTTCCGTGGGAGTCGAAGATGCCAACGATCTAATCAACGATCTTTTTCAAGCTCTCAACCAGGTTTAGGGGACTACTCTCGCACCTATTTTTAAACTCTTGAACCCGACCCCGTTTTTTTTGTGAAGACGGGGTTTGTTAAATTCAACAGCATTATTTCTTCGGAGTAATTTTAATAAATGTTCCGGGTTCTGGCCAATTGAAAATACTGGCAGCCGATTTATTAGGATCTCCGTTAAATCGCCACGATAATTCGCAGTAAGGATTTTTGGGGTCGCCGCTGGAACCAGGGGCCAACACCAGTGTTCCGGGACCATCCGCAAAAATAGTTGGTAGAACTTTGGCGCATGATTTTCTATTATTAAGATTTATCTCCACCCGATCTCCCCATTTCAATTTTAATTTAGCAAAATCAGTTAAAGTAAGTGAGGTTTTGATATTCCCATAATTGTCATTATGGAATACCATAAAACCCGTAGGTAGCTCGGGGATAGTAGTTAAGGTAATTGGTTTGAGAGTGCTGC
>DQGN01000038.1:0-391 GCA_003524745.1 Patescibacteria group bacterium
TTTTATTCTGCGGTTAATTCTTGCAAATCTTCGCGGGTAGTAGTACTCGCAGCAGCTGGTTGTTGTTCCGCTCTGCCACCAGTCCCGCCGGCTGGTTCAATGATCTTCAAATTAATCCGCGCATTGATCTGCGCACCCAGCACCCGGAGCAATGTCCGGATAGCTTTTGCAGTCTGACCATCTTTGCCGATAATTTTGCCCATATCTTCTGGAGCCACAGTCAGCTCTAAAAGTACGCCCATCTCGTCGACTTTGCGTTCGACCGAGACCTTATCGGGATTATCCACGATAGCCCCTACTACGTACTCAACAAAACTCTTGTCTTTATCGCCCATGTTCCTCCATGAACCTTAAAAAAATATATTAGCTTGCTGATTCTTCTTTAGGTGGC
>DQGN01000038.1:463-5212 GCA_003524745.1 Patescibacteria group bacterium
GGCAAATTAAAGCCAGTCTTATTCAAAAGCTTGGCGACTGTGTTGCTGGGTTGGGCTCCTTTGCTAATCCAATATTCCACCCGGTCTTTTTTAACTTCCAGGGGTTGTTCAGTATTAACAGGGTTATAATGCCCAACTATCTCAACGAATTTTCCATCCGTAGGCATGCTGTTTTCCGCGACCAGAAGGCGGTACATCGGGTGATTGTGTCTGCCCTTACGGGATAATCTGATTACTAACAATTTCTTCCTTTTCTTGGCTTAGGTTTAAAGCCCCCTTAAGATATGACAAAATCGCCCGAGTGTCAATATCCCGCAAAACTGGTGACAAAGCTGAAGAAAAACCCTATAATCTGACTATTAAGGAATCCGGAGATGAATCCCGTTAGAGATAAGAGGTGTATATCTCCTCATAAAGTCATGCATAAATCATCAACTCTTATCTGGAATCTATCATTAAACTACGGAAGCGCTGGCGCTTCCTATCTCTAACGGGATGAAAATTGAGGTAAAAAACCTACTGAAACAGTCTGAGGGCACCAGCGAGACCCACCCGATAGCACTGGCTAACTTGGATTTGAAAGACGCCGGCACGGCTAATGTTGCTGGCAATATTACTCTAACTAAATTAGATGATTTTATCTTAGCCGACATTACTGGCAAGGCCGATGTCTCCCAGCCTTGTAGTCGATGCTTAAAAGAGGTGATACTAACCATCCCATTAAATTTTGCGAGGGAGTTCAAGGAAGAGATTCCGGGTCCCCAGCAGTCGCGGGGCAGGCAAGCCCGGAATGACGACAACATAGAAGAGGAAGCTTATTCAATTATAGATGGCCAGATTGATCTTGCCTCGCCTATTGCCGACGAAATCATTGCCAGCTTGCCGGTGAAAATCCTCTGCCAAAATACCTGCAAAGGACTTTGTCCCACCTGCGGCCACAATTTGAATGACAATCCCTGTACATGTGATAAAGTGGAGTTTGAAGTATCAAATAAAATAAGATTCGACAATGGCAGCACAACCAAAGAAGAAAATTAGCCGAGTCCGCGGCAGAACCCGCCGGGCCCATCAGGCCAGAAAATTCAGCAAGCTCCCAACATGCCCTCAATGTCATCAACCCAAACCGGGCCATATCATCTGCCCTGAATGTGGTTATTACGCCGGGAAAAAGCTTTTGCATACCAAAACCGATCAGCGGATTGGGAAGCAATTAATTAAGGCCAGGAAGGCCCAAGCTACCGCAGCGAAAAAGGCTAAAACTGGTCCAACTAAAGCCAAATCCAAAAAAGATTCTGGACAAGCCAGAATGACGGAAGACAAGGCTAAAATGACAGAAATCAAGGCAGAGAAAAAAGCTAAAAGCACTCGCACAACTGATGAAGTAAAAGCCTCTAAAGTTAAAAATAAGTAAGCATGGCTTCTAATCGCCACTTTGCCAGAATCATTCTGATGCAAAGCCTCTACGAATACTTGCAAAGAGGCGGTGATTTACCGACGATCGTGACGCGCAATATTGCTAATCACGATTTTGACGAACGTAACACGGCTTTTATCAACAAGATCGCTACCGGAGTCCAAACCCATTTAGTCGAGATAGATGAGATTATCACAATCTCTGCTCCAGAATGGCCGATCCCGCAAATCGCGCAAGTGGATTTATCCATTCTCCGCTTGGCTATTTTTGAATTATTATTTGATGACGAGGTGCCTCCCAAAGCTGTTATCAACGAGGCGGTCGAATTAAGCAAGGCCTTTGGCGGAGAAAATACCAGCAAATTCGTCAACGGCGTTCTCGGTACGGTGTATCGCAATTCCCAAAAATACCAGGACGAAGAAGCCAATCCCGCCACACACAATAATCCTGCGACACCAGAAGCCCCAGATAGTGAATCCAAACCCATCCCCCCACAGGAATAACAATTCCTCCCCTTTCGGAGGGGAGGTTAGGTGGGGAGTGTTTAATTTATACTCCCTCCTCCCCCAGCCCCTCCTCCGACAGGAGGGGAAATATAAAATAATCTTTGCCAGTTACAATCTGCCCCTTATTCTCTTTTACAATGGAAGATCTACAACAATTACAGAAAAAATTAGGTATAAACTTTAACAACCTCGACCTACTCCAACAAGCTTTTGTGCATCGGTCGTATTTGAATGAACACCAATTTGCTCCCGGACATAACGAAAGATTGGAGTTTTTGGGCGATGCCGTTTTGGAATTAATAGTCACCGAATATTTGTTTGACAAATTTTCTGATAAACCCGAGGGTGAACTGACTGCGCTGCGCGCCGCCTTGGTCAGAAGAGAGACCTTAAAAGAAATGGCCGACGAATTAGAATTTCATAAATACTTGAAAGTTAGTAAAGGTGAGGCTAAGAATGCCAAAGATCAAGCAGCTATGCTATCTAACACCATCGAAGCTTTTATCGGCGCCACCTTTTTAGATCAGGGATTAGAAGTGGTGCGCAAATTTATTACTGAACATCTACTGCCCAAAACTGATATTATCTTACAATCCGAAGCCTATATTGATGCTAAAAGCCACCTGCAAGAGCTGGCCCAAGACAAAGAAAGCATCACACCAACTTATAAAGTAATTAGTGAGAGCGGGCCAGATCACAACAAGATTTTCGAAGTAGCGGTTTATTTAGGTAGCCACGAATTAGCTAAAGGTACGGGCAACTCGAAACAAGCTGCCGAAACCGACGCGGCTGCCCATGCCCTCGAAAGCTACAACGCCGCCCACTAAACATTCTACTGCCAGCATCCAATCCAGCCCTTGGAGCCTGCCTGCCGGCAGGCAGGTCCGAGTGTACTGAGCCAATAAAATTGTCGTTGCGGAGCCAATTGTTCGAGTGTTAGCGAGTTTGGCGAGAGCAGTAAGGCAATTTTATTAGGCGAGGAGTGAGGACGACGGGCTGGGACTTTGGTGTCACCTTTCTAGAAAGGTAGCAGAAAGAATAAAAAGATATTTAGTTATGATAAGATTCTGGACAAGCCAGAATGACGGAGTAAGGAAGGAAATATTTTGTCAGTTCCCGCCGTCGCCAAGGCTATGGCGGGCTTCGCAGGATGACGATGAAGGGTCGGTCGGGATAACAGGGTTAAAGTAGCCNNCTACGCTCGGGGAATAATTTCATCTATATCGGCTTTGGGGACAGCGAAGCTGGCGGCTTTAATGTGTCCCCCTCCCCCCATCAGCGCGGCTAAGCGGCTGACATCAGTCCGCAGATCTTCTGTGCGCAAACTAAATTTAAACTCATCTTTGCGCTCGGACCCCAATACTACTGCTTTTACGCCCGGGATGGTCCGGAGCAAATCGATGACACCTTCTAAATCATCGATGGTGGCACCACAATCCTTCAGATCGGCCTCTGTCACCAACGAAACCAACAAGTTCCACTTCCGATTTCGGCGCATTTTCGTTAGCACCCTCCCCCACAATTTCAATTTGGCAATGGTTTTATCGGCGTAAACGTAACGCGCCACTTTGCCTAAATTAGCGCCTTTTTCTAATAATATGCCGGCCACTTGCAGCACGGCTTTGCTGGTATTGGTATGTTTAAAGCTTCCGGTATCGGTCGATAAGCCTACAAGCAAACAAGTCGCCATATCTTTGGTAATGTCTACTTCCCAAAGTTGTAAAATATAGAAAATTAATTCTGCAGTAGAGGAAGCTGTCGCATCAATAATATGCAAGCCCGGCGTTAACTGCTGAATTTTATGGTGGTCCACCACGATAAGATGATTCGGCCAATCGATATTCAGCTCGCTGTTCTCAAAAAACCCCGTCCGCGTCCAATCCCCGCAATCCACTAAAATTGCTGTGCCAAAATCTTGGGGCGCAAATTCGCCCCGGATATTAAAAAACTGGGGCAAAAAGGTAAAATTGTCCGAAGGGGTGTCCAACAGCGCCACTTCCACAGTTTTGCCCAGAGCTTGCAAACCTAATTTTAGAGCCAAACTGGCACCAATCGCGTCTCCATCGGGTTTACGATGGGAGACAATCAGAATCCGCTCCGTCCCCTGTATCATTTGGCGGAAGCTCTGAATTTTTTCGATTAGTTGGTGTGATATCATCTAAAAGTTGGTCGATGCGATAATGTAATTCGGGATTCTCGTCTAATAGCCAAGAAATAGTGGGAACCTTCTTAATCGGCAATTGTTTGTACACTTGGGTTTGGATAGCCTTGCTGTGGCGGAGCAAGCGCTGGAAGGCTGCTGCCGGCTTTGGTTCGGCAACAAAGCCAACCCATACCTTAGCGCTGCTCAAATCCTGACTTACTAATATATCATTAATCGAGACCATCCCGATACCAAAATCTTCACCTTGTTTGAGCAAGATCTCGCTTAAGATACGTTGAATCTGTTGTTGTACTTTTGGAATCCGATGACTCATAAGAATAATAGAGACGAGAGATTAGTATTTATATTAACTCCCTCCTCCCCCAACCCCTCCTCGGGCCGGAGGGGAGTTTTATTGTCTCCTCCCCTGCTAAGGGGAGGTTAGGTGGGGATTGTTTGATACTTCACGCCCTTTTGTCTTGATTGATACCTGATACTTGATACTATCAAATGAGTTCGGCGGGGATATCTTCGGCTTTAATAAACTCGACCCGATCGTTTTCTTTGAGTTTGGCGCCGATCTCGACCATAAACCCAAAGTCGCCACGGCTTGCCACATCCACCTCTTCAGCAACCATTTTGATCTCTTTGATCTTGCCATCGCCAATTTTGTCCTCTCCGCGATA
>DQGN01000023.1 GCA_003524745.1 Patescibacteria group bacterium
GCAGACTAAGATAATTTGTCTTTGAGCTCCTCAAGAGCTCTATGAGTCAAGGCGCGGACATTGCCTTCTTTTTTCTTCATGATCTGGGCAACTCGCGAGATAGGGATATCTTCGACATAGCGCAACACCAATACTTGTTTATATTCCGGTTTCAGCTCCTCGAGCTTTTCCTGAAGCTGGGTCTGTTCCGGAAATAAATCTCTCCCCCCCTCCAGATCAACAATTTCCGGTAGATTCTCGAAAGGGATAGTTTGGCGGGTGGTCCGATAGTAATCGATCACCGCGTTGCGCGCGATGGCGAAGAGCCAAGTCGAGAATTTTGCCTCTGGTTTTGGCTTAAAAGAAACTAATTTCTTCCAAACCTTTAAGAAAACTTCGGCAGTAATATCGTCAGCGACGGCTTCGTCCTGCGTTTTGAGACAGACATATTTGTAAATGGCTTCCGCCCAATCATCATAAATTCGTCCAAAAGCTGTATGATCGCCTTTGCTAGCTTTCGCAATGATACTTTCCGGAGTCTGGATTTGGGCGGGATGTAAAGGATTCATTTCCTTACATAAGGTATAACGATAAAACCGCCTGATTTGTTACAGATATTAGCAATTATCAGCTCTGGAAGTGCATTATTTGAATATGACTTATTTGACATTTATGGTGTCTCCGCCAGCTGGCGGATAAGTTTAAAAACCAGATTTTTGTCCACCTGATTATACGCAAAACCAATAAAAAAGACAAGACCCATGGGAATGGAGGCTAGAAATTAGGGGTTAAAGTTAGAAATTAGTTGGCCTCATCTCCTCCCTTTACCCCGTTAGAAGCAGTATAACTAAAAACTTATGATTAATTAGCTATCGATTACAGTTCTTGTGGCATAGCTTCTAACGGGGCGAGCCCCTCCCTGCCTACCATGCCTCACGGCAGGTAAACCGGCAGGCAGGCTCCCGAGAGGAGGGGAATATACTTTTTCCTTTCCCTGCCAAGGAACGTCAGACGTTCCACGGGGAGGTTAGGAGGGGATTGTTTCAAATGACGGCTTAAGCCAACAGCTCCCCGAAATTATATTGGGGAGCCGTTAGTTTAAAATACTGAATCTTACTGCCACTACTTTTTTGATAACCGACTAACTATTCTTAGGACTTAGACTGTGTTGTTGGTCGTGTTATTAGTAGTATTGTTGGTGGTGTTATTTACAGAATTGTCATCGTCGTCATCGTCATCGTCGTCTTGAGTTGAGTTATTGGTAGTGTTGTTAACAACATCATTGTCGTCATCCTCATCGTCTTCGGCATCTCTATCTTTAAGCTCTTGTTTTAAGGCTTGGCGCTCGGCTTTGGATAATTCCTGCCAAATCCGCAGGCGCGCTTCCCGCTTGATGACTGCTCTCAAGCCGGGGAATTCGCGATCTTTAATTTCCTCTAAGCGTTCAGCCCGCCGACCTTCTACCTTATTCAGTTGGTCGATAATCCTTTGGAAAGCTGCTTTTTGGTTCTCGCCTTCGGCAGCCGCCATTTTCTCTTCGAATCTGGCCTGCAATTCGTTCAACCGTTCGATAGATGCAGCCAGGCGTTCGGCGGCTGCTTCGTTATGTTGTTCCCAAAGTTCTTTGGCTCTGCTGGTTAGCGTACTGGGATCGATGTTTTGCAAAGCCTGCCATTCCGCCAAGCGTTCTTCGCTTAATTTATTAAACAGATTTGCTTTCCAATTATCAGAGGTGGCAAATTTTTCCTGCCATCTTTCAATGGCTTGGTCCAGATTATAGAGCGCGTCTCCTGGCACCGCATTATCAGCTACGGCAGCGGTTCCCCCACCAATAGCTAATAGCCCGATAATAATCCATGGTATAAATCCCATAATTACTCCCCGTGTATTAAGTTTATATATCCTCCATATATTATATCGCCGATCAGCCGGTTTTGTTACAACTCCCCTGTTAATACGATTTTTTACCGCCAACCACAAAGCCTCCTTCTCCTTGGAAGTTAATTCGCTGCCTGGCTGGGATAATGGGTGATTAAGATGATTCATCGATTAATTTACGTAATTGTTTTAAGCCGCGATGGAGTAATAATCTAGTGTGACCGGCTGATTTCCCGATGATGCGGGCAATTTCAGTATGATTTAAGCCTTCGGTCAGTTTCAAATGCATAATTTCTTGGGTAACGGGAGGAAGACACTTGATCTTTTGGATCGTCAGTTCAAATTTTTCCTCTTGGATCACCTCGATCAATTCGTCTGGCCGATTATCGACAATATTGGCCCAGGCCGCTTCGCTTAAATCTACCCGGGGGTGCCGATAGTGCTCTCGGTGATAATCGGCTACCACATGGCGGGCAATGGCATAGAGCCAAGCCGAAAAACGCACCTGCGGATCTGGCTGATACCGAGGAAGGCTAAAATAGGCTTCAGCAAAAATTTCTGCCGTTAAATCCTTGGTTTCCTCGTGGTCGCTCCCGATCCGGAAGAAAACATATTTAAATATTTTATCAACAAACTGGTGGAAAATGGGCTCAAAGGCATTTCTATCCCCCACTTGGCAAGCTTCAATTAGTTCTTGGATGTTAGTTTCAGATAAAGCCATTCGTCCCCATCTATTATTTAAATCGCTTAACAGGCGATTTTGTTACATTTAACCCCTGGGTTGGATTTTCTACGATAATACCGCCTCCCAGACAAATGTCACCTTTGTATAACACTAATGATTGGCCGGGAGTAATGGCCCGCTCTGGCTTGATGAACTCGAAATAATAACCTTTTTTATCCTGACCGAGCTTTCCTCGACTAACTAATGGCGTATATCGAGATTTGGCCGTCAAAATTATCTTCATTAGCTCTTTGGGCCGAATGGTTTTATTGATCAAATGAAGATCTGTCATCCGGGCGATTTTGGTATAGGTGTCTTTGTCGTCCCCGATGATCACCTGATTCTTCTTCATATCCTTACCGATGACATACATCGGTTTGACCGTCCCCGAGAGGCCCTCGATTCTCCGTTGTCCAATCGTATAAAACCACGCCCCCTCGTGTTTACCCACCTTTTTACCCTCTTTGGTCACAATATCGCCTTCTTTTTCCGGCAGACGAGTTTTAAGGAAGGATTTCACATTAATATTACCGATAAAACAGATGCCTTGGCTATCTCTCCGTTCGGCGGTGGGGAGATTAACTTTACGCGCCATCTCCCGCAAATCGGATTTAACATAATCCCCGACCGGAAAGATGCACTTTTTGAGCTGGTCTTGGGTCAGCCGATAAACAAAATAGGTTTGATCTTTAATGGGGTCTTTCCCCTTGAGGAGCTGGTAATCCTTGCACACTTTACCCACCCCGTCATTCCGAGCTTTTTTCCTTTTCCCGTCATCCTGAACNNTTCTTTGCGTCGTCATCCTGGCTTGTCCAGGATCTTATTATAAGATTCTGGAGTCGTCCCAAGGACTCCCCAGAATGACGGGAAAATCTGGGATCAGCACACCGACTCCGGATATGATGGCCGGTCGCGATATAATCGGCCCCTAATTTCATCGCTTTTTTGAAAAAATCATCAAATTTGATCTCGGTATTGCACATTACATCCGGATTAGGAGTCAGTCCCGCTTCATATCCCTTAAAGAAGGGGTCGATCACCCGTTTGCGGTAATCTTTTTCAAAACTCCAGACCTGATAAGGAATCTTCAGGAATTTACACACCTTAACCATATCTTTGTAATCCTGATACAAGGGGCACTCGTCTATGCGCTTGATCGGAAAAGACCAATTCTTCATATAGACCCCTACCACTTCGAACCCCTGCTCTTTCAGGAGATAAGCCGTAGCCGAGGAATCGACTCCCCCGCTCATCATCACAAACACTACCGGAGTTTTTCGCTTTTTCTTTGGGGTAATCTTTAAGGGGCTGGACACAAAATAATCCGTCCAATGCCAATGTCGCTTCTCTCCCCTCCTGCCCGAGGAGGGGCTGGGGGAGGAGGGAGCAAGAAGATTCACATCCCCACCTCGCCTCCCCTTTTTTAAGGGGAGGGATTTTAATGGATATTTCCTGAGTTTAGTCGCCTCCGGCCCAGACCTCCGGTTCGGAGAACCTACAGGTTCGGAGAAGGGTACTCTGGCCTGGCAGGAGAAGTTACCTTTTTTCTTCCCCAAAACCACCAATTTCTTGGTTAATTGCTTCTTTTTGACCGATTTCTCGAATAATTTTAGCTGTTTTGCCATAGTTCACCCCGTTAGAAGCAGGAAACGCCTTCGTTTCCGCTAGATAAAAATATAATTATCGTTTGATTGATTAACACTTTTGTCATATCTAAATATCGGCTATTTGTGTAAGTGGCTTCTAACGGGGTAAACATCCATATTATACATCTGAAAGATTGGCTTGATTAATCATTTTTCCTGTGCTATATTACAATATTCCTTCTTTCCAAGAAGGATAGCACCCATTAAAAGGATGGACTAATCCAATGCGTCTACATGATACTCTGATTGAGGAAGCTTATAATGCACTCCTGGCAGGAATCCATGAATTCGGCGCTCTTGTACGAATTCTCGAAGCATTTGCCAAATCGCACCATAATGCCACCGACCGAGCGAACATTCTCGAGTTATTGGACCAGGTAGAAAGCCACGCCAACGTGCGCCTTAATGGTCTTGAAGGAAGAAGCTCCACTTACAAGATTAGTATCGACCTGGTACTGAAACTGTGCGAAAAAATCAAGGAAAACTTCCGGAAACAGGATGAAACTGAAGTCACCAACAAGAAATCCCGGCAGATGGAACCCAGCTCCGCCTTTGCCGCTCCCCCCAACGACGAGGACGAGGACGACTAACTATCCCCCCAGACTACCCCCAGACAAATCTCGTACCTAACTCAATAAAGGCTCCGCTCGGAGCCTTGTTTTTATATATACGATTCTGGAGTCGCCCCATGGTCGGTCTCCCCAGAATGACAGAAATCAATCCCCTCCTAAACCTCCACTTACTAAGGGGAGGATGGGTGGGGTGTATTGGAGTTCGAGTAATTTACCCTCCTAAAATCGGCCATCAAATCCCGAGTATTCTCTCTTCTAACCCGCCATTGGAGCCCAAGCGATGGATATTCTAAAAATTACCGCTTCGTGAAGCTGGTATTACCAGTGAGAACGGGAAGGTAGATTTTTGGCTAAATACCAAGCCAGAACGACTGGGCAGGACTTTTGGTTACTTTTCCCTGCCTGCCGGTAGGCAGGTAGAAAAGTAACAAGAAAGTTTCTAATAGCTTTTCAAAGCTATTATCTAAAAAATTGGTACCACTTTTTCTCTTTCTTAGGTGGAAATAGGAGCAAAGTCAGATGATCTAATTCTTTTTTCATCTCCCCTTTCAGATCTTCCCTGACTTCCCGCCGTAATGATTTTATCTCTGATGCTAAGGTGTTAAGCGCAACCAATAATTTCTGTTGGTAAGCCCGATCCGCCCCGGCATTGGCATTGGCAGAAGCATTTTTCACCTTACCCGTAATCCGAGCCATAATCCCCTCTCTGGTATAGAGCCGGGAGTCCTGTAAAAACTTGATCCGCTCTAAAATTTTGACATCAGCATCAGTAAACATGCGATGATTATACTGATTACGATGATTAGATAAGATCTGGCTGAATGATTTTTCCCAGTGGCGAATCCGATTTTCGGATACCTTTAAATACCGAGCAACTTCAGATAGTGAATTCAATTTTTCGGGCGAAACTGTGATTTCGGGCTCTTCGCTGGGCTGATTTTCCCGTTCAACTACCGCTGCGACCATTTCTTGGGCCTTTTCGAGGGTTAACATGGCATGTTAAGTTAAAAATTATTTACTAGAGCCAATTTTTGACTTGGGGTTAACATGGCATGTTAACTTGTTAACACGTCTCAACACCCCCAATGTCTTCTCCTATGAAGTGTCAAAAAAATGTGCTTTGGGGTTAACATGGCATGTTAAGTACTTAACATGGGTTGTTAACCCTACTAATTTTAGGTTAACATGGCATGTTAAGTGCGGTCAATACGGCAGATGATGATGAAATGTGATTTTTGGCTATCAGCCTATATTATATATAAATGGTAGCTTGTGACTTCTCCCCCATTTTGGGTTAACATGCCATGTTAACCCAAAGGCCAAAGTGGTTCGACGGTCGTCGAACCACTTAACATGGGGTGTTAACCCTTTATTTAGACAGTTGTCTAAATATCTTTTTGTCCTTAGGTGTAGAAAAAATATTTTTTAGGGGGTTAACAAGGCATGTCAACCTGTTTTTCCACTCTGGTGGCTGACTTCACATGGCGTGTTAACACACCATGTTAACCACTTATCCCCATACATTGAAATTCAAATTTACTCCTATAAAATAATTTATTAGTCCTTAGCTCTCTTTTATCAAAATATACAAAAATCCCGGGTAGCTCGTGAGCTACCCGGGGACCGGGGGGTACCAACCCGGTTTAATCTTGGCGGTTGCTTCCTCTCCATTTACTGACATGGAGCGTCGATTTAAGGAAGCTGCCAATGCTTGCGAATATCGTGTTTTCGCCCGCACGATTCGCAGCACAAATTTAGTTATTCAGGACGCAAATTGCGCGGGGCGTTGCTATGCCCCAGGGGGCGCGTCCTTTGCCCCTATATAACAGACAACCACCCTGGCACGGAAAGGAACAAAAAAAGAAAGGGAGGCCTGACGCATAAAGCCCACAACCCAGATCGATCAGGTGGATCTATCTGGTCTGGCTCTTGAGTATTTGCCAGATGCACCTTTTAGCTCTATGGCTATATGTTGGTGGGTCATCCGACTTATTGGCGCCAGGCTCTCCCTTTATAGGCAAGGATAAGAAAGATAAGATTTAGACAGGCAATAATTCCAGAACAGTGCCTGGAGTCTAATCCTATGCTTTCTCTGCATTTAAAGGAGCGAAATTGGTCACAAACGAAAGAGAAGGACAGTGTTGGGTCAAAATTTGGGCCGTCAAAGCCCTGTGATCTGCCTTCCTTTCTAAAAGACCATTGTTCTTAAGTGAACAACAATTAAATTTAGCCAGATACCGGGGATAATGTCAACAAAAAACCTGCTTTGACGCAGGTTTTAATAGAAAAATGGGGGACTCAGACTAAATAATTTCCGGAAACCAGAGTTTAATTTCGGTAACTGCCTCTTCGACATTGCCAGAGGCATGAATAAGGTTAAATATCGGTCTTTTCTCGGCGTTAGCCGAAACGGCCGAGTCTAAGCCATATTTCCCTCTGATCGACCCCGGTTCAGCTTTACTCGGCACGGTATTACCACACATCCGGCGCACATTAGAGACCGCGAGGGGACCTTCCCAGACCATAGCCACCACTGAACCGCTGGTAATATAATCGATCAGCCATACTTTTACCATTTTACCGATCTCGATCGGGTCAGCGGTGCCGAATTCCTTAACCACATCCATCCCTAATTCCGCACAACCATCCACGGTATGCTGGCCAACACCGCTTAACCATTGATCGGTACTAGGATAATGGATAGCCACTAAGCCTTTATCTGCTTTGAGCATCTTCATAGCCACTAATTTAAGCCCTGTTTGCTCCAACATGACAATAATTGCGCCTACTAAGCTTCTATCCACTCCATCTGGCTTGATCATGGCAAAAGTTTTTTCCATCATATTTTCTCTAAATTAACTTGTTAATTTATCCCGAGCCCAGTCTCGCCTTGGGCGGACGTTGCCGAGGGACTACCATTGGAATATTTACTTTATTAGTTTAGCAAAATCAGCTTGATTGTGATACGGACCAATCACCGCCAAGAGAATTTTGTCCTTCTGAAAAATCTTTTTAGCTAAATTTTGCACATCTTTAGCAGTAACTGCCCGATACTTACGCTTAATTTCGGCGATCGATTCCACTTTATCGTATAGCAACTCCTGATAAGCTAACCCGTTAGCCACCGTGTCAGAGCTTTCTAACCGCAAAGCCATATTGCCGATAATGGATTGCTTAGCTTTTTCGAGTTCTGGCGCTGGAACAGGGGAGGCTTGGATAATTTTAAGTTCATCCAAAATTAATTTGATGGCAAAATCGACTTTTTTGATATTCACGCCCGCGCCGATCACAAAATTTCCGGTATCGGCATACATATCGTGCCCTGCCCACACGTAGTAGGCTAGTCCGTGACGCTCTCTAATGCTCGTAAAAAGCCTGGAACTCATGCCCCCGCCCAAAATCACTGCCAACACATCAACGACGTATCTATGTGGGTTTAAACCGCCGAAAGTGGGCATACCGATGGCAAGGTGAGCTTGTTCAGTTTTTTTATAAATAACTTTGAGTCTTTTTTTGTAAGTGGTCGGAGCTTGGTAGGGTAGAGGCGTGTTTTTGCTGCCGCCTTTGGCTAACTTCAAGTATTTGCTGACCAATTTTTTTACTTCTGCCAAGGTGGTATTGCCAGCTACCGCCACCACAATATTAGCCGGGGAATACAATTCCTTCTGATAACCGACAAAATCTTTGCGCGTAGCTTGTTTGATAAATTTCATGTCGCCAATGATCGGTTTGCCTAAAGGATGCTCCCCATAAATCAGCGTTTGGAATTCATCCGCTAAAACTGATCTGGGATTATCTCGGTGCATATTGTACTCTTCGATAATTACGCCTTTCTCCCGATCGATATCCTCTGGGCTAAACTTAGAGTTAAGCAACATGTCCGATAAAACATCAAAGGCTAAGGTAATGTTTTCTTTAGCCACCTTGATGTAATATCCTACCGCATCATTACCGGTAAAAGCGTTAAAGATGCCGCCCACACCATCAATCGCTTCGGCGACAGCTTTAGGAGTCGGGTAACGATTACCCCCCTTAAAGAACATGTGCTCTAAAAAGTGGGCTATCCCTAAATTTTTGGCGCTTTCATAGCGTGATCCGGCTCTGGCCATAATAAATACCGCGACTGTTTCGGTAGATTTCATGGGCACAACCCGAATCCGCAGACGATTAGGCAGAACAGCTTTTTTAATTTCTAACATGGTGTTGGGTGATTAATTATACGATCACGGGTGAAGTCCACCCCACCCAACCTCCCCTTAGTAAGGGGAGGAGAGGAGGGGATGTTTAATCAATTATACGATTCTGGATAAGAAGGGATGACAAAATAAAGATCGGGGGATAAGAGATTAGTCAGATTATTTGGCAATATCTTCTGCCCGAATCTCTCTAATCACATTGACCTTGACTGTTCCTGGGTAAGTCATCTCTTTTTCGATCTTTTGGGCCATCTCTTTAGCTAATTTGATAATGCCCAGATCGTCGACTTCTTCCGGAATGACCAAAACCCGAACTTCTCGACCGGCTTGAATAGCATAAGCCCGATCGATGCCCGGAAAACTCTTAGCGATATTTTCCAGATCGCCTAACCGTTTAATGAATTGCTCTAAGCTTTCGCGCCGAGCCCCCGGCCGAGCGGCCGAGATCGCATCTGCTGCCATCGAGATAAAGTCGATAGCGGTTTTGGGACCGCCGGAACCTTCGTGAGATACCTCAACTGCCTGAATAACCTCTTTGGGCAAACCGTATTTCACGACAATATCCCGAGATAAGTCGACATGGCTGCCTTCGAATTCATGGTCCAGCGCTTTACCGATGTCGTGCATCAAAGTCGCTAATTTGGCTAACCGAATATCGGCTCCGATTTGTGCCGCCATCATCCCAGCTAAATGGGCAGCTTCTACGGAATGATGCAGAATATTTTGGCCATAACTCGTCCGGTATTTCAGCCGACCGATTAATTTAACTAAATCTAAAGGCAGGCCAGTCAGACCTAATTCTAAGACCGCTTCTTCGCCGGCTTTTTTCATTTCGTTATTGATCTCTTTTTGGGCGCGTTCTACCACTTCTTCGATTCTCGAAGGCTGAATGCGGCCATCGGCTAATAATCTTTCCAAAGCATTTTTGGCGACGGCCCGTCTGACGGGATCAAAGGAAGAGATAACTACCACATCAGGAGTATCATCCACAATCAAATCAACGCCGGTAGCGCGTTCAAAGGCTTGAATATTACGGCCTTCTTTCCCGATAATTCTGCCCTTCATTTCATCCGAAGGAATCGCCACCACATTAGTAGTATTTTCGACGGCAGTTTCACCGGCATAGCGTTGGATGGAAGTTGCCACAATATCGCGCGCTTTGGCCTCGGCCGTTTCTTTAGCTTCGCTCTCGATATCATGCATCAATTTAACGATCTCCTCTTTGGCGTCTTTTTCCGCTCGTTTCAGTAATAGCTCTTTAGCCTCTTCTTTGGAGAGCTTGGCAATTTCTGCCAGACGAGTTTCCTGTTGCTCGCGAATCTTTAGGATCTCTTCACGAACATTTTTGATCTCCTTGTCCTGTTCATAAACAGCTTCCTGCTTTTTGTCTAACTCCATCGCTCTTTTATCGAGTAGGTCATCTTTCTGCCGTAAACGCTTATCTAAATCCGAGATTTCGCTCCGACGCTGTTGCTCTTCTTTTTCAATACGCTCGCGAATTTTAGAAGCTTCTTCTTTGGCAGCGATCACGATCTCTTTCTCTTTTTTACTGGCTTCGTCCAATTTAGCCTGGGCCTTTTTAACGATCTTATCGGCTTCGGCTTCGGCATTGCTAATTTTTTTCTGGGTCGTCAAAGACCGCAGATAGTAGCCGACTAAAGCTCCCGCAGCTACATAGGCGATAATTAACCAATAGTTTTCCATACAATAACCTCACTGAAATTAATTTCAGGTCATTTCCGCAACCAAAATTTGGATATGATATCCCTCTCTAAAACGCCGTCGCTACTAACAACTGAACAATAATCTGATTAGTATTTAAGTGCTTGCACATAGAGCAAATTAGAGTTTTTTGGTGAAAAATGCCTGAATAACTTGATATGTCTAAGTTGCAATTCCCCATAACTTTCATCTGCAACGCCCCTAATGTAATTGATTTTTGCCTCTTCGTCAAAGAAAATTCTCGCCCTCATCTGGTTCGCCCACCTCAACACCGGGTTAACATGCCTTGTTAACCCCTGTAAAATATACAGCTACCAGAGCTGATTTTATGGTTCACATGCCATGTTAACCCCCGCGCAAAACCTAATTTTAGTAAATTATTTCTTTTTCCGGCCTGGCTTCCTATCCCATTATCAGTACTATAAATCTTCCCTCAAGCTACCAGCACCATCAAGCTTCCCTCAAGCCTCTCTTAGCCCCAGAACAATAAATGTGCTATAGTATACACGGTGTACATCGTGTATACTATCGTTGTGGACGGTTTGGGGAAAAAGAGAATTAAAAAAAGGGGCTCGGCTGTTTGTTATTGTTATTATCGCCATTATTATCGGCAATGAAATCGTTACGCAGAGAAAGAAATAGGGCTAGGTCAAAATCGCAAATCATGACCAAGGGTGGCATATACGACTACCAGATCGAGCCGGTGGAATTGTCGACTTTGGCTCAACTCATAGACTTAACTCCACCCAAACAGCTACCATTTTTATTGGATGCTCTCCTGACAAAAAAAGAACTGGTAGATATTGTCAGACGAATTATCATTGCTCAAATGATTCTGAAAGATGCTACTTACGAGGATATCCTGAAGGATATTCATGTGGCGCGAAATACTATCGCCCTAGTGAATCATAGCCTATTCGAATATGACGGAATCCTAAAGCAAACTCTCGCACGCCTGATGTCGCCGAACGATAAATACAAGCATTGGGTGATGAGTAGTGCAGAAAGACAAATCTTTAATCGCATCAGGAAAGGTAAGTAAATAGTATACACGGTGTACACCGTNNATTTTTATTTAGGTAAGAATTAGACGAATTTTTGTTTTAATCGTTAGGAGGAAATATGAAAATAGGTTGGGTAGGAATGATTGGCATTGGTTTAATATTGATTTTTGGCCAGGTAGGTCAAGGTCGTACTGATACAGGGGTGCCGGAAGTAATCNNGAAGTAGCTTGGGCAGGAAGTTCAGCCAGTAGTTCCGACGAATGGATAGAATTAAAAAATACTACTGACGCCGATATCGATTTAAGTGGTTGGCAAATCACTATCAATGCACTCGACATAACTTTGCCAGAAAATAGTATCATCCCTGCCAATGGGTTTTATTTAATTGCCAAATATAAGACTGGTCATCCCAACTCTGCTCTTAATGTGGCCGTTGATCTTGATAGAGAGAGTAAACAATTCTCAATTTCCAACAATGGATTCGTAATTACTTTACAAGATGCCACCGGGCAAACAGAAGATATTGCATGGGATAGCACCAAGCTACCCAGTAGTGGTTATGGCTATAGAAATTCTGACGATTCTGGATCAGCTTCTTTGGAGCGCAAAGCCCCTATTGGCAAAGGCGACGACAAAACTAGCTGGCAAGAAGCAACAGATTCGATTAATTTTGATGACATCAAAGATTTAGGGACACCAAAAGCTGACAATTCGATCCCACCAGCGATACTGCCGAGTCCGATTATTACCTCAATTACGCCGGAAGAAACTTTGGCAATAGATGATTTTGTGCTTGATCAGATCGATGGAGATAATTTCGCTATGACTAATGGTTTGCAAATTAAACTGCAAAACGGCACCCAAGAAATCTGGGCAACTGACTGGCAAGTACTCAGTCCAATGCTCATTATTAATATTGAATTTGATTTAACTGATGCTGAAACAGGTGCTTGGGATGTTGTGGTAATTAACCCGGATCAACCACCAGCCATACTGATGAACGCACTGACAATTCTTGAATTAGAGGATGAACCTGGCGATTACAGCAACGCTGACATTCAGATTAGTGAAATCTACCCCCACCCAACTACGGGCGCTAATAGCGAATTTATCGAGTTATACAATGCTGGAGATAACTCGGTTAATCTAAAAGGTTGGCAATTGGATGATCAATTTCCCGGCGGGTCGGCAGTTTATACGATCAACACCGATACGATTATTGAGTCCCATCAGTATTACGTGTTCGAAAAATTGCAAACCAAGATCTCGCTCAATGACACGGGGGATTATGTCAGACTGCTTAATCCCCAAGCTGCACTCGTAGAAACTACCCCCAATTATGGCTCCGCTAATCTCGGCGAAGCCTATGCTAAAATCAACGATAGTTGGGAATGGACCCTGCGGCCTACCCCGCAAGCCGCTAATGTGTGGGAGAACCCGATTGAGCCAGAAGAAGAAACAACCCCGACAGATGATGACCCTTATAGCCTTCAGCCGAACGAGATCGTTATCGCTCTCGATTACGATGATTTAACCAGCACCTCTGTCCTATTAACTTGGCAGATTAGCTTGATCGGAGCCATCGGCGAGTTAGAGCTTTACCAGTCTGACAATAAAACTACTCTGGGGGAAGTTATGGCCAACCCCGCTATCACCGCCCCAGAATTAACTCTGGAGAATTTACAGCCTGACACCACCTACTACTTCACTTTGGTTGGTAGCTACAACGCAGATGACATCATATCTAATCAAATCAAGGTTGTCACAAAAACATCCGGCGCTGCCCACCCCAGCACCGGAGAAGCTGGCCAGTACAAACAAATCATTTTTACCGAGATATTACCCAACCCAGAGAGCGGGGAAGAAGAGTTTATCGAATTATTCAATCCCACCGCGGCGGTAGTTAATTTATCCGGATGGAAATTACAAGATGCGAGTGGGCGCACCTACACCATCACTAGTTTTGATCTGCCTCGCCTGACATTAGCCGATATTGACCCCCTCACGGAAGTCCAGTTGGAGCCCGGTCAATATCTGCTGCTGGAATATCCCGTTACTCATATTCGGCTCAATAATAGCGGGGGAGAAGAACTGCAACTGTTCGATACCAACAACGATCTGGTAGACGAAATGTATTATGACGGCACGGCTAAGGCTGGTTATGCTTATGCTATCGCCCCTAATCAAAACTGGTTTTGGTCAGATGAGCTGACTCCGGGAGAGGCTAACGATATCAGCTTTGCCACGATTGACGATGATGGGAATTATTATTTGACCGACACAGGAAAACCACTACCATGGCAAGCAATCCTGTGGATTAGCCTCTTGTTTTCTGGCATAATAGTAGCTTGGTCAATCTATCATGCAAAAAGTTACTCACATCACTAATAGCGCTAAGGCCACTCAAAAGTTAGGGGAGAGTTTAGCCAAAAAGATTAAAGCGGGGACGATAATCGCTTTCGAGTCTGACCTCGGCGGAGGAAAAACAACTTTGATGCAAGGATTAGCTAAGGGGCTTGGCATTAAAACTCGGGTCGTTAGCCCAACTTTTGTCTTGGAACGCATTTATCCTATCCCCCATAAAAAATACAGCTTGTACCATTACGATGTTTATCGGTTAGCTGACGATCCTTATTTGGTCGGCGAGATATTGGAAAATGCCGAAAACAACATCGTAGCGATAGAATGGGCAGAAAAAATTAAAGATTATTTACCAGACCAAACGATTTGGATTAAGATTACCGAGATCAAAGATAACCATCGCAAAATTACCATCACCTCCCTCCTTTGACAGGAGGGGAATTATAATAGTTCCTCCCCTTTCGAAGGGGAGGCTAGGTGGGGATTGTATAGATTATTTTATACACTCCTCCCCTCGCCCCTCCTCCGAGAGGAGGGGAATTATAATAGCTCCTCCATCTTGCTAAGGGGAGGTTAGGTGGGGAGTGTTTAATAATCCGCATATTTTATATTCTTAAAACGCACCTATGAATAAAAAAACATATATTTTAGCTATCGATACCACCCAACCCGAAACTGGGATTGGATTGTTAGTAAATAATCAATCTGTCATCAAAACTTGGGTGTCACAACATAATCAATCCGATGAATTACTGCCCAATATTGATAAATTGCTCAAAAAACAGGGGATTGAACCCACTCAATTAAATTCGGTGGCAGTAAATTTAGGCCCCGGTTCTTTTACTGGTCTCCGGGTTGGCATTAGCGTAGCTAATGCTTTTGGCTATGGGCTCCAAATCCCAGTTATCGG
>DQGN01000002.1 GCA_003524745.1 Patescibacteria group bacterium
GATAATCTACAGGTCCAAGTGATCGGCATTGAGGGCGACAAGATTTCCTTAAGTTTAAAGCGCTTAATTGAAGACAAATGGTTAGATTTAGTTAAAGGGTACAAGCCGGGCGATGTGGTCGAAGGGATAGTCACTCAAATCATGCCTTTCGGCGTGTTTGTGAAGGTGAACGATGAGATCGACGGGTTAATCCACATTTCTGAATTATCTTTCGAACATGTTGCCGACCCCTCGGATGTCGTTAAGGCCGGGGACAAATTGAAGTTAAAAGTGATCGATATTGAACCCGAGAGTCATCGGTTCGGTTTGTCGCTTAAGGCGATGATTGCTCCAGAGTCAATGCCGCCGGCAGCCAAGAAATCTGCCAGTTCCGATCTAAGTAAATTAGGCTTTAGCGACGCTTTAGTGAGAAAATTAAAAGAAGCAGGGATTGATAGTGTTGCTACCTTGCAAAGTAAGACCGTTGAAGAGATTAAAGCTATCAATGGTATTGGGGAAAAATCAGCAGCCAAGATTATGGAAGCTCTCAAAAATGAATAAGATTATTTACTGTCATCCTGAACTTGATTCAGGATCTCTACCACAGACACCTCGTTAATATAAGAAATCTTAATGTAGAGATGCTGAAATCCCAGCATACGCGGGACACATAAATTCAGCATGACGAAATAGGAGGTAAGAGCTTGTGGCTGCAATAAAGCAGCTTTATTTATATGTTTATGTTGGAACAAGAACTTAATCCACAACCAGAGAATACTCCGCCCAGTAAGCCAGAAATTATGTTGTCGCCCGTCATTAAAGTGACTGATTTAGCCGAACTATTACATCAGCCGGTTACGGAAGTCATTCGCTACCTGTTGAAAAACGGCGTATTGGTGACCTTAAACGATAATCTTGATTTCGAAACTGCGGCCATTGTGGCAGACGATTTTGGCTACAAGGCAGTTTTAGGCGAAGAGGTAGGAGTAGATTTAGATAGTGCTTTAGATGATACAGCCGGCGAATTGGTGACACGGGCGCCGGTTGTTACCATGATGGGGCATGTCGACCATGGTAAAACTTCGTTATTGGATTATATTCGTAAAACTAAAGTTGCCGAGAAAGAATCCGGCGGAATTACCCAGCACATGGGGGCTTATCAGGTAGAGAGCAAAGGCTGCAAAATCACTTTTCTAGATACGCCGGGGCATCAAGCCTTCGGGGCCATCAGGGCGCAAGGCACCAAAGTGACCGATATTGTTATTTTGGTGGTAGCGGCTGACGATGGTGTTAAGCCTCAAACTGTCGAAGCGATAGATTTAGCTAAAGCCGCCGGGGTGCCTATAATTGTGGCGATGACCAAAATAGATCGGCCGGAAGCCAATGTCGAAAAGGTTAAACAAGAATTGGGCCAGCATAATATTCTGACCGAATCTTGGGGCGGAAAAATTCCTTTAGTGGGAGTATCAGCTAAAACCGGCGAAGGAGTGGACGAATTATTAGAATTAATTTGTTTAACTGCCGAAGTGACGGACCTAAAGGCTCCTCTCCATGGGCGAGCGCGTGGGGTGGTGATCGAAGCACAGCAAGACGCCAAAGTGGGGCAATTAGCCACCATTTTGGTGCAATCAGGGACATTAAAAGTGGGAGATATTTTTGTGACGGGAGGTACCCATGGCAAAATTCGTTCGATGATAGACTATGCCAGCCGGAGAGTAACTGTAGCGGGTCCTTCGATGCCTGTGCGCGTGACCGGTTTTATTGATGCGCCAGCGGTAGGCGATTTGTTAGTGGTTATGCCGGACGAAAAATCGGCTAGACAACTATCGGCGAGCCGCAAAGTGGCCGCCAACCGAAGATTAGCCGCTAAAACCGATATCGTTACGCTCAAAGAAGAAATGAAAACCAAGCCAGGCGGAAAATTAAGCATTGTCGTGAAAGCCGATGTGCAAGGTTCGCTACAGGCTATCGTTGATCAACTAAATAACATCAAAACTAATCGGGACAATGGTATTAATATAGTCAGCTCTGGTGTCGGGAATATTAATGAATCGGATGTGTTGGCAGCGCAAGGAGAAAACGGATTTGTCGTTGGTTTTAAGGTGGATGTCTTGCCGGGAGCGACCAAAATGGCTGCCAAAGACGGGATTAGAATTCTAAGTTATGAGATCATCTATAATTTAACTGACGATTTAGGAAAATTGTTGATCGATGTGAGCGGGACGGAACACAAAGAAACCATTATGGCGACTGGCCGGGTGTTAAAAGTGTTTATGAGCACCGCCAAAAGGAAGATCGTGGGGATTAAAATAGAAAAGGGCGAAACCAAAAAAGAGCATATCGCAAGATTCTATCGCGGAGAGGACAAAATTGGCGATGGCAAGATCAAAGAGATCAAAATGGTTGCTGAAGAGGTGGATGTGGCAAGCCGTGGCGACTTTGGGTTTATGGTCGAGATCGGCGCCAAACTCAAAGAAAATGATCGGGTCGAGTTTATTAAAGCCGAAGATATCCCCGCCGAATTAGTATAATCCCCTCCTGCCAGAGGAGGGGTGAGGGGAGGTGGGAGTATAAACAAACCCACTTACCTAATTAAATTATATAAGCATACCCTTTATAAATTTATACAGCTCCCCTCTCAATCTCCCCTCGGTAAGGGGAGAAGCTACAGCTCTGCCATCCCCTCCTGCCAGAGGAGGGGTTAGCGGTGTCATGCACCGAATGGTGCGTGGGGGAGGAGGGAGTATATTATCAAAAATGTTCCTATAATGCTTGGTGTTAAACCAAAAGTTGCTATTCTTGGAGTTACCGGTATGATCGGTAGTTCGGTTTATAGTGTTTTAAAAAATGATTGTGATTTAATATTAGTTTATCGTAATGCCGATAAACTTAATTTGTTAAACCAAAAATACGGGGGAGTGGAGACCCGCACTAAATACCAGTTAGATTTGTTGCCGGCTTACGGAGAATATGTTAGGGGCTTTGCAGGAGAATTGCACTGCCAAACTTTACAAGCGCTTATCACTGAATTAAAAACTTGCGATTTTGTAATTAATGCACTGGGAATTATTAAACCATATTGCGATAGCGATCCGGGATTGGCGTTTTTTGTGAATAGTGTTTTCCCGCAAGTTTTAGCCACAGAGTTGGGTCCAAAACTCATCCACATCACTACCGACTGCGTGTTTAGCGGGGCTAAGGGCGCCCCTTACGACGAAACCGCTCCCAAGCTCCCGCCCGACATCTATGGCATTACCAAGGCCCTTGGGGAGCCAGAGGAGGCCATTGTAATCAGGTGTTCGACCATTGGGCCTGAGTTAATAGGTAACAGAGGCCTTTTAGTTTGGCTAATTAGCCAAAAAGGCCAGGAAATTAATGGGTATACGAATCATTGGTGGAACGGAATCACATCTATTGAACTTAGTAAAGTTTGCCAAAAAATTATTAATGGCGAAGTTAATCCAGAGCCGGGAATTTATCATATTTTTTCTGATGATATTACCAAGCATGATTTATTAATTAAATTAAATCAGCGGTTTAATTTAAATTGTAAAGTAATTCCCGTAGTGGCACCCATAGCAATCGATCGCCGTTTGCGCACAGTCAAAATTCTGAATCAACAATTACAAATTCTATCAATCGACGAAATGATCGTCGAATTGTAATTCCCCTCCTGCCAGAGGAGGGGTGAGGGGAGGAGGGAGTTTATTCCCCGAGCTAGTCGAGGGGCTACTTTGTAGCCCGTCATCCTGAACCGACTGGCCGAAGGCCAAGTTCGGATTCAGGATCTCTCTATCGCCGATATCATAGATTAATTTAGGAATCTTAACACAGAGATGCTGAAATTAATTCAG
>DQGN01000044.1 GCA_003524745.1 Patescibacteria group bacterium
TCCTGATCAAAAACATTCTGATTGTCAGCGCTTGTAAAATAGCGCGAGACCAAGCCCGCCTTAGCTTGCATTAATGCCATATTGCCTCCTAAGTAATGTTAACTTTTTGTCTGATTGATTAATTCAAAACCGCCAGACCCCTCCATTTTTCACAGCTCACCCAAAATTTAGCTGCACATTTAACTTAACACGAAGACTCTCGGCGTTGCCAAAGCCCAATAAAAAATTCGCCCCCAGCCGCAGAAGTTTATTCATTACTTGTCATTCCGGCCTACGCCGTGCCCCGCGATAGCGACATCTATATCGGAAGAGGATAGATATCATACTTCCGATGAGATGAAGCTTATGCTGGGGAGCCGGAATCCAGACAGAAAAAGAAATTTTTTATCCGTATTTTTTCTGGATTCCAGATCAATCATTAATCATATTTTTTAAGGTAAGTCTGGAATGACAGAAAAGGTGTGGGAATGGCACAAATAGAACAGGTAAAACAGAATCACATGAAAGAGTTAGAATATTATCAAAAAATAGTTTTAGCGTTAGCTCAAAAGGCATTTCAAAAAAAAGAAATTCCGGTGGGCGCAATTGTGGTAGATAAAACAGGGCAGATTATTAGCAGGGGATACAATTTATCGCACACAAAGAAGGATGCCATAGAACATGCGGAAATCAGGGCGCTTAAGGCTGCTTTCAAAACCACCGGCGATTGGCGTCTGGATGGGTGCAAACTGATCGTCAATTTGGAACCTTGTTTAATGTGCTTGGGTGCTATTGCTAATGCTCGGGTTCAGGAAGTGGCGTATTATCTCCCGGATCCCCAGTTTGGTTCAGTAGAAAGCCGTTTCACTAAAAAACAACTGGCTAAATTATTTCCAAGACTTATAATAAACAAAGAGACAGACACGGGGGAAACCAAAATCCTGCTACAAGCATTTTTTAAGAAACTCCGCACTAAAAACTAATACTCGTCATTCTGGTAAGCTGACGACGCTTACCTTTCGTCGTCATTCTGGCTTCGTCCAGAATCTTATATCTAGACGACTCCAGAATCTTATAGATTAAAATGGATCATAGGGCAAGCCGTTTTTTTTAAGGGTATGCTAAAAGCATTGACTGGGAGCTAATAATAAGATATAATCGTCTTACTTTCTTTGAAATTTTGAAATCAAGAACATTAACTCATCTCACAAAAAGGAGGCGATGATGAGTGAAAAGAGGCCTTATTGTTTTTGCGTTTGGGGCTCCGGGGAATTTAGAGAGTAATCAAATCCTCAAAAGCATCGCTTTAGCCTTTGTTGAACAATATGCTTCAATTACCCAGATTTATACCCAAGAAGCATCAGGCATTGTTACCAAGGATTTCGAATCCATTAATTATGCGAAAAGGCACACGAATGGTCAAAACAAAGAACTGATTCTTTCCATCATTGCACAAAGCAATGCCAATAACCACCCACCGACTCTGCGTATCGCCAGATGGGCGGTAGAAAAAGCAGTTCAAGCCGGTGTTGAACACCTGATCGTTATTGCAGCAGCACCACATCTGTCCAGGTGTTTGCGTGATGTCAGGTATGCGCTAAAAGAGCATAAGCTCGATGTAGCAGCTGCTACCGAGGCGCAACCAATTTTGGATATACCCAATGATATGTGGTACTCTGTCATCTCTGATCAACCTCGTACGCGCAGCCCCTTCCAGTGGTGGTCGCGCGAGTGGATGTTATTAGCCATGCCGATGTGGCTATATGCCAAAGTGGCCGGGTGAGTATTCACCAACCTTTATCCTGATCAAAAAGACCCATTATTTTAAGGGTCTTTTTCTGTATTACGAGAAGAAAGTATAATAAGCTGGTAGTGTATGTTTTATGTATATTGCGGAGAGGTGGCCGAGTGGTTGAAGGCGCTGGTCCCGAAAACCGGTAAGGCAGCAATGCTTTCGCGAGTTCGAATCTCGCCCTCTCCGCCACGATTAATAAATTTAAATATATGGCCCCTGCCTGCCGGCAGGCAGGGAGTGGTTGAAGGCGGCGCTCTCGAAAAGCGTTATACCGGTTTCCGGTATCAGAGGTTCGAATCCTCTCGCTTCCGCCAACATGAGTATGGTTCGGCCCACATCCGCAGGCCGCCCCGCGAATGCCGGGGCGAATCTCGCCCTCACCGCCATGGTTCGACCCCAGCATACGCAGGGCAGGCAGGCACTCATTATTTAATGATTTATATTACAATTGAATAATGGCGGATTTAAATTACACGCTTAAGCGGTATCGAAGATCGAGACACATTCGGATTTGCGTGCATTCGGATGGCCGCTGCGTGGTAACTGCCCCCAAATATGTCTCTCAACTCGAAATCCTGCGGTTTGTGCGGGCTAAATCACTATGGATCAAAAAGCAACAAGATGACTGTCGGGCTCGTCCTAGGTATAACCCACCCGGCCATAATCGTCAGCATTATTTGAAGCACAAAGAAGCCGCCCGCGAGTTTATTCTGGGCCGATTAAGCGCATTGAATAAATTTTATGGATTGATCTATCATCGCGTGGCCATCCGCAATCAAAAATATTTGTGGGGAAGCTGTTCTCGGCAGGGGAATCTAAATTTTAATTATCGAGTAATGTTTTTACCTCCGCGCGTGGCAGATTATATTATTGTTCACGAGCTCTGCCATTTAAGAGAATCAAACCACTCGCCCAGGTTTTGGCAATTAGTAGCTAAAAGCATTCCTAATTATTTGGCGATGCGCAAAGACCTGCGCCATTATCAAAAGCTGCTGATGTAAAATAAAACCCAGCTGTCTTGGTAGGCGAAACTGGGTTTACAACAAAAAGAATTTGTCGATCAGATCGGATCAGGGGTGTTTATCTGCTGCGGGGGAAAAGCGTCTGTAGGTCGACTCCGAGCGCTTCGGCTAACCTTTGCTTAGTTAGCTCCATTGGTTCCGAGAGCCCGTTTTCGATGAAACTAATAGTGACCTGGCTGATGCTACTGATCCTGGCCAACTCTTCCTGTGTCATCAACTTCTTGACGCGACAAGCTTTAAGAGCATGCATCGCTATTTCTGCCGGGAAGAGTGTTTCCACGGGCACTCCGAGCGCTTCGGCTAACCTTTGCTTAGTTAGCTCCATTGGTTCCGAGAGCCCGTTTTCGATGAAACTGATCTGGACCTGGCTAATGCCACTGATCTTAGATAGCTCTTTCTGGGGCATCTTCATTTTTTTGCGGTAG
>DQGN01000016.1 GCA_003524745.1 Patescibacteria group bacterium
CGAGGTTTAAGCAAAGGCCAGTACGAGTATATTTATTCCGACACCGAAACCACCCGCAGGTTAGAGGCCTTCCAAGAAAAAGATGGCGAATGGGTGATTATTGATAGTAGTATTTTTTAATCAAAATGAACGACGAGCCGAACAATTGCGTGTTTTGCAAAATCGTGGCTGGCGGAGCGATTACGCCGGTGCGGTACGAAGACGACGATATTATCGCGGTCGATAATTTGTATCCGGATGCCCCAGTCCATGTAATAGTGATTACAAAAAAACATCTTGTCAGCCTCGACAGCTTAGAAGAAGCGGACCGAGACTTAGCCGGCAAGGTTTTGTTAGTGTGCAAAAAAGTGGCGGCCGATATGCATATAGCCGAAAATGGCTATCGGGTGGTAACTAATGTCGGCAAATGGGGTGGTCAGGCTATTCCTCACCTCCATTTCCATGTTTTAGGGGGAGCACCGCTCTCGGAGCGGGTGGGGTTGGCTGTTGCCGAGGAAGAAGTGCCTGTCCCGGCCAAAACTACCGAGAAATCCACCTAATTCTCAAAGGCCCAGAGGTCATATCAGAAAGCCATGAGGGACGCACCACCCCGAGAGCCTAATGTGTTGCAAGAGCTATTAGTAATCAGGTATACTATAAATAAGGTTTTAACCGCCCGTCGTCATGGTGCCGGCGGATGGGCAATCTCCTATGGAGGGGGTTGCCCTTTTTCTACCCATACTATTATCACACGCTACGTAGCGTGTGATAGAAAGGAGGGGTTGTAAGATAAGATCCTGTCTAACCGCGCTCTCTTGACTCCTCCTGAAGAACAGGCTATCATTTGCTTATGTCAAGTTATGTCAAAAGGAAAGAAAAAGAGAGCTTTGAGGCGATGATGCGTCGGTTTAACCGGATGGTATTGATGAGTAAATCAATGTCTGAATCCAAAGAACGGAGGTTTTTTACCAAACCAGTTACTAAAACCAGCCGTCGGCAAAGCGCTTTGCGCAAAGAGAGAATTAATGTGCAGAAGCAAAAGGAACTGTACTAAAGATGGACCCCATTAGAAATACTTACTCGGATATTAAGCTGTATGTATTCCCTAAAAACTAATTTATTATCAGATGTCTTATTAGTAACCAGTCGGGAGCCCTGGGCTCCCTGCTTCTAACGGGGTGGACATGAAATCACAAATTCAGGCCGATTTAATCGAGGCCTTGAAGCAAAGGAACGATCTCAAGTTGCAAACCTTGAGATTATTGGTCAACGCTATTCATAACGAAGAAATTGCTAAACAAACCACCCTGACAGAAGCGGAAATCGTCACCGTTATTAAGCGCGAAGTAAAAAAGCGCAAGGAAGCAGCCGAAGGTTTTAAGGCTGGGGGTCGGGCAGAGCAGTCCGAGAAAGAAACCGCTGAAGCGGGGATTTTGACGGTCTATTTGCCGGCAGCGATGAGCGAGGCCGAGATCGACCAAATCATTACTGAGGAAATAGCTAATCACCCCGGCGAGAAAGTCGGCCAGATCATTGGTTTTGTCATGAAACGAGTCGGCAGCGGGGCGGATGGGGCAACCGTAGCTCGGTTAGTCAACAGTAAATTGCAATAATGTCTCGAGTTTTTATTGGTTATGAGCCATTTGGTATAGAAGGGGTGGACGACGAGTTCATCCGTTTTATTTTTGATGTTACCCTGGGTTTAACGACCAAAAATATGACGAGCGAAGTCGGGGTAGTTTTAGTGGATGACGATCAAATGCAAAAAATGAATCATCGTTATCGCGGCAAAGATAAAACTACCAATGTGTTATCTTTTAATAACTCTGCTTTACTAGGCTTGCCTGATAAAAATTCCGATGCGAATTATCTGGGAGATGTCTACATTTCTTATCCGGTGTTGCTCGCCGAAGCCGAACAATTAAATATCCCCAGCAAAGAAAGATTTGCCCAATTATTTGCCCATGGCTTATTGCATCTCTTTGGGTATGATCACGAAAATGCCCCTGATACTAAAACAATGGAAGATCTGGAAGACCAGATTATCCAATTGGTAATCTAATATAATTCTCCTCCTGCTCGCCCCGATCTGCCAGAAGAAAATAAGAGCGCGAAGTAAATTCCTCCCCTGCCTGAGGGGAGGATAGGTGGGGAGGGAGTATNNCTCCCCGTGTCTGTTAGTAGATAGGCTCCGGTGGCTGGGGCAGCAACGAAGCATAGTAGTATTAGAGAATAGGTTGGCGAGAAAGACCAAACTTGCTTATAATGGGTAGGAACATCGAATATTCCAAGGAATTTAAGTTTTGCGCATGAGGGAAAAAGTTACCATCGGTATTGATGTTGGCAGTTCTGAGGTCATCACCATTATTGGCCAACGCAGCGAAGACGAAATCCACCCTAATATTATTGGGGTGGGCATTCAAGAAAATAATGGCCTACGCAAGGGCGTAGTTAGTGATGTAGAAGAAACAGTAACCGCGATCACAGCTGCGCTGGATAAAGCCGAACGCATGGCGGGAGTGCCTGTCGAGGGGGCGTATATCAGTATCAATGGCGAACACATCCAAGCGGCTAATAATCGCGGACTGATCTCTGTAGCAACCAGGCAAGAAATTTCTCATGATGATATTCTCCGTGTGGTGGAAAGTGCCCAAACCGTCGCCTTGCCAGCTAACCGAGAGATTATCCATGTTATCCCGCGCACTTTCATTGTCGATGGTCAGGATGGTATTAAAGACCCGATCGGTATGTCAGGCACCCGCTTAGAAGTTGACGCTCATGTCATTACCGGCGCATCGCCTTTTATCCGTAACCTGCAAAAAGCCGTTGAGCAAGCGGGAGTGAGCATCTCTAATTTTGTCTTTTGCCCCTTAGCTGCCAGTAAAGCGGTCTTATCTAAAAAACAAAAGGAATTAGGGGTGGTAGTGATTGATATCGGAGCCGGTACCACCGGGATGGTAGTCTTTGATGAAGGAGATATTTGCCATTCGGCCGTGCTGCCGATCGGGGCCGGGCATTTAACTTCGGATATCGCCATTGGTCTTCGGACCTCCCTCGATGTCGCCGAAAAAGTCAAAATAGAATACGGCATGGCCAGCGCATTAATGCTCTCCGATAAAGACACGGTTGATTTATCGCGGTTTGATAAATCCGAAGACCAAGTCATTTCGCGCAAATATATTGCCGAGATTATCGAAGCTCGGTTAATGGAAATATTTATGATGGTAAAAACCGAATTACGCAAAGTGGGCAAAGATGGCATGTTGCCAGCCGGGGCGGTGTTGGTCGGCGGCGGCGCTAAATTACCGGGCATAGTAGATTTTGCCAAAGAGCATTTAGCCTTGCCGGCGCAAATTGGTTTTCCCATCGAACTTAGGGGAGTAGTCGACCAATTAGACGATCCTCGATTTGCCAATGCTGTAGGGTTAGTTCTGTGGGGGATGGACGATCAAAGTAGTATATCGTCTTACACAAGAGAGCCAAGTTTTGGCGGAGTTTTTGCACGATTAAAGAACTGGTTTAAATAGAGTTATCCACACTTGGGGATAACTACTCAATGGAGTTTACATGGCTTTTTTATGCTCTGAAAGCCACTTTATTGTTAGATTAATAATCTTTTTGACTTAACTTTCACAGCTAATATATAATAAGATGTCATTGGGTGGACAACTTGGGGATAGTTTGTGGATTATTAATCAACTCAACTAATGCTTAGGAGGAGTAATTATATGGCTTCGCGAAAGATGACAACCGATTTTAGCGGTGAGGGAATTTTTGCTCGAATTAAAGTAGTGGGAGTAGGCGGTGGCGGTTCGCATGCCATCAATCGCATGATCGACGCCAATATTAAGGGAGTCGAATTTGTCGGCGTCAATACAGATGCGCAAGATTTGCATTACTGCGGAGCTTCTACCAAAATACATATTGGTCAAACTACTACGCGCGGGCTGGGAGCTGGCGCTGATCCCGAAAAAGGCAAAAAGTCTGCCGAAGAAAACAAGGAAGATATTTACAATGCGCTCAAAGATGCCGACATGGTATTTGTGACCTACGGCGCGGGCGGTGGTACGGGTACGGGGGCTGGTCCGGTAGTGGCAGAAATTGCGCGGGAACTGGGCGCCTTAACTGTGGCGGTAGTCACCAAGCCATTTTCTTTTGAAGGCTTGCGTCGGCGCAAGATCGCCGAAGAAGGGATTGAAGAATTGCGCAGCCGGGTGGACACGCTTATCGTGATTCCTAACGATCGTCTCCTCCAAGTTATCGATAAAAAGACTTCGCTATACGATGCTTTCTCGGTCGTGGATGATGTGCTGCGCCAGGGCGTCCAAGGCATCTCTGATTTGATTACTCAACACGGCATGATCAATGTAGACTTTGCTGATGTCAAAGCCATTATGTCTAATTCCGGTTCGGCTTTAATGGGGATTGGCCGGGGCACCGGTGATAGCCGGACATTAGAAGCGGCCAAGCAAGCCGTCGACAGCCCTTTGTTGGAATTATCCATCGAAGGAGCCAAGGGTATTTTGTTTAACATTACGGGTGGGCCAGATTTAGGTATGTACGAAATTGATGAGGCTGCCCGCATTATTACCGAAGCCGCCGATCCGGATGCTAATATTATCTTCGGAGCGGTAATTGATGAAGCCATGCAGGGTGAAGTTAAAATTACCGTGGTGGCGACTGGTTTTGATGATGATGTTTACAGCGTAGCTCCCGGTCGGCGCCGAATGGAACAAGTCGGGGCCAGAGCCGGGTTAGGTATGACCCAGCAAAAAGAAGCCGAAGCCGAAGATAAGGATGAGATCGATGTCCCGGC
>DQGN01000011.1 GCA_003524745.1 Patescibacteria group bacterium
AGCGCGCCTGCCCTTCCGTAGCTTTATGTGAAAGAGGTCCAGAATCGTATATTAGCTATGAAATGGAATGGTCGTTGGGTTTCATCGCTCATCCCCCTCTGCCTCTTGAGTATGGTACATGAAAAACAGCGACCGCTGTTTTTCATGTACTTAGGGGGTTAGGGGGTTGGGTGGGATGGCAAAATCAATGGTCTAATTTCTAGGATAAAAGCATGTCAGTGGCTATGAGCTATGTAAATACGCTATAGCGTATTTACATAGCTACAGTCAGACAAGATATTTCAACTAATTTTCAGGCTTGCCCCGCCTGCCTGCCGTTAGGCAGGTACCGAATGGTACTGGGGTCGAAAGATTTTAATGGTGAGCGGATCTCGTCCTGAGCGTGTCGAAGGAGTCGAACCCAACCTGTGGTGAGCTTGTCGAACCAAGAACCGTCCCCTATTATATTTCTACTCCCCGTAATTGTTTCCAATGCTCCGGATCGTTAATACGATCTTGGATAGTCGTATTACTTTTGTGTAATGTTGGTGCTATTTCTTTTTGTTTGCAGTTTTGATAAACAATTTTAATAATATCGTTGTTCCCAAATAAATAACCTTTGTCTTTCCCTATTTTACTTTCTATCACAGGTAAAAAATCTTTGTTTATTTCATACCCGATGGAATTTCTGCCAAGCTCCCGCGCTACTTTCGAAGTGGTCCCACTACCTAAAAATGGATCCAGAACTGTTTCGCCTACAAAACTAAACATTTTTATCAACCGCATAGGTAATTCATCAGGGAACATAGCTGAATGTTTATCCTGTTTGACACCAGCAAAATTCCAATGACCAGTAAAATATTTTCTCCATTCTTCTTTAGTTAATTTTGATTCTTCTTTGGATGTTACATCTATATGATTTGGGTCTTTACCTAATTTTTTGAATAATAATATGAACTCGTAATCAATCTCAATCAATCCATTGCGAGGATATGGGAACGACCCCATTACTGAAGCACCCCCGGTTGTGTTCATGGTTGTTTTTTTCTGCCAAATAACTGCTCCCATGTAATCAAATCCTATGGATTCACAAAACTTTATTATCTCCGTTCTGATGGGAATTATTTTATACCGTCCATAAGTAACGGCGCGGGTAAACTGATCTCCAATATTGATACAGAGCCTGCACCCAGGGTATAAAACACGGTAGCATTCCGACCAAACTTTATTAAGATTCTCTATATATTGCTCGTAACTATCGTTAAAACCGATCTGGTCTGGACTACCATAATCTTTAATCTGCCAATATGGGGGCGAGGTAACCACTAAATGAACGGAGGTATCGCTAACTTCCGTCATACTCTTCGCATCTCCGATCACAATCTTGTGGTTTGTTGCTGCAAGCTCTTTCATATTTTATCTTCTCCTTCGATCATGAGACCTTGCTTGGTTTTTTCATAAAATATCACCGGAACTGTTATAACCTCTGGCAATATCTGGGTTTTATAAGTAACTGGTTTAATCGATACGGGCTTGTCACCAATAAATCCATCTATTCCTTTTGATTCCTCTTCTGCTGTGGCTAAATGATATGATTTATTTTCCAAAGACGCAACCTTCTTTAATATGGCCTCCTGAAAACGTAATCCAATGAATGTTTTCTTCAGAGTAAGGTCTTCAACCCAATTTTCTATCATTTGCCGATCGATTTTATTAATAGCCTCTTTAAGCTGAATAACCATGTTCTCTATCTTGTCAGAGGCATTCTTAATGGCATTCGGATGTCCTGCAAGATACCATCTCTCCCATTCTTCATATGTTTTACCCGGAAAATCTTGTATAAGCTCTGTAACCTTACCGACTACCTTAGGACGCGTTCCCTGAGATATCTGATTAGCCAAATTTAATATACGACGAACATATATAGGAAAGTCGACCGATTCATCGACCAAGTATTCAATCAACTCTTTATTTGATATCTTCAACATATCCTAATTATACCCCACCCGAAACTGGCCCAGGAAGATAGGAATTCTATAGATTAGAGATACTGATTTTTTACTTCTTCTCGAGCAAAAGATGGATGGATAAGGCGCCGATCGCAGCTGATAGACCAATGAGAACCCAAGCCAAGCTGGTATCTCCCACATAAGAGATCTCATTAACAATCACCACGACGGCCACGAGAATCGCAAACCAAATTAAATACTTCATATTTACCTCCTGTTTTTATTATAATCTACATCAGCCATTGGAGGAGGGATGCCTTTATCTGCTAATCCCATTGAGCAAATTCAGGTTGCCAATAGTAAAATTTCCCGGTCTGGATGAGCATGTCTGACGACGACATGGAATGAGGAGGAGTTTGCGGTTAAATCCAGAAAGGGCAATTTTAGTTTTTGGCTGCTGAATTTGGGATTGGGCCCGCCTTTGGGCGCCACCCGCCTGCCTACCGGTAGGCAGGTTTGGCGGCGCAAATGGGTGGCAAGAATTAGGGTCGCTTTGCAAGCGACCAGGAGAGATCCTGAAACAAGTTCAGGATGACGGATACTACAAAGTATCCCCTCGACAAGCTCGGGGAATATACTCCCTCCTCCCCTCACCCCTCCTCCGGCAGGAGGGGAATTAAAACTCAATGCCTTTTCTAGCCCCTTGTCCCCTCTTAAAATAATGTTTCACTTTTTTCATTTCGGTGGAGAGGTCGGCCAGTTTTAGCCAATCTTTATCGGGATTGTGGCCGGTAATAATCACTTCCCCTTTAGCCACAGCTCTTTTGACGAGAGAAATGACTTTGGATTTGGGAATGAACTGCATATTTACGGCATCAATTATTTCGTCCAGAATTAGAATGTCGTATTTGGTTTTGGCGACAATTTGTTCAAGTTTCTTTAGACCCGCAATGGCCAGTTTTTTGTGAGTATTGGCTTCTCCGCCTACTGGCGGATTATCCCAAGTGAAATAAGTGGGACCGGATTGGTGAATCACAAAGTTTTTGCCGAGTAATTTCGCGACTTTTACTTCGCCGATGTCTGGGCGACCTTTTAGCCATTGCAGCATTACGACTTTTTGGCCGTGGCCGGTGGCGCGCAAAGCCAATCCCAAAGCGGCAGTGGTTTTGCCCTTGCCGTCGCCGTAATAGAGGTGGATGTAGTGGGTTTTGTTTGTCATTCTGACCGAAGTGGAAGAATCTCGAGATCCTTCGACTCCGCTTCTGCTCCGCTCAGGATGACAAAAAATATACGATTCTGGACCCTCCTTCGCATAAAGCTTCGGAAGGGCAGGCGCGCTGGACTTGCCAGAATGACGGGCAGGGTAGGCAGAGATTCCCGATCAATTCATTTTATATATATCAGGTTAGTCGGGAATGACGGAGATAAGGTAGCCCCTCGACAAGCTCGGGGAATATAGAGAGGGAGCCTGGATTCCCGCCCCTGCCTGCCGGTTTACCTGCCGTGAGGCATGGTAGGCAAGGTACGCGGGAATGACAGAAAGGGGCGGGAATGACCCGTCTCAGCCATTGGTTTTTAAGACGAGCATTGGAGGAGAGGCGGTAATGAAATGAGTAAAATCTCTGTGGGCGGGGTCATGTTTGAAATTTCTAATTTCAGATCCTGAATCAAGTTCAGGATGACGAAATTAGAAATGAGTTTGACCCATGAGCACCCAGAGATTTTTGCCATTTCATCGCCTCGACGACTGCGAGAAGATTTTGGTTACTTTTCTCGGAAAAGTAACAGAAAGTTGTTAGGCGGCATACATAGCCTGTTGCGTATGAATTATTTCGGCGTTATCAATCACTCCCATGATCGCTACATGATTATCAGCTTCCAAAAAGCTGGAGTTATCGGAAAGATAGGTCCGCGCTTCGGCATATTGCTGGCGCGCCACATACACCATCACTTCGGCTCTAATCAGTCGCTGGCGCCCTGCTTCGTTAACGACAGTTAATTTGGCCTGATCAACGACTTTGGTTTTGTCATCTGCTTCGACATCCGCGAAAGTATTAATTAATTCTTTGGCTTTGGTGAGCGATAATTTGTTCGATTGCAATAATTTAAATAATTGCTGCTTATTTTTGGCGACGCTACTCAAAATAGCGGAGAGTTCGGCTAACAACCGATGTTTTTCTTGGTAGCTTAAGCGATCGGCCATCATTTCCCAAGTAGCTTTTTCCCGGCTGGTCAGAAGATCGGTGTTTAGTTTATCGGAAATAGCATCGATTATGTCCAAACCAGAGGCGATAAAATCGTCGATGATCTCAATGAGATTATACATGTGTTCGACTTCGGTGCAGGCATCGAAACCAGCTTCCCAATCCCCCGCTTCTTTATCGGTGAATACGCCCAAAGCCACGGCTTCGGTGATTTTGCTGTGCATGGCCCGGCGCAATAAGGAAACTTCGTCCGCGATATCTGCGGGTTCAGTTTCGAGAGCCTCCGGTGCGATTGGTTCGATCGGAGCCATGTTTTGTTCGATAGGTTCCATAATTTATGCTTCGAGCGAGATTATTTTTTAGAATCGAGTCGAGAAGTACATTAATGGTAACCCCTCGATGCGCCTGCCCTTGGCGAGGCTTACTCGGGGAATATACTCCCTCCCCACCCCAACATTCGCTCCATCTCATCGGAAATAGGTCATTAGCCTCTTCCGATATAGATGTCGCTCCGCGGGGCAGGCCTGCCCTCCCCTCAGGCAGGGGAGGAATTGCTCCCTCCTCCCCTTGCCCCTCCTCCGGCAGGAGGGGAATTTGGTTTTGCATTTTCCTTAGGCACTAACCGCTATTCTCTATTCTCTACGACTGGTTACTTAAGAGCAACCGGTGGTGGTGGCGCATTCGCGACAAGCAAAACAACTGCCCGAGCGCACCATCAACGCCCCGCAGGTAGGGCACAACGGAGCATATTTATAATCGTACTTGGAATCAGCCCCATTAGCCGCTTCCATATTCAAAGTTAGTACTGGCTGATTCGCCGATTCCGCTACCAATTGATCGGCGGGAGCTTTGGGGACAGCCAAAAGACTGTCGCCATTACTTCCGCCCGCTGGCGGATTAGCGTGGTCACTATTCCCATTCATAATCCCCAGCGCCAACTGCCGATCTAAGGGCAAAAAATTCATGCCTAACCAACGCCCCATATAATCGGTGATGGATTTAGCCATGGGAATATCCGGATTATTGGTCATCCCCCACGGGTCGAAGCGCAAATTTAGGAACGAAGTGACAATCGTTTCGGCCGGTACCCCCTCTTGCAGCATTTTCGAGCATAAAATAGCCATCGCGGTGAGTAAACCCGATACGACCGAGCCTTCTAATCCCGCATTGACAAAGATTTCTCCCAGATCGCCATTTTCGAACCGATTAGCGGTGATATAAATTTTGTGCTGCCCATTGATGACTACTTTATGCGTGATACCGGCACGGGTCAGCGGCATTTCGCGGTGGCGCGAGGGAACGGTTAACATGCCACCCTCTTTGCCTCCCTTCGCCGTCAGGGGTTGAGAAGCTTTGCAGTTGTCCCGATAGATCGCGATGGCCTTAAGGCCTCTCCGCCAAGCTTCGATATAAATATCCTCGATGGCCTCTATCGTCGCTTCTTCGGGCATATTTACGGTCTTGGAGATAGCCCCGGACAGGAACGGCTGCACGGCCGCCATCATCTCGATATGCCCCATAGGTTGGATGTACCTGACCCCGCCCCCGCATTTGTTGGCACAATCAAAAATCGGCAAATGTTCCTCTTTGATCTCGGGCGCGCCTTCAATAGTGCCTTTTTCTAAAACATATTGTTTGATTTGTTCGATTTGATCCCCCGTATAGCCCAGATTGCGGAGGGCTGGCTCGACGGATTGGTTAATAATGGAATAACCCCCACCCCCAGATAACTTTTTATATTTAACCAAAGCAAAATCCGGCTCGATGCCGGTGGTATCGACATCCATCAAGGGACCAATGGTGCCCGTGGGAGCCAAAAGCGTAGTTTGGGCATTTCTAAACCCAAATTCTTTGCCTAAATTAAGCGCTTCGGTCCACTCGTCTATAGCAACTTTTTGCAAATCGGCATCGGGCACTCCATGCAAATTATCGGCGGCGTATTTATGCATTTGAATGACTGCCAACATGGGTTCGGCATTCTGGGGGTAATCGGCAAAAGCCCCCACGCGGGCAGCAATCTTAGCCGACATGGCGTAGGCCCGACCCGTCATAATGGCAGTAATAGCTGCGGCGGTAGCCCGGCCCTCGACGCTATCATATGGCATGCCGAGACGCATCAAATAGGCCCCCAAATTAGCGTAGCCGAGGCCTAACGGCCGAAACCGATGGGTGTTGAGAGCGATTTTGTCTACCGGATACGAACTGTAGTCGACAATGATTTCTTGGGCTAAGGTCATCAGCTCGATCGCCCGCCCAAAGGCGGCCACATCGAACTTGCCTTCTTCATCAGCAAACTTAACTAAGTTGATCGACGACAAATTACACGCGGAATCATCCAAAAACATAAATTCGCTACACGGATTGCTGGCATTGATGCGACCAGAAACGGGGCAAGTGTGCCAACGATTGACCGTGGTGTCGTACTGCAGGCCGGGGTCGGCACAGCGCCAAGCCGATTCAGAAATCCGGCGCATTAAATCCCTGGCTTTGTAGGTGTGCATAACTTCACCAGTAGTTACAGCTTTAGTCTGCCAGTCTTCGTCGGCAAGATACGCTTGCATAAATTCGTCGGTGACGCGAATAGAATTATTCGAATTTTGGCCGGCTATCGTCTGATACGCTTCGCCGTTAAAATCATCATCGTAACCTGCCCGAATTAAGGCCCGGGCTTTGTCTTCTTCCCGAGCTTTCCATTGAATAAAATCTTCGACTTCGGGGTGATCGATATTAACGATCACCATTTTGGCAGCCCGTCGGGTAATACCACCAGATTTAGTCGCGCCCGCTCCGGCGTCTAAGACTTTTAAGAACGAGAGTAGACCGGAAGGGTTGCCGCCAGTAGAAAGTTTTTCGAAGCGAGAGCGCAGGGTGGAAAAATTAGTCCCCGTGCCCGATCCCCATTTAAATAACCGGGATTCGCGTTTAACTAAATCGAAAATATCTTCTAAAGTGTCTTTGATGGATTGAATAAAACAGGCGCTGCATTGCGGACGAGCATATGTGTCCGGTGAATCTTCAATTTTATCAGTTGCAGGATTGTAACAATAAAAGCTGGAATCGGTGGGACGAGAAATGCCGTATTTTTCGAACATGCCGACATTAAACCAGACCGGCGAATTAAAAGCGGCTTTTTGGTGTAACAGCAAATGGCATAATTCTTCGTAAAAAATCTGGGCTTCGGCGGAGTCGGTAAAGTAACCGTAAGTTTCTCCGGCCTTGGTGATGGCGGTGGCGACCCGATCAATCATTTGTCTGATACTAGTCTCCCGACCTTCGGGGGTAGGTACCCCTTTGCGCCGAAAATACTTCCACGCGGCAATATTTACCGCCGTATCCGACCAAGCTACCGGGGCCTCCACTTCCCAATCGATGAGAACTTGGTTGGCCTTGCTATCAAATAGATAGGCCCGCCGCCTACTCCATTCTTCCTGATCAAAAACATTCTGATT
>DQGN01000036.1 GCA_003524745.1 Patescibacteria group bacterium
CCCCTTCTTGGGTTCGAACCCTACAACTACATACAAGAAAATTACCCCGCATCAAAAGATGCGCAGTAATTTTCTGGTGCCGAGGGTAGGGTTCGAACCTACGTAGCCATAAAGGCAACGGTTTTACAGACCGCTCTCGTTGACCGCTTGAGTACCTCGGCTGCAACGCCTGACGGCGTAATTAACCAATTTTCCAATGTCACCAATATCCCAATTAATATTCTACATTATCAATTGGTTGAATTGGTGAAGATTGGTTCAAATTAGAAATTAGCGAAGCTTCTGTGGAGCCGGTGATGGGATTTGAACCCGCGACCTTTCGCTTACAAAGCGATTGCTCTACCACTGAGCTACACCGGCATGAACGCCTGGCGGCGTAATTGCCAATCTCCACCAATTTATCCGATTATCAATAAACTTCAGTAGAAGAAGCTCATTTTTCAATTGGTGACATTGGTGTACATTGGTTGAATTGGTAATTAGCGAAGCTATTTCAACTTGGCCTCGGCTTCTGCCAACAACCGCTTGTATTCGTCGCTATGAGGCTCTAAGATCAATGCCTTTTCGTAAGCATCAGCAGCTTTACGATATTTCTTGCACATAAAGTAGGCTAACCCCAAATTCATAAAGCGTGATGCCACTTTGTTGTTAATATCGATGGATTTTTCATAACTCTCTACCGCCTCGTCATAATCACCTTGCTGGTAGAATAGAAGGCCTCGATTATTATAGAAGGTATCATTATCCGGCTCTAACTGCAAGGCCTGGTCGATAGCATTAGCTGCATCCTTATACTCTTTTTCTCCTAAGTAAACCAAGGCTAATTTATTATACAAACTAGCATCTTGAGGATCTTTAGTAATCAATTTCAAGTAAATCCGCTCGGCCTTTTTGTACTCGCCAGCTCCCGCTAACCGATCTGCTTTGGCCACATGATCCTCGCCTTTGTCATCATCTTCGGTTTCGTCTGATTTTTCCATTTGTCGAGCTTCGTAGGATAATTTTTTCACTACCTCTTTTTCGAGAGGTAATTTACGCACAATCATGATCAACAAAACCATGGTTGCTATAAATATAACTAGTTCTAACATCGCCATCAGCTAAAAATTATACTCCTATAAATTACTCGGGAGACTAGGCTTACTTAACTTATTATACCGAATTTTATGAAATCGTTGGCAATAAAGCTGCTTCGAGGGTAATTCTGATATTAGCATTGTCTGCGACCCCGGCCAAAGCCTCTCGCAACTGACTGATTAACCCCATCAATTTTTCCGCAGAATACCCCGCCGTAGCAGCATCGATTAAACTGACTACTGGTTGGCCTAATTTATTCAACATTGCCCTGTGAACTAAATTGATCCAAGTTTGTAACAAAACAATGCTTTCATCCCGATCTTTGATCTGGGCTGATTTAGTCAGCGTAATAATATCCTTGCGCAAAATATCTTGCAGGGCGGTAACGCTTTTCAGGGCAGCCTGTAAAGCCTCTGGATCAGTAGCTAAGTATTTGGCCAGCCCAATAGCGCCATTAGCCAGTACGGTGATCTCGTCGATCTGGTCGGATTTGATTTGCTGTAAATAATGGATAATTTCCTGGTCGGACAAATAACCTAACCGGATTAATTGCACCCGCGAAACAATCGTTGGCAATACATTACCAATTTCTTGGGCGGTTAGAATAAATATGGTGTGGGCAGGAGGCTCCTCAATGGTTTTTAACAAAGCATTGAGAGCGCTGGCGCTAAACCGATCAATGTTTTCTAAAATACCTACCTTAAAGGCAGACTTAACTGGCGACAAGTTCATAAAGTGGATGAATTCATCGGTGGATTTTTTCCATCTGTTCTCATCGTTTTCTCCCAAGTTCTTGCTCAAAATATCATCAAAAACTAATGTGTCAGGATGGGGCATCGCACCGCTGTGCTCTACCTCGTGCCAACTCGCAGCCATAAGCCTCGCCAGAAAGCCTTTACCAACCTTGGGAGGGCCTACCAACAGATAAGCGGGATGGCCTCCGGCAACTGATTGGTTGACCAATAATAGCTTAGCCCGATCTTGACCCACCAACTGCTGCAAATTTTGTTTGAGAATAGCTTGATCCATCCCGTTAGAAGCAGGTAGCCTATGGCTCCCGACCAATTAATAATAAGATATCTGATAATAAATTGATGATTGAATAGTTCATAGAGTTTGATATTTGGAAGGGTGCTTCTAACGGGATCCATCATCTAATATCATAGCAAAAAGGCAGGGCGACAAATTAACCCTCCTTGCCTTTGAAATATTCGTTTCTTCCCCTAATGAGGGAGGGAACAAATATAATTCCCCTCCTCCGAGAGGAGGGGTGAGGGAAGGAGCGTTAATACAATCCCCTCCTATCCTCCCCTTAGCAGGGGAGGAACTTACTCGCCCCGCTTTTCCAGCTTGATACTTAACACCTGATACCTGATACTGACAACTTGATACTACCCCGTGACTGTTGCTTTGGTCTTCTCTTTCTCTTTACTTAACACCTTGTCGATAATGCCATATTTTTGCGCTTCATCCGGGGACATGTAATAATCCCGGTCAGAATCCTTCTCGACCTTATCAATGGGTTGATCAGTATGTTGAGACAGAATCTCATTTAAGATGACTTTGATTCGCAAAATTTCCTTAGCTTGGATATCGATATCCGTGGCTTGGCCTTGGGCTCCGCCCATGACTTGGTGAATCAAAATCCGGGCATGTGGCAAGGCAAAACGCTTGCCTTTAGCCCCTGCCGCAAGAAGGACCGCTGCCATTGAGGCTGCCATCCCCACGCACATTGTCGATACATCGCATTTTATATGCTGCATCGTGTCATAAATGGCAAGACCAGCCGTAACCGATCCTCCGGGGCTATTAATATACATATGGATATCTTTTTTGGGATCTTCGCCTTCTAAAAACAAGAGCTGAGCAATCACTAAATTAGCTACCGTGTCATCAATTGGCTCGCTCACAAAAATAATCCGATCCTTGAGGAGGCGGGAATAAATATCAAAAGCTCTTTCCCCAAAGGAAGATTTCTCTATAACCATTGGCACTAAATTCATAGGTTTTTCGTTTAAGAATAACTAGTTTTATTATAACATCCCCTCCCTACCTCCCCTTTTTTAAGGGGAGGAGAGGTGGGGTTACTTTTTTTTAGATGCCCAGATGCTATTCTCTATATGCTACTTCTTGGTAGCCATCTCCCACAACTGGTCAATAGCCTTTTGCCCGGTTAATAAAGTCTTGAGCCGAGTCCGCTCCTGGGCTTTAGTATACTTTGCTTCGATATTATCTTTTTCAGTTGGATACAAATTTTTCAGGCGCTCGATTTCTGCCGCTACCTCATCGTCTGATATTTCGATGCCCTCTTTCCGCTTAAAAGCATCTAAAGCCAGTCCAGCGATGACACGCTTTTTAGCAGTATCTTGCCATTGTTCACGCAACTTGGCTTCGGTGATATCAGTTTTTTTCAAATAATCCGCCAGATTCATTTGTTGATGTTCTAATTGATGTTCAAAATCATGCATCATGCCATCAATTTCTTGTTTCACCAACTCGTCGGGCAATTCAACTTTGGTCATATCGATTAATTGGAGAATAGCGGCTTCTTTTTGCCGATCATTTTCCTTTTGCTGCGCATCCTCTGATAAAAACTTACTAATATCAGCTTTCAGATCGGATAGAGTTTTGAAATTGCCTGATTTTTGGGCAAATTCATCATTCAGTTCCGGTAATTTTACTTCTTTAATTTTATGTAATTTGGCCGTAAACTCTGCTGATTTTCCGGCAAACTCTGCTTTGTGATAATCCATAGGGAAAGCAACGGGAAAAGTTTTTTCCTCGTCAGTTTTCATGCCCACCAGCGCACTCTCAAAATCCGGCAATAAGACCTCGTCGCCGACAATTAAAGGATGGTTTTTGCTGGAACCGCCTTCGAATACTTTTCCATCCATTTTGCCCTCAAAATCGATCTCGACCCAATCTCCCATTTGCACAGCCCGCTCTACCGGATCAAATTTAGCCTGTTGGCGTTGAATATTTTTTAATACTCCATCGATTCTATCTGCATTAACCTTGATCTCTTCTACCGGCACGCGAATTTGGCTATAATCGCCCAGCTCAACTTGCGGCATCACTACCACTTCTGCCTTAAACACCAATGGAGTAGCCAGAGTCACTTTATCTACTGATATTTTAGGAAGGATGATCGGGGCTAAGTCATGCTCTTGCAGCGCCAACGCATAATATTTATTGATGGCAGTTTCAGT
>DQGN01000040.1 GCA_003524745.1 Patescibacteria group bacterium
CCCCCCGCAAAAATCACCGCATACAAATCGTTCATTCTGGGTTACATTTAGTATGTTTAGTTTACTCGTTGCCACCCTTTCTGTCATCCCAGACCGGCTCGCCGAAGGCAAAGTCAGGATCCGGGATCCCTGCCTACCGGCAGGCAGGCAAACAAGAACAGAAACAGAAAAAATGTTTTTGTTTATTTTTTGTCTAGATCCCCAATGCCCGCCTTGCCGCGAGGCAGGTCGGAACGCTTCGCTCCTGCCTGCTGGTTTACCTGCCGTAGGTATGGTAGGCAGGTCCGGCTTGAGGATGACGAGAAAGAATGTAAAATAGCAGTATGAAACAACGATTGTTTGTGGCAATTAACTTAGACGATACTACCACTCTATCTGTGGGTAAAATTATAGCTAAATTACCCGATCTCCCAGCATTACGTAAAACCAAATTAGACAATTTGCATTTAACTTTGCAATTCTTAGGCGATACGGAAGAAAATTTAATTCCCGAAATCCAAGCTCTGCTTGACAATCTATCCAGTCGCTCCCCCGCCGTAAAGTTAGAATTTACTCAACTGATTGGTTTTCCCTCGTGGCAACAACCGCAGCACCTGCGACTAAGTGTTAAAAATGATTCACTCAAAGACCTACAAGCCAATTTAGCAAAAAAATTAATCAAAATTGTTCCCACACTAGATGGCAGGACGTTTCAAGCTCATATTACTTTGGCGCGGGTTAAGTCACTCGATGCTACTACTCTAAATAAAATTAGATTTTTAGATAAAACTATCACTTTGCCCTCAACTATGCCGGCAACCACTATTGCTTTAATGGCGAGCACCCCTACCCCCGCCGGCTCCGTTTATCAATTGCTGTCGCGACATATGTTGGCGCAATAGAAAAAACCCGGACTTAGGAGTCCGGGGCAAATGAGATATTGGCTAATGGGTTTGGGCTTTGGTGTGGCTTCGTTGAGAACGGCTTCGTCACGATTTCTCCCATACTCGTATAATTCATCTGCTCCCCGTTTCAACGCCCCATACATATTCTCGAATAAGGAGGTGCAGCCCAGACTCAAGCCAGATTCTCTCTTTGCGAGTTTATGATAGGGTATCTTAGCGAATTAAGCAATGAAAAAACCCGGGTTATGAAACCCGGGTTGCAAATACTTACATCTCTGTGGCTTATTGGGCCTATCGTGATACCGCCACGATGAGAGATCCCCTCTTCTACGCCGTTGGCTCGAGACCACTACAGCTGTAAAAAACTATAGGAGGATCGGCACATGCGTCAGGATAACCAGAAGTATATCTCTTACCCCGGGGCACCTGTCCTGATGGCTTCGGTATTTGCAAAACCAATATCTATCTTCCCTATATTTATGTCAATTTCATTGTGTTTTCGGCACAGACATTTGGCAATTGACAAAGATTTTCAAATGTGTTATAATAAAGATAAATACACTTCGGGGTCAGATTGCTAGCCAAAATAAACATTAAAAATCAATGATGCATTCAGTTGGCCACCGCACTAAACAGGCTGTCAAACAGTTCTTAGATCTCATAAAACACGAGATCTTCGCTGTTTTGGCTGTCGCAATTTTATGCTTGGCGGCGGTAGTGGTCTACGATTATCAAGTGACCAACCCTCGCCCTGGCCAACCCCCTCAATCCGGCTCACCCAGTACTGGTGGTGAAAACCTCCCTACTGATGGATCTTGGTTGCCGAGTTGGTTAAATTGGGGGATAGATTTTGGTTCATCCCCAAGGGGTTCAGCCAATACAGCTCCGATCCTATTGGCCAGCAGCCAATTGGGCGATGTGATTGTCGAAAACCTCTCGACTCTTCAGTTCGGTACTGCTATCAAAGGGCATAATCGCGAGGGGGTAGAAACCTGGACGAACGAAGTTGATGTCCGCAATCAAGGCAATTATTTGCAAATTAATCGCGATAGCCAAGTCGTCATCGAGCAAATTACTGACGGCAACCACAATGTTTGGGTCAAAGGTAATGGCGTGATGACTATTAATGGTATCCCTTTTAATTTCCGCACGCTCAAAGTGTTGAATAAAGTAGTCGGCGTGGAGGAGGGCACATTTGTCATCGACTTTAAAGCCGGGGCACAAATCTATTCCATCTCTACCTTATCGCCTGATACGGATATTCCGGTGACCACTGAAACGGCAGCCATCCCCACCAAAATAACTATGTTGCCCAGTCAGGGCACCGTAACTCTTAATAGCCGAGGGGTTGCTAACTTCAAGCCCGTGGTTATCCTGACCGATCAAACTGGCAAACAAATTACCAATACGGCAAATATGCTAGTTTGGTCTTCGAGTGACCCCGATATCGCTACTGTGGACGTGAGCGGATTTATCACCGCTACTAAAGTGGGAGCGGTTACCGTGGTGGCGAATGTGATCGGTACCGAGCTGACTGCCTCGGTAAACTTGACCGTCAAATCCATCGAACTATCCCCGATCATCGATATCACACCTCCCTCGAATCTCGAAACAGCTGCCAATAAGTAGTTTTTTATTCAACACTAAACCGCCCGATAGCTTTTGGGTGATTTTTAATTCATAATAAATTTGATGCCCCTCTTCGAAACCAATTCTTATCAACCGACTGGAACTAAAAAGCCAAACCCGCCTTGGTTAGTTTTGATATTAGTCTTACTGCTGATAATCTTATTGGTTTGGGCAGCTCGTTGCCAAAAATTACCGGAATCCAACCAATTGCCAGAATTTAATAACCAAACTGAACCCACCGTCAACGATAATCTTATCAATAATCCCACCACAAATAACCAAACTGGAAATACGCCAACCCTTTCTTGTCAAACCTCGGCAAATGGTTACACTACCCAACGCAGCCAAGGCTTAGTTCAGTTAGACGAAGCCAGTATGATCAGATTCTTGACCGCTAAATTAATCGACGGCAATCAAGCCCTTCGGGATATTCAGGGACTAACTTGCTTAGAAAAACTAACCATCTTTAATGATGGGACTAACAATATCACCGATCTTGCCCCTCTCTCTAAATTAATTCGCCTGCAAGTCTTGGAGGTAGATGGCACTAATGCCACCGATCCCTCTCCCTTAAATAAACTGACCAATCTAAAAAATTTGCTGTTTGCCAATTCCCCTATCACAAATTTAGTTGGCATTAAAAATCTGACTAATCTTACTTCCCTGAATTTATCCGGAGACAACCGGCTGGCGGATATTTCTGCTTTGCGAAATTTAGTTAAACTCACCTTTCTTGGATTATCTGGGACAAAGATAATTGATTTGTCACCGATCACATCTCTTAAAAGTCTAAAGACTCTATCTTTAGCAAATACCAACTGGTCTGAACAAGTTTTGGCTGGGGTTAATCCGTTTGCTGATCCTGCCTGGCAAAGCAAATTAGTTTATCCGCCGGAAATTGAGGCTCTATTTACCGCCAATCCTACTCTAAGCATTAACTGGCTGTCGTTCTAAATTAAGAGGTCAGTCAAGATATAAAAAACTCTTTGTTGTACATAACAAAGAGTTTAAAAATCTAAGATACATCAGTTTGATGTGTTTTAATTTTTCTGCAACAATATCGCGTGCGTGGTGCCCATAACAAAGGCATACATACCGGTCGGGCTTGGCGGTATATCATTGAATACCAAATAGATATACTCGCGATCTTCGCGAAGATCAGATCTTGCAGCTAAGCCGGCTGCATTTTGTTGATCAAGAACATATAGATCGCCTCGGAAACCGCGCTCTTCTATTAGAGGGTAAACCATGGTTGACTGGCACATCTCCCGCAGATCATCTTTCTGTTGCGACTGGGTTGTCATTGGATCGAAGCGTAATCCATATCTTACAGTATCACCAACTAAATTAAGAAATTGATAATTATCAATTTCATCAATATAACAGATTACATCGTAACCCAGCCAACCGCTAATCGTATAAGCTGCCCGGTCAACCTCGGGGTTGTTATCTATCCCGATCCATCCATTGCCTAAATCGAGCCAATTTAATCCATCGCCGGGTGGGATATCCGGACCGGAATCGGCAAAGACCACTTTGCCATCACAATCAGCCCCTCCTCCCAGAAAATACCCAATGCCCACCAGAATAAGGATGAGAACAAAGGGCAAGGCAATCTTAGGCATAAGAAGGTACGCTCCTTTTCAAGGTTAGTCACAGGATAGTAAAGAACTACGCTGTGCGCCCCCAATATAACAAAAATATCCAGTCTGGCAATAGAAAACTTGTGGAATCTGATTATTTTTATTGCGCGCGGAAGCTTATCAGAAACTCTTGTTTGAATTCCTGAAACTTTCCAGCTTGGATAGCCTCCCTTGCATATTCCATCAAGTGGAGGGTAAAACGGATGTTGTGCAGCATCAAATTGATTAATGTTCGCTGGCGGATATCGGGGTCCAGCGATTTCATCCCAGCTCTAAGTTCAGCGCGGCTAATTCCCGCCTTGCAGGTTGGGCAATCACACCCCTCTTCAATCATAGAAGTATCGTTGGTATATTCCGAGCGTTTAAGCCGCAAATAACCGTGTTTAGTTAACAAGCGACCGTGTCTGGCCTCTCTGGTATACGACACACAATCGAAGGTATCTATCCCCCGCTCGATTGATTCTAATAGATCCACTGGTTGCCCCACGCCCAATAAATGGCGGGGTTTATTTTCCGGTAATCTTTGGGTGCAAAATTCAATCATTCTATACATTTTTGGACGAGCTTCGCCGAAAGCCAGCCCGCCAATCGCTACGCCAGCGATGCCTGCGGCTAAATGTTGATTGGCGAATTTCAAACTCAATATCCGTGCCCATTTACTTAACCCTCCTTGTAAAATATAGAAAATGTTAGGACTAATCCCGGTCGACTCGTTAAACCACTTTTCTGTTGTTAACACCGATAAGAAATAAGCCAACGGATTTTTCACTCTTAAATGCCACACTCGATCTAACGGCATAATAATATCTACCCCCATCTTTTTCTGCCACCCTACCACCTCAGCGGAAGTGATTTTGTATTCTTGCTCATCCCAAGTAAATTTAATGCCATCTTTTTCTACGCGCATCTTTTTAGCTAAACTAACCATCTGAAAACCGCCGGAATCAGCAAAAATTGGCCCCGACCAACCCAACTGTTGATGAATGTCTGGCGCCTGTTGCCTGCTTTCCATCATGGTATGCAAAGTGTTGACTAGAATCATTTCTACACCTAGTGCTTGTAGTTGGTTGGGTGACAAACCCGACCGAAGTAGGGCCAGCGTAAAATTGACCGTCATCGTCGGGGTATGCACCTCGCCATGGTCTGTTTGCAAAACCCCCGCCCTCGCCTGGCCATCTTTGGCTAAAATATCGAATTTAATTCCCATAACCAATACCTTATACTCGTCATTCTGGCTTGTCCAGAATCATATGGATTAATTTATAAGATTCTGGACAAGCCAGAATGACGATGAAAGGTAAACATCGCCAGCTTACCAGAATGACGGGGGGTAGGAACCAAAAGACCCGCGTAAGGCGGGTCTTGGTTGTTTTTGATTACAATTACTTCAACTCGACGGTGGCGCCAGCTTCTTCGAGTTTTTTCTT